>CBFHHL010000052.1:0-44134 GCA_965655685.1 Luminiphilus sp.
GAGGGGCACGGCGGTTATAAGCGGGGGACTTATCGATCTAAACCCTGGCTGGTTGACGTCGCGAAGAAGGTCGAAAAAAGAGCAAACCTCTATGACCGTCAGCTCGCATCCTGTCAGGACGATCTGAGAGACAAAGGATGGTTCAATTGGTGGTAGCCATCGTAACCTTTCTGTCATTTTTTTTTCATTTAATAGGCCCGTAGCGAGAGGACTGGAAACATGACAGCGAAGAAGGTTTTGATTGTCGACGACGAATTTTCCATTCGTGACATGTTGCGAATGGCCTTGGAAATCGCCGATTTCGAGTGTATCGAGGCGGAGAATATTCAAGACGCTCATCGGCTTGTTGTTGACGAACGTCCTGCCATCGTATTACTTGACTGGATGCTTCCCGGTGGTAGCGGCCTAGAGTTGCTCAGGCGCCTAAAGCGAAACGATGCGACTGCCGAAATCCCCGTTATCATGCTCACAGCGAAAGCCGCCGAGGATAACGTCATACAAGGCTTAGATGTGGGTGCTGATGACTACGTTACGAAGCCTTTCGCCCCCCGAGAGTTGATCGCGCGCATAAAGGCGCAGCTCAGGCGCGCCGCGGGTGGTGAGCAACGAGACCGTCTCGAGGTCGAAGATCTCCTGCTCGATATGGATAGCCGACGAATATTCGTGGCTAATAAGCCTATTGAAATGGGCCCAACAGAATTCAACTTGCTACAATTTTTCATGTCACACCCTGAGCGGGCGTACACCCGTAACCAACTTTTAGATCATGTGTGGGGTGCCAACGTGTACGTTGAGGAGCGAACCGTCGATGTCCACATCCGTCGACTTAGAAAAGCGCTGGAGGGTGGCGTAAAAGATTATAGTAATCTTGTACAGACTGTTCGCGGAACTGGCTATCGGTTCTCGACAAAGGGCGTGATTGCTGGGTGACTATTACGCGCCCAATTTGGCGAGCACCTCTTCGCACACCGCTAGCAATATTGGTTTCAGGTGGATTCGGCTACTGGCTTGGATATCCCCTTGTGTTTCTCGTTATAGCTCTGAGCATCGTTCTCGTGTATTGGGGTTATCAGTTACATCGCGTTGAGCTCTGGCTGGATAACACAGAGTCTCCACCTCCGGATGCGCGGGGTGTTTGGGGACGGTTGTTTGACCACATATACCGTTTGCAACGTCAGAGTCGCGAAACCCAAGGGCGATTGGAGTCGTCAATTGAATATCTGCAGGATGCCCTAAAATCGCTGCGCGATGTTGCGATTATAATCGACCCGCGTGGCAATATTGTATGGGCTAACGATGCCGCGGCTCACTTACTCAATATTAGTATAGACAACGATGCCGGGCGCCCTTTGGTGAATCTTATTCGCTCACCGGCCTTCGCAGACTATTTAGCGACAACAGAGCATGACGTACCTCTTCGCTTACCCCCTACGCCAGAACAGGAACGTTGTTTTCAGGTCGAGGTAACCACGTTTGGGGGCGGTGACAGGCTTATATTTGTCAAAGATATTACTGAACAGCACAAGCTTGAGATGATGCGCCGTGACTTTGTAGGGAATGTCTCCCATGAATTGAGGACACCACTGACGGTTCTGAAGGGGTATGTTGAGAATTTGCAGTCGCTGGATGCATCAATTGCTGAAAAAATTGGACGGCCATTGGCGCAAATGGACATGCAAGTTGTGCGGATGGAGGTTTTGCTGAAAGATCTTCTTTGGTTGTCTCGTATTGAATCTATCGAGCATTCCGATAAAACCTCATCGGTCGATATGGGTGAGGTAATATCCGAGATCATTGGGGACTTGAGAGCGGCATGGCCCGATAGAGAGATATCGTTATCAACATCGTTCGACGGACTGATTCTAGGCGATCCTATGGAGCTTCACAGTGCAGTGAGTAACCTCGTCGTCAATGCATTGAAATACAGCGACCCTAATTCCCCCGTTCGGGTTGAGTGGGCGTGTGAGTGTGGGCGTCCAACGCTACATGTGATCGATGAAGGTTATGGCATTGATTCTGTACACATTCCGAGACTAACGGAGCGATTTTATCGAGTAGATAAAAGTCGTAGCCAAAAAACCGGGGGCACTGGGCTGGGTTTGGCGATCGTCAAACACGTTGCAGTATCTCACAATGCCGAACTCAATATCGATAGCAAAGTAGGTGCTGGTTCGACGTTTTCCTTGGTCTTTGAGCCAAATGAAGCTGCTTAGACGTTGCCTCATCTTCCTTACTTTCAATATCTGCTTAAACACAGCGTTGGCTGATACAGAGCGGAACCCAAACAACACGCTAATCATTGTTGGATCCGATACGCTCTCGGGTTTAATGACCCTCTGGACCCAACGTTTCTACTCGAAGAATCCCGAGATATCTGTCGAGATTCAAGCAGTAGGTTCTGCAGCGGCCCCACCGGCTTTGCAACAGGGAACCGCGAATGTTGGCACGATGAGTCGACCCATGAACTCTGATGAGGTGGCAGCGTTTATTGCCGAGACGGGACGAAAACCAACCGAGATCGTGATCGCGGAGGACGCGGTTGTTTTTATTGTCCACCCCTCGAATCCAATCGAGTATCTGACGGGAAACACGATCGCACGAATTTTCGGAATGCCAGGAACCTGCGGAACCAGTGGGCGGATCTTATCGTGGCAAGGTTTGTCGGCAAACCACCCTTTTGGTCGCCAGCGGATTCAAGTTGTTGGGCGAACGGCTACCTCAGGTACGTATCAGTTCTTTCGCAGTAGAGCACTCTGTGGCGGTGATCCCGGGGTTTTCATCAATGAAATCCCCGGTGGTGCTGGAGTTGCGAACACCGTAGCCCGTTTACCCTCGGCACTCGCCTATTCTGCTATGACGCACGCTAATGGCGATATAAAAGTGCTAGGTGTCATGGATGAAAGCAATAAGCTGGTCTACCCCAGCGATTCTAGTTATCCGTTTAAGCGACGTCTCTACATGTATCTCCCGACCAGCCTTGAGGCGGCGAAGGAATCCGCTGAGTGCGCTTTTCTAACGTTCATAGCAAGTGACGAAGGACTTGAAATATTGCTGGAGAGCGGCTTTAACTTGCCAGATGAAGGCAGCCCATTAACGCTAATAGGTGCAGCAAATGCCTGTCGGTAATGCACGAGCCATTCGGTCGTTTTTGGCAGGGGCAATTGTGCGTTTCGCTGGATTTGCGGTGATTTTTTCGTTGCTGGGCATGTTTGTACAAATGGTTACCGTCGCTTATCCGATTCTTGCACCCAGCACACTCACGCCCTTGGGTTCCGACTTAAAAGCCTCAGCCTTTGAGGGAAAATTAGAGGAAGATCCTGTTGACTCAGCGGGTGATGTCTCCTTGTCAGTTGCGGGTGACTGGTCGCTGGAAGGGATCGTGGGTGAATCATGGTTTTGGGTTAATTCATTGACGGGGTTTCGGGTTGAGAATACGGAGCTACCGAAGGACTGGTCCGCAGCGACAGCTGTTGGAATTAATCGTGGTGCAGTAATAGCGACTTCCGACGGGGTGATTAGCCACCATCACTTTTTGGCATCCACGCGTGAAGGCGATGCGCCATCGAGTGAATTAGTCGAAAAAATCGAATGGGAACTTCCTGTCATCAAGGCCGCAGGTCACCCGCGGTTGGGGGTTTTGGCATTGTTGTCTGAACCGAGCACCTTAGCCATTATTGATTTCCGTAATCCCCAAGCACAATTGACTTATTCCTTGTCGGATAAACCTTCGGACTTGTTTTGGGAGTCGCCAACGCGCCTACGTATAATTATGGGAGGGCGTTCTGAGCTATTCGAATTTGCCACTACAGATATTGGGGGTGCATGGAGTCGTCTGATCAAGCCGGTTCATTACGAGGGATATGCGGCCCCCACCTCTTTGTGGCTACCCCTGCCATCGTCCGAGGCGGCTGAACCTAAATATTCCGTAGCGCCTCTTTTATTTGGCACGCTCAAAGCCGCGTTGTTGGCGTTGTTAGTAGGTACACCGCTGAGCTTGGGCGCAGCAATCTATGTCGGTTTTTTCATGTCCCCAGTGCAGCGACGCCGCATTCGGCCTGTTATTGATATGTTGACAGCTTTTCCAACTGTTGTGCTCGGCGCAATTGGACTTTTTTGGATAGCCCCCGTCTTTGAGACTGTGCTGACCGGTCTGATTGGTATCACAATCCTGTTCCCTTTCTTTATCATTTTGGGCGTATTTGCAATGCGCAGTGCCGGCTTGAGGCTGGTGAGGCTTGATGCGCTTGATGATTGGCCTTTAAAGCTACTCCCACTTGTCGCAACGGCTATCTTTTTGAGTGCTTGGGCGGGCATTTCGGCATCGGGGTTTTTACCCGGCGGGAGTTTAGTTCAATACCTGGACGGGCAAGGCATCACACTTGCGTACTTCAACGCTCTACTGGTCGGCCTTGTGCTTGGTGTCGCTATTACACCAACAATTTTTTCGGTGGCGGAGGAGGCGATTCACTCAGTTCCTAAGAATCTTGCTTCCGGAGCCTTGGCTCTGGGGTCGACCCCATGGCAGAGCTACCGGGATATTGTTTTACCACTCGCATTACCGGGCATGATCGCGGCGATAATGATCGGCTTTGGTCGTGCGGCAGGTGAGACAATGATTTTGTTAATGCTGTCGGGCAACACTAGCATAATCGATCTCAGCGTTTTCGAGGGTCTCCGCTCAGTCAGTGCGTCACTGGCGCTCGAGCTCCCTGAAGCCCCTCGTGATTCGTCCCATTACTACGTGCTATTCGTTATGGGCTTGCTACTGTTCGGCATTACTTTCGTGGTTAATACATTGGCGGAAATTATCAAAGATAGTGTAAAGGCGAAAACGCACGGTGTCTGAAGCCAATAAGAAATTTCTATCCAGTACACACCGTCAGTTGACGGGCTCGCGTCTGGAACGCCTTCGATCGCTAGCCATGATTGGGCTATCCGCCTCAATGGTGACGACGATTATTCTCATTTCGAGTGGTTTGTTCTTGTTGCTCGTGACTAGCGCATTGTCCTGGCTACTTGGAAGCTCAGGACCGGAAGGTGCGAATTGGAGCACTAAGTTATACAGCCTTGCTTTTACGGGAGCAGAACTTGGAAACGGAATTTCGGCGGTGTTTCCCGCAATCTTTGGGACGCTAGCGTTAGTGATCCTGATGACGGTTTTTGTTGCACCACTGGGTGTTGCTACGGCGCTTTATCTAACTGAATATGCACGCCCCACTTGGTACACGAAGCTTATCCGGATCAGCATTACTAATTTGGCAGGGGTCCCCGCAATTATCTATGGCGTTTTCGGGCTAGGCTTTTTCGTTTACGGGCTGGGAGGGCAGGTTGATCAGCTGTTTTTTAGTGATCAGTTACCCAATCCAACCTTTGGCACACCCGGTCTCCTGTGGGCGGCACTTACCATGGCATTACTCAATCTACCCATTGTGATTGTGGCTGTTACGGAAGGGCTGGATGCGCTACCGAGCGATTTAAGAGAGGCAAGTATTGCACTCGGAGCAACACAGGGTGAAACCGTTTTCAAGGCAGTACTCCCAGCCGCTATGCCAAGCGTATTCACAGGACTCATTCTCGCTACCGCGAGAACTGCTGGCGAGGTGGCTCCATTGCTTTTGGTTGGAGCGGTCAAGTTTGCTCCCTCGCTTCCGTTTTCTGAACGTTTACCCTTCATTGAATTAGAGCAAAAGTTCATGCACGTGGGCTTCCAACTGTTTGATGCCGTCTTGTTTAATCGAGTGGATCCTGGCGACTTGGGCTGGGTAGCAAGCGTAGCATTGGTACTCGTTCTTTTGATTTCAAGCTTGAACCTTATTGCGATCGCCTTTCGTGCTCTCGTATTGGGTAGGCAAGAAGTGGCAAACCCATTTTAGAGAGACTGTTTATGGATGAGCACTTTCAATTTAGAGGGGGTTCCGAAACCTCAGAGACAGGGAGGAAAAATCCGTCTGCGATAAAGGTCAGTCATTTGTCATTAGGTTACAGAGATAACCCTCAGGCACTTATCGACATATCGCTGGACATTCCCGAGCGTGCTGTTACCGCAATCATCGGTGCCAGCGGTTGCGGGAAGTCAACGCTTCTGCGCTGTTTAAATCGCATGAACGATCTTATCGACGGTGTGAATTATGACGGACAGATTCTGTTCGATGGTGAGGATATCCTCGATTCGCGCACAAATGTAACAACGCTCAGAAGACAGATTGGTATGGTTTTCCAAAGGCCTAATCCATTCCCAAAATCAATCTTTGAGAATGTCGCCTATGGCTTGAAGCTGAGTGGCCTCAAAAGCCGGCGCATACTAGAAGAATTGGTTGAGCAAGCTTTACGATCCGCCGCTTTGTGGGACGAGGTGAAGGATCGTCTCAATGATTCTGCGCTGAAATTATCACTGGGTCAGCAACAACGCTTGGTGATCGCACGAGCAATAGCGCTTAAGCCCAAGGTGCTCTTGCTCGACGAGCCTGCTTCCTCGCTTGATCCCATATCAACCTTGCGAATTGAGGAATTGATCTACGAACTGAAACATACATTCACCATAATCATCGTTACTCACAATATGCAGCAGGCTGCTCGCGTATCAGATTTCACGGCTTTCATGAATGGTGGCCGATTAATCGAATTTGGACTGACTGAAAATATATTTACGTTTCCTACAAGTAGAGAGACAGAGGACTACATAACGGGACGCTACGGGTGACACTGGGGAAAATCGAAATGAATCAAGCGGATAAGCCAAGAGTGCACATCTCGGCACAATTCAATGCTGAATTAGAAGGCGTCCGAAATGATTTGATGACCATGGGAGGGCTTGTCGAGTCTCAAATCGAGCATGCGATTGAGGCGGCGCTCGATGGAGACTCCGCTCGCGCAGAAGTTGCGATAGAACTTGATATTGAGGTTAACGAACTCGAGCGCTCCATCGATGAGCAGTGCACTCGTATCCTCGTCTTGCGGCAACCCGCTGCCGGGGATCTGCGACTTGTTCTCGCTATTATCAAGGTAACTAATGACTTGGAACGAATTGGTGACGAAGCGGTTAAGATCGGCCGCCAAGCCATAGAGCTATCTGAGGGGGGAGCCTTGGAGGGGGCGAGTGCCAGAGTTCGAGATCTTTCTAGGTCGGTTAACTCAATTCTGAAGGATGCGCTCGATAGCTTCGCCCGGCTACAAGTGAGTGATGCCGCAACGATAATTTTGCGCGATGACGACATTGATGAAGCCTATGCGGTGGCAAAAAGCTGGGTGAAGAGTCAGATTCAAGCGAGCCCGGAAACACTAGAAGCATCGCTTGCTTATCTGGGGATTTTGAAAAGTCTTGAGCGCGTTGGTGATCATGCTGTAAATATTGCTGAACAGGTCATCTTTTTAACCCGCGGCGTCGATGTAAGACATTTAGATACCCTCACCGTTCGGGACTTAGTAAGCTGACATTGGGCCACGAACTGAATACACTTCGTGGCTTACCCTGTTTCACTGTGAACTGCTTCCTATGAGTCGTTTCTGGTCATCCACACTTAATCGACTATTGCCCTACGTGCCTGGTGAGCAGGCGCAACGAAGTGACGTAATAAAGCTTAATACCAATGAGCACGCGTTGCCGCCATCCTCCGCTGCACTTGAGGCGGGGCGTTCTATCGATCCTGAACAGCTGCGCAAATATCCCGATCCCCACTCAAGTTTCTTAACAAAAGCGATCGCTGATTTTTGTGATCTTGATGTGGAAAATGTTCTGGTAGCAAACGGCTCTGATGAGATATTAGCCTTTGCGTGGACTGCTTTTCTATCTGACGAAGAGCAGCAGCCAGGCATCCCGGCAATGACGTATACATTTTATCCAGTATGGGCGCAGCTACTCGGCAAAGGCCTTCATCGCGTGCCTATGAATGAGGACTTGTCTATCGACCTCAAGGCAATGGGCTCATGGTCGGGTCCCGTCGTATTTCCAAACCCGAATGCACCGACAGCTATGGCTGTTTCTTTATCGGACATCGAAGCCTTGTGCGCCGCCAACTCCAATCGTTTGGTTGTTATCGATGAGGCTTATCAGGGTTTTGGTGCAGACACAGCCGTGCCCCTTATTGACCGCTTCGATAACTTGTTAATCACCCGTAGCTTTTCTAAGAGCCATGCACTAGCGGGTTTAAGAGTAGGTTATGCACTTGGAGCGAGGGAACTGATAGAAGGGCTTCGACGCGTTAAGGATTCATTTAACTCATACCCCGTTGATGCACACGCGCAGGCAGTTGCAGCCGCCGCAATCTCAGACGCTGAATGGTTTCAGCAAGCTTCAGCTACCATTATTGAAAACCGCACAGAGTTGAGAGCTGGCCTAGAGGGGCTAGGGTTTAGGGTCTTAACTTCTCAGGCCAATTTCCTACTTGCTTCACATCCGCAACAGTCCGGCGTTGAGTTGACCGAAAAGCTTCGCGAGAAGGGGGTTCTTGTAAGAAGTTGGTCCAGCGAAGACTTGATGCCGTGGGTTCGCATTACGGTGGGCACTAGAAACCAGCAGCAGACGCTACTGGCAGAGTTAAAGGCTATATTAGCTGGGGCCTGATTTAGGCGCCGTTTAGATTCGCTGGAGGACGATCGAGCCAATACTATAGCCCGCGCCAAAAGACGACAGCACGCCAAGATCACCGGGCAGAAAATCTTCATTGTACTTTTTGAATGCAATGATAGAGCCTGCAGATGATGTATTCGCGTACTTGTCGAGAATGGTGGGCGACTCTACTTCACTCGGCGTGCGTCCAAGCACCTTTTTGGCAATCAACTCGTTCATGTTGCGATTAGCTTGGTGTAACCATATGCGCTTTAGTGCATCTGGCTCAATCGACATTTTCTGAAGCTGCTCTGTGATTTGCTCAGCAACGGCAGGGCAGACTTCGCGGAAAACCTTTCGTCCTTCTTGAATAAATAGCTTGTCGGCCTGACCAACACCTTCTTCTGTGGCGCGATTGAGAAACCCAAAGTTGTTCCGAATATTGTTACTGAAGATGGTCTGAAGCTTTGTATCGAGAATTTCAAATGCCTGAGACGACTGACAGCCTTCAACAGCCTCGACTACGACCGCAGTCGCCACATCACCGAAGATGAAATGTGAATCACGATCTCTGAAATTTAGGTGCCCCGTGCAAATCTCTGGGTTGACCATTAGCACTCGCCGGGCGCTGCCAGAAACCACCATGTTGTAGGCTTGTTGAATACCGAACGTCGCCGAGGAGCACGCGACATTCATGTCAAATGCAAACCCTTTGATGCCAAGCTCTGCCTGAACTTCGATAGCCATGGCGGGGTAGGCTCGCTCCATATTTGAAGCTGCCACCAAGACCGCGTCGATGTCATCTGCGGTAACATTTGCTTGCGCCATGGCCTGCCTCGCTGCAACGACGCCCATCTCGCACATTACGGAGGGCTCATAGTTCGCACGAGCGCGAAGACGCGGAACCATGCGCTCAGGGTCGATAATGCCTGATTTATTCATCACAAAACGTGACTTTATCCCCGAGGCTTTCTCTATGAACTCTACATTGGAGTGGCCTTTTGCCTCTAATTCGCCGGCTTCGATAGCTTCCGCATTTTCTGCATTGTAAAGATCAACCCAGGCGTTGAACGATTCAACGAGTTCAGCATTGCTAACGGACTCGGTGGGTGTGAAGAGACCCGCGCCAGAAATAGCAACGCGCTTATTCAGGCCTGTCATGCCTAGCGATCCTCTACTGGAACAAAGTCACGCGCCGAATAACCCGTGTAGAGCTGGCGGGGGCGACCGATTCGGTAGCTACCACTGATCATCTCGTTCCAGTGCGCGATCCAACCCACGGTGCGTCCAACGGCAAAGATTACGGTGAACATCGATGTGGGGATGCCAAGGGCCTTGAGTATGATACCGGAGTAAAAATCGACGTTAGGGTAGAGCTTCTTCTCAATGAAGTAGGGGTCGCTTAGGGCGATTTCCTCGAGACGTTTGGCGATCTCCAGGTTCTCGTCTTGGATACCAAGCTCAGCCAGAACCTCATCAGCCGCCTGTTTCATGACCTTCGCACGAGGATCAAAATTCTTGTAGACGCGGTGTCCGAAGCCCATCAAGCGGAATGGGTCATTTTTATCCTTGGCTCTCGCGACAAACTCGTCGATTCGTGACACATCACCAATCTCGTCGAGCATCTTAACTACCGCTTCATTTGCACCACCATGAGAGGGACCCCAAAGTGCAGCAATGCCTGCAGCGATGCAAGCGAATGGGTTCGCTTGCGACGAACCTGCGAGACGCACAGTCGATGTTGAAGCGTTTTGCTCATGGTCTGCATGCAATAGGAAAATACGGTCCATTGCGCGAGCTATAGTTGGCGATATGATCGTTTGCTCACATGGGTTGCCGAACATCATGTGGAGGAAGTTGGATGAGTAGTCCAACTCATTGCGTGGATACATGAAGGGTTGCCCGATCGAAAACTTATAACTCATCGCTGCAATAGTGGGCATTTTGGCAATTAGACGGAATGCCGCCACTTCTCGATGATAAGGGTCAGAAATGTCGGTGGAGTCGTGATAGAACGCGGACAGGGCGCCTACTACCCCGCACATAATGGCCATGGGGTGTGCATCTCGCCGGAACCCATTAAAAAAAGTTCTGATTTGCTCGTGCACCATAGTGTGATTTGTGACCATGTCGACAAACGCTTTCTTTTCTTCAGCGTTTGGAAGTTCACCATTCAAAAGTAGGTAGCATGTCTCTAGGTAATCTGATTGTTCTGCCAGTTGCTCAATCGGGTAGCCACGATGTAAGAGAACGCCCTTCTCACCGTCGATGTAAGTGATTTTGGACTCACAAGAGGCCGTTGAGGTGAAGCCGGGATCAAATGTGAAGTGCCCTTGAGAGGTGAGTTTTCCAACATCTACTACATCAGGGCCCTCAGAACCTTCATAGACCGGCAAGTCGATATCGAGTGTCGTATTGTCGCTCTGCGGAATAGAGAGTTTTGCCGTCTTGCTTGTCATTGAGAGTCCCCCGACTGATTTTTTGTGGCGCCAAACTAGCGGCACGCGCTGATAGTGTCAATTTTACAACAATCCAATTGCGAAGACCTCACTAATGATCGTCTTTTGCCATATGAATTTGTCAGTTGCGAAGCGACTACCTATACTCACGCCTCAATTTCACACCACTTGACTGCTCTGGGGGCTATGAAGTGAAACCACGCGGAAGTAAGGACAGTCGTCCTGTCAATTTAGACATCAGCACTATCAAGTTGCCAATCACTGCTTGGGCATCGATTTCACACAGGGTGACAGGAGTGCTTTTGTTTCTATCTAGCCTGTTGATGGTTTGGGCTTTGGATATGAGTCTCTCATCTCAGGAGAGTTTTGATGCGCTGGTGGCACTCTTAGACTCCGCAGTAGCCAAAGCCGTCCTTTGGATGCTTCTTGTGGTGCTCTCTTACCACGTCTTGGCGGGCGTCCGTCACCTGATTATGGACATGGGTATCGGTGAGGACTTCAAAGGTGGCGCCTTAGGTGCTCGTATTCTTTTTGGCGCGGCAACTATTGCTGCAGTGGTATGGGGAGTAGTGCTGTGGTAACTCAGGTAACGAGTTTTAGTCGTAACGGTTTGTCGGACTGGCTCATTCAGCGAGTGAGTTCGCTGATCATGCTCGCATATTTTTTGTTCATTGGTTACCAGATCATGTGCGGGATTGACTACACTTCGTGGCGAGAGTTGCATGATACGACCGCGATGAAGGTTTTTACGTTGCTCGCCGTTGGTGCCTACGTGTCTCACGCGTGGATTGGTCTCTGGACAGTGTTTACTGACTACTTGACGGAATACATGTTGGGTTCGATTGGTAATGTCATGCGGCCGGTTCTGCAAATTGCAGTGGTATTGACGCTAGTGGTGTACGCCATCTGGGTTGTTCAGGTTGTTTGGGGATAAGCCGCGCAATAGCGTGGTGTGCTTGGGAGAAGCAGAGTAATGCGAACTATCTCGTTCGATGGGGTCATTGTTGGTGGTGGCGGTGCCGGCATGCGTGCTGCGTTGCAATTAGCGCAGTCAGGCTACAAAACAGCCGTTATTTCAAAGGTATTTCCGACGCGATCACATACCGTTAGTGCGCAGGGCGGTATCACCTGTGCAATTGCGAGTGCAGATCCTCAGGACGATTGGCGCTGGCATATGTATGACACTGTCAAAGGCAGTGATTACATCGGTGATCAGGATGCGATCGAGTATATGTGCTCGGTAGGTCCTGAGGCGATTTTTGAGCTCGAGCACATGGGACTTCCCTTTTCTCGGACAGAGGAGGGACGCATTTACCAGCGCCCGTTCGGTGGTCAGTCGAAGAATTATGGTGAAGGCGGTCAGGCGGCTCGTACCTGCGCGGCGGCGGACAGGACGGGCCACGCGTTACTGCACACGCTTTATCAGAACAACGTTAAGAATGAGACGGTCTTCTTTAACGAGTGGTTTGCAACGGAGCTGGTTAAAAACCAAGACGGCGCCATCGTCGGTGTGATTGCCATTTGCATTGAGACCGGAGAGACGGTCTACGTGAAGTCAAAGGCGACAGTCTTTGCGACAGGCGGTGCAGGCCGGATCTACGCATCGACCACCAATGCACATATCAACACAGGTGACGGGGTTGGTATGGCGTTGCGGGCGGGTGTCCCAGTGCAAGACATGGAAATGTGGCAATTCCATCCAACAGGCATCTACGGAGCGGGTACGCTAGTGACAGAAGGTTGTCGAGGCGAGGGTGGCTACTTGGTTAATGCTGATGGCGAGCGCTTCATGGAGCGGTATGCGCCCAACGCAAAGGATCTTGCCGGTAGAGACGTAGTGGCTCGGTCGATGATTCTCGAAATCCTTGAGGGCCGCGGCTGTGGGCCAAACGGCGATCATGTGAAGCTCAAGCTTGACCATTTGGGCGAGGAAGTGTTGGAGTCAAGGCTGCCTGGAATCTGTGAGCTGTCACGGACATTTGCTCACGTTGACCCCGTTAAAGAACCTATCCCTGTGGTGCCTACATGCCACTATATGATGGGCGGTATTCCCACCAATATTCATGGTCAAGCGCTGACAGTAGACGCAGATGGGAACGATCAGGTTATTCCTGGTCTCTATGCTTGTGGTGAGATCGCTTGTGTGTCTGTCCATGGTGCTAATCGACTTGGTGGTAACTCTCTCCTTGATCTCGTTGTATTTGGTCGGGCGTCAGGTCTCTTCATTGAAGATGCGTTGCGTCAAGGTATCGAAATGCGCGATGCGTCGACCAGCGATATTGAAGCTGCGAACGCAGGCTTGGTGGCGCTTAACGAGCGCGAGGGTGGTGAAAACGTTGCCGCGCTTCGTAAAGAGTTGCAGGGGGTTATGCAAAACTACTTCGGTGTATTCCGAAAAGGTGAATTCATGCAGCAAGGCATCCAAAAGCTGGATGACCTTAAAGAGCGCATCGCTAATGTAAAGCTCGAAGACAAGAGCAATGCGTTCAATACGGCCCGCATCGAGTGCCTCGAACTGCAGAACCTGTTTGAGACTGCAGAAGCCACCGCTATTGTTGCCGAGGCGAGGAAAGAGAGTCGTGGTGCGCATGCGCGTGAAGACTTTACTGAGAGAAACGATGAGGAGTGGTTGTGTCACTCTATCTATCACCGTGAGGGGCGCGCTGTCAGTAAGCGCGCAGTGAACTTTACACCGAAAACGGTTGAGACGTTCCAACCGAAAATTCGGACCTACTAATCTGCTGGGAGATAAGTAATGTTGCAGGTCAGCGTATATCGCTTCAATCCTGAAACCGATTCTGCACCGCAAATGCAGGAATACAATGTGGATACGGGTGGCAAGGATCTGATGGTGCTCGATGTACTGGAGATGATCAAGGCCGATCACGATGCGAGCGTCACGTACCGTCGTAGTTGTCGTGAAGGCGTCTGTGGATCAGACGGTGTCAATATAAACGGCAAGAACGGGCTTGCGTGCATTACGCCGTTGTCTAAGGCGGTAAAGAAGAACAAGCTGGTAATTCGCCCACTCCCAGGTTTGCCCGTAGTACGAGACTTGGTTGTCGACATGAGCTTGTTTTACGCGCAGTACGAGAAGATTGAGCCGTATCTTCAGAACAGTGCGCCAGCGCCCGCCATTGAGCGCCTACAGACACCCGAGGATCGTGCCAAGTTAGATGGACTGTACGAGTGTATTCTCTGCGCGTGTTGCTCCACGAGCTGTCCTTCTTTTTGGTGGAACCCTGATCGGTTTATTGGTCCTGCGGGTCTGCTGCAGGCGTACCGGTTCCTTGCAGACAGTCGCGATCAGGCGACTGATGAGCGCCTCGCAAAGCTCGATGATCCCTTTAGCGTATTTCGGTGCCACGGCATTCAAAACTGCGTAAATGTCTGTCCGAAGGGTTTGAATCCGACACGTGCGATTGGACATATTCGGACAATGCTGCTGAATCGAGCAGCCTAACTAAAAGTTATACCTTCCATTCCTTGTGGAAATATTATGAAAAATTAACGCCGCTTTATCGGCGTTTTTTCATTTTTACCACCTCGCTTTCGTGGGAAACCATGCCTTAACCGAGTAACATATTCCTCCGAAAGCAGTGATACATGGCAGACAATAACGTCACTGCGTGAGACTTCGGGGGAAGTGTGCATGGATGAGTCGATAGACCTCCCTAGCATGGAGCAGCAGCGAAGTACGTCTCACCTCTCTGGCGGCAATGCGGCCTATGTAGAGGATATGTACGAGGCGTACTTAAAAGATCCAAACGACGTGCCGCAGCAATGGCGGGAATATTTCGACCGACTGCCCAGGGTGGAGTCGGCGACTCATGCGACACGCGACATGCCGCATTCAGTGCTGCGGGCTCAATTTGCGCGGATAAGCAAGATGCGGGTGCGAACTGAGGCAACCCGTAGTCAGGACTCTCAGGCCACGGAATACGAACGAAAGCAGGTTCGTGTTGTTCAGTTGATTTCAGCTTATCGCCAAAGAGGCCATCAGAAGGCGCAGCTAGATCCCTTGGCGTTACACCCCAGAGTACCGGTACCTGACCTTGAGTTGGAGTTTCACGAGCTCTCGGCCGCAGATTTAGATACGGTATTCCAAGTTGGCAGTCTCTATATTGGTAAAGCAGATGCCACGCTTGCCGAAATTCGGGCGGCCTTGGAGAAGACGTACTGCAACACGATTGGTGCCGAGTTTATGCACATCGTGAACACCGACGAACGCCATTGGATCATGAGTCGCATGGAGTCAGTGCGCAGTGCGCCAGTGCTCGACCGTGAGAGGCGTATCGAGATACTCCGCAGGCTTATCAAGGCCGAGGGGCTGGAGAAGTCGCTGGCGTCTAAGTATCCCGGTACAAAGCGGTTTGGACTTGAGGGTGGTGAGAGTCTCATCCCGATGATGGCGGAGGCAATACAGCGCATTGGTGGGTACGGTGCCAAAGAAGTTTGTATAGGCATGGCACACCGCGGTCGACTCAACGTGCTGGTCAATATTTTGGGCAAGAACCCGACCGAGCTTTTTGATGAGTTTGAAGGTCGGGCGTCTTACTTTGGCTCGGGCGACGTTAAGTACCACCAAGGGTTCTCCTCAAATATCATGACACCTGGCGGCGAAGTGCACCTTGCACTCGCGTTTAATCCTTCGCATTTAGAGATTGTTTCTCCTGTTGTTGAGGGGTCAGTGCGAGCGCGACAGGATCGGAGAAGGGACGCCATGGGCGATGCGGTTGTGCCGGTCGTAATCCACGGCGATGCTGCCTTCGCTGGGCAGGGCGTCGTTATGGAGACGTTCCAGATGTCACAGACGCGCGGTTACAAGACCGGTGGAACTCTGCACATCGTCATCAACAACCAGGTAGGATTCACAACAAGTCGCCAAGACGATGCTCGGTCAACGGAGTACTGCACAGACATCGCCAAGATGGTGCAAGCGCCCATTTTTCACGTAAATGGCGACGACCCTGAGGCGGTTGTCTTCGCCACGCAGCTCGCGGTTGATTTCCGAAACCAGTTTAAAAAAGACGTTGTTATCGATTTGGTGTGTTACCGACGTAGGGGACACAACGAGGCGGATGAGCCTTCAGTCACGCAGCCGATGATGTACGCCACCATCAAGAAGCATCCGTCTACCCGAGACCTTTACGCACAGCGACTTATTGCCGAGGACGTGCTCACCAAGGACGAGGACGATGCGTTGATGGAGCGTTATCGTGAGTCGTTGGACCGGGGCGAGCCCATGGTCGCCCAGCTCGTTATGGAACCAAATACGAGTCTTTTTGTTGACTGGAAGCCTTACCTTGGCCATAGCTGGGATATCGATTGTGACACCACTGTTGAGCTCGCTCGATTGCGGGAGTTAGCTGAGGGAATGGGCCAGATTCCCGAGGGGCTCGTTGTCCAACGACAAGTTAAAAAGCTGATAGAAGATCGCAACAAAATGGCCGCTGGCGCCCTTGAGGTGAATTGGGGCTTTGCAGAGAACATGGCTTACGCAACCCTGTTATCTGAGGGCTACCCCATTCGTATGACAGGGCAAGACGTGGGTCGCGGCACATTCTCTCACCGACATGCGGTGCTGCATGCGCAGAATAAGCCTCATGCGCATGTGCCGTTGCAACACTTATCTGACGAGCAAGCTGAATTCAATATCTATGACTCGCTCCTCTCCGAGGAGGCCGTTCTCGCTTTTGAGTACGGCTACGCCACAACGGCACCAACAGGACTCGTGATCTGGGAAGCCCAGTTTGGCGATTTCGCCAATGGTGCACAGGTGGTTATCGATCAGTTCATCACGAGCGGCGAGTATAAGTGGGCGCGACTATGCGGCCTTACCATGCTCTTGCCACACGGCTATGAGGGACAGGGGCCAGAGCACTCTTCAGCGCGTCTTGAGCGTTACTTGCAGTTATCTGCGCAAGAAAATATTCAGGTCTGTGTGCCGTCGACGCCAGCTCAGGTCTTCCACATGCTTCGACGCCAAGCGATTAGACCGCTTCGGAAACCCTTGATCGTTATGTCGCCTAAGAGCTTGCTACGTCATAAGGCGGCCGTTTCCACCATGGATGAGCTTGCCAACGGGCATTTTCAGCCAGTGATAGACGATCCCCACGTGGCTGATAAATCAGCGGTGACACGTGTTGTTCTGTGCTCAGGGAAAGTGTTTTACGACCTTGATGCGGCGCGCGACGATAAAGGGGCTGATCATGTTGCTCTCGTTAGAATCGAACAGCTTTATCCCCTGCCAGAGAAACAGCTCAAAGATATTTTGAGTAGCTACCCACGTGAAGCGAACGTTGTCTGGTGTCAGGAGGAGCCCATGAATCAGGGGGCTTGGTATTCGATTCAGGATTCGTTACGCCGCCTTGTCTCGCTGTCCATGTTCGGTGCAGAACTTCGCTACATCGGACGACCGGCTTCCGCATCAGTATCAGCGGGATACACGGCGCTCCACGTCAAAGAACAAGATGCATTTATTTCAGCGGCCCTGGGGTGAGGGGCCAATTAATGAAAGGTAAAACGGACGACTATCATGAAAATAGAAATTAAGGCGCCGGCATTTCCTGAGTCAGTAGCAGACGGTGAAGTTTCGCTATGGCACAAGCAGGAAGGGGATTTCGTTCAACGCGATGAACTACTGGTTGAGATTGAGACCGATAAGGTTGTGATGGAGGTCGTCGCACCTGAGGCGGGCCGACTCGATCGTATTCATGTGTCAGAAGGTAGCACCATTGAGAGCGAGGCTCTGCTCGCTGAAATCACACCCGGGGAGGGTGAGGCAGTGGCATCAAAGGCAGAAACACGCGATGCAGCTGCATCGTCTGTTGCCGACGCACCCATGGGGCCTGCAGCGCGTCAACTTGTTGAAGAGCATGGCCTAGACCCAAGTACAATCAGCGGCTCTGGAAAGGGTGGCCGCATAAACAAAGAAGACGTTCTTCAGTACATGGCGGACAAGGCCTCTGCGCCCGCTCCTGCACCCGCACCGTCAACCCCGCCTGTTCAGATCGTATCAGCGGCCTCCGGCGAAGTTCAGGGGCCCACCAGTGAGCGAATTGAACGTCGCGTCCCTATGACGCGCATGCGGGCTCGTATTGCAGAGCGCCTTTTGTCGGCGACACAGCAAACAGCGATGCTGACCACGTTTAACGAAGTGGACATGTCGCCCCTTATGAAGTTGCGATCGCAGTACAAAGACCAGTTTGAGAAGACACATAACGGTACGCGCTTAGGGTTTATGGGGTTCTTTGTAAGGGCCTGCTGCGAGGCGCTCAAGCGATACCCGGAGGTCAATGCGTCGATTGATGGAAATGACGTGGTCTATCACGGATACCAGGACATCGGTGTCGCTGTCTCGACAGAGGATGGATTGGTGGTTCCCGTGCTTCGCGATGCTGACTTCATGAGCATTGCCGATGTAGAAGCGGCGATTCGAGACTTCGGTCTCAAAGCACGTGATAAGAAGTTGACGATCGAAGAAATGACGGGGGGTACGTTCACTGTTTCCAACGGTGGCGTATTTGGCTCGCTTCTTTCAACACCCATTTTAAACCCGCCTCAGACTGGTATTTTGGGTATGCACGCGATCAAAGAGCGGCCTGTTGCCGTCGACGGTCAGGTAGTGATTCGTCCAATGATGTATCTAGCGCTGTCTTATGACCATCGACTTATTGACGGGAAGACTGCAGTTCAGTTCTTGGTAACCATCAAAGAGTTACTGGAAGATCCTTCGCGCATTCTCTTGCAGCTTTAAGGGTAAAGATAAAGTTAAGGGAAAAGGAAAGCCTTATGAGTGATTCTTTCGATGTTGTAGTGGTGGGCTCAGGCCCCGCGGGGTATGTCTGTGCGATTAAATGTGCACAGCTTGGCATGAATACCGCAGTTGTTGAGACGTGGACTGATGCAAAGGGTAAACCGGTCTTCGGTGGAACCTGCTTAAACGTAGGGTGTATTCCCTCTAAAGCGTTGCTTGACAGCTCACACAAATTTGCTGAGGTGAGTGATCATTTCGCGGCTCATGGCATCGGGGTGGGTGATACGTCGATAGACATAGCCGCCATGATGAAGCGAAAAAACAAAATTGTGACGCAGTTGACCGGCGGCGTTTCTTCCTTATTGCAACATAATGGTGTTCATGTAGTGCAAGGCACGGGCAAGGTATTAGCTGGACGCCAAGTCGAGGTAACGACAGCAGACGGCAGTAAACGTGTGCTTACAGCAGAGAACGTTGTTCTTGCCTCAGGTTCAGAGCCAGTGACTATTCCGCCCGCTCCAACAGACGATGAGGTTGTGGTAGACAGTACGGGCGCGCTCGCGTTTGATAAGGTTCCCGAGCGTCTCGGCGTTATTGGTGCCGGTGTGATTGGTCTCGAGTTAGGTAGTGTTTGGGGGCGTCTGGGCTCTGATGTTGTGCTCTTCGAGGCTCTTGATACGTTCCTGCCAATGATGGATGCGCAGGTCAGTAAAGAAGCGGCAAAAGTCTTCAAAAAACAAGGCTTGGATATTCGGCTGAACGCTCTGGTTACGGGGACTGACGTTAAAGACGGTAGGGTTACGGTTAGCTATACCGAGAAAGGCGAGGCGAAGACTGCGGAGTTTGATCGATTGATTGTAGCGGTCGGACGACGACCGCGCACAACAGATTTATTTGCTACCGATTCCGGGGTGACTACTGATGAGCGCGGCTTTGTCTTTGTGAATGACTACTGTGCTACTGAGGCACCCGGTGTTTGGGCTATTGGTGATATTGTCCGTGGGCCCATGCTGGCACACAAAGGGTCGGAAGAGGGCGTCATGGTGGCTGAACGTATTCACGGCAAGCCGGTGCAACTCAACTACGATTGCGTACCTTCGATTATTTACACTCATCCAGAAATAGCAGGCGTCGGAAAAACAGAGCAGGAACTCAAAGCGGAAGGAATTGACTATAAAGCTGGTTCCTTTCCATTTGCTGCAATAGGGCGTGCGCTTGCGAGTGGTGAGACTGATGGGTTTGTGAAAATCCTCTCGGATGCCAATACTGATCGGGTACTGGGTGCACATGCGATTGGGCCATCCGCGGCGGATCTGGTTCAGCAGCTGGTCATTACCATGGAGTTTGGTGGTAGCACTGAGGACTTACAGCTCATGGTATTTGGACACCCCACCATGTCTGAGGCGGTGCACGAGGCTGCACTGGCGGTTGATGACATGGCTATTCACATGCCAAATCGCAAAAAACGTTAAACCAAATTAAATCCTCGGTACACTCGCGCCGAGGTTGCCTCAACACGCAGGTGTTGTGTGTATTAACTAAAACAAGGGGGATGTATGAACTTGCACGAGTATCAAGGCAAGGCGTTATTTGCAGAATACGGATTGCCCGTATCTGTGGGTCGTGCCGTGGATACACCAGAAGCAGCAGAGGCCGCTGCAAAGGAAATTGGCGGCGATAAGTGGGTTGTAAAAGCTCAAGTCCATGCGGGCGGCCGCGGCAAAGCTGGCGGTGTGAAGCTTGTGGACTCGCCTGCCGAAGCGCGCGCGTTTGCAGAGAAATGGCTGGGTAAGAATCTGGTGACCTACCAGACAGATGCTAATGGGCAGCCTGTATCCAAGATTTTGGTAGAAACCTGCACGGATATTGCGGACGAGCTATACCTAGGCGCTGTTGTTGATCGTTCCTCTCGCAGAATTGTGTTCATGGCTTCAACCGAGGGTGGTGTTGAAATTGAAAAGGTTGCTGAAGAGACGCCTGATAAAATCTTAAAAGCAACCATTGATCCGCTCGTCGGTCCACAGCCCTATCAGGGACGTGAGTTGGCGTTCAAGCTTGGGTTGCAGGGCCAGCAGGTAAAGCAATTTGTAAATATTTTCAATGGCTTGGCAAACTTATTTAAAGACAAAGATCTGACGTTGATTGAGGTAAACCCTCTCGTAATTACGGACGAGGGCAACCTTCACTGTCTCGACGCAAAGGTAGGTGTCGACTCTAATGCTGTGTATCGCCACAAAGATCTGCAAGCCATGCACGATCCATCACAGGACGATGAGCGCGAGGCTGCCGCCGCCGCTTGGGACCTTAACTATGTCGCTCTGGACGGCAACATTGGCTGTATGGTCAACGGCGCCGGTTTGGCGATGGGCACTATGGATATCGTCAAACTTCACGGTGGCGAGCCGGCAAACTTCCTAGACGTGGGTGGCGGTGCAACGAAGGAACGTGTCACCGAGGCGTTCAAAATCATCCTCAGTGACGACAACGTTAAGGCCGTACTTATTAACATTTTTGGCGGTATCGTTCGTTGTGATCTTATTGCAGAAGGTGTGATTGGTGCCGTCAACGAGGTGGGTGTTGAAGTCCCCGTTGTTGTTCGTCTCGAAGGTAACAACGCAGAACTTGGCCGTCAGGTCCTCGCGGACAGTGGTTTAAATATTATTGCCGCAACCAGTCTGACCGATGCGGCTCAGCAAGTCGTCGCAGCAGCTGGGGGTGCAGCATGAGTATTCTTATCGACAAAAACACGCGTGTAATTTGCCAGGGATTCACGGGTTCTCAGGGTACCTCACATTCTGAGCAAGCGATTGCTTATGGAACTCAAATGGTCGGTGGTGTAACCCCTGGAAAGGGTGGTCAAGAGCACCTAGGCCTACCTGTTTTCGACACGATGAGTGATGCGGTTTCCAAGACAGGTGCGAACGCATCCGTTATCTACGTCCCAGCCCCGTTTTGTAAAGATTCTATACTCGAAGCTGCGAATGCGGGTGTTGAGCTCATTGTATGCATCACTGAAGGCATTCCCACCTTAGATATGCTTGATGCGAAAGTGCGTTGTGACGAGTTGGGTGTGCGCCTCATTGGCCCTAACTGTCCCGGTGTGATCACACCGGGAGAGTGCAAGATCGGTATTATGCCTGGCCACATCCACCTTCCAGGTAAGGTAGGCATTGTCTCGCGCTCAGGAACGTTAACTTACGAAGCTGTTAAGCAAACAACCGATGCGGGCTTTGGTCAGTCTACCTGCGTTGGTATCGGTGGGGATCCAATTCCTGGATCCAACTTTATCGATATCTTGGGTTTGTTTGAGGAAGACGACGCTACGAAGTCGATTGTGATGATTGGCGAGATTGGCGGATCAGCGGAGGAGGAAGCCGCAGCCTTTATCAAGGACAACGTAACTAAGCCTGTGGTTTCTTATATTGCGGGAGTTACAGCGCCAAAAGGTAAGCGCATGGGGCATGCCGGTGCGATTATCTCTGGAGGAAAGGGTACGGCAGACGAGAAGTTTGCCGCGCTTGAGGATGCTGGCGTTAAGACTGTTCGCTCTCTTGCCGAGATTGGCTCTGCTATGGCCGAAATCACCGGCTGGTAAAATTGACAGAGTAATGCGAAAGCCCGCTTATAGCGGGTTTTTTTTTGCCTTAACTTGGTTGGGGTTGAGTGGGACGGTAAGTGATTTTCGCTCGGAAAATTATTGTTCTTTGCCTTGAAATGAGCCGACTGATTCCCCATCTGATACCTAGGTTCAACATAGACCCGATTTAGGTATAAGGATAGGAGCTCATAATGTCCGAAAAACAAACCATGGGATTCCAAACTGAAGCCAAGCGTCTGCTTCAGTTAATGATCCACTCACTGTATTCCAACCGAGAGATTTTTCTCAGAGAGCTTATTTCAAACGCCTCAGATGCTATTGATAAGCGTCGTTTTGCGGCAATCGAGGACAGTGCACTCGATGTGGGTGGTGAAGGCTATGAGATCCGTGTCGATGTTGATGAAGAGGCTAAAACACTTAGCATCAGCGATAATGGCATTGGCATGTCTCGTGAAGATGTTATTGAGAACCTGGGGACAATCGCTAAGTCCGGTACCGCAGCCTTTATGGAGAAGCTCAGCGGCGATCAGCAAAAAGACAGTCAGCTCATTGGTCAGTTCGGGGTTGGATTCTACTCATCGTTCATCGTCGCTAGCCGCGTTGAGGTCATCACGAGAAAGGTGGGTGAGGACACAGCAACTCGATGGGAGTCCACTGGGGAAGATGAATTCAGCATTGACATCGCAGAGCGTGATGTCCCCGGGACGACAGTCACCCTGCACCTCGACGCTGAAGCCGAGGAGTTTGCTTCTTCTTGGCGTGTGCGCAGTGTCATCAAAAAGTACTCTGACCACATTTCGGTCCCAGTTTTGATGCTCGAGACAGCATCGCCGGTTGGCGATGACGAAAAAGAAGCTCCCGAGCCCTCTTGGGAGCGAATTAATGAGGCCAAGGCTTTGTGGACGCGTAGCCGTTCCGAGGTGAGCGACGAGGAATACACAGAGTTTTATCGGCACGTTTCGAGTGACTACCAAGATCCATTAAGTTGGAGTCACAACCGCGTTGAGGGAAAACTCGATTATACCTCTCTTCTCTACGTGCCAAGTCAGGCACCCTTCGATCTTTGGAATAGAGAGGGCGCGCGGGGTCTCAAGCTTTACATTCAGCGCACATTCATCATGGATGACGCTGAGCAGTTTTTGCCGCTCTATCTTCGTTTTGTAAAGGGTGTGCTGGACTCTCAAGATTTACCGCTCAATATATCTCGCGAGATTCTTCAGCAGAGCCCACAAGTAGATTCGTTGCGCAATGCAGTGACAAAGCGAGTGCTCGATATGCTGAGCAAAATGGCAAAGTCTGATAGCGAGAAGTACCAGAGCTTTTGGGATGTATTTGGCAACGTGCTCAAGGAAGGGCCGGGCGAGGATTTTGCGAACCGTGAGAAGATCGCAGAGCTCTTAAGGTTTGCTTCGACTCATGCGGACGAGGCAAGACAAAACGTCTCGCTCAAGGACTATGTCGAGCGTATGCAAGAAGGGCAGGACGCCATTTATTATGTTGTGGCCGATAATCACGTAACGGCTAAAAATAGCCCACACATTGAGGTCTTCCGTAAGAAAGGTATCGAGGTTCTTCTGTTATCGGACCGTATCGACGATTGGCTCATGGGGCATCTTAGCGAGTTTGACGGCAAAGCACTAAAAGACATTGCCAAAGGTGAGTTGGACTTGGGTAATAGCACTGAGGAGGAGAAGGCAGAACTAGAAGCGGCTAAGACTGAAAACGAAGGTTTACTCGATCGACTTAAAGGCGCTCTCGAGGGCAAGGTCAGTGAGGTCAGACCCACTATCCGCTTGACGGATTCACCAGCCTGCCTCGTAGTAGGAGAGCACGAATTGGGTGCCCAGATGCGTCGTATTTTGGAGGCCGCTGGACAGGATCTACCCGATAGCGAGCCTATCCTTGAGGTTAATACCAGTCATGGCTTGGTAAAGCGCATGGATGCGGAGCCAGACGAAGATCGGTTTGCGGATCTTGCATTGATTCTTCTTGATCAAGCTACGTTGGCGCAAGGCTCTCAGTTAGAAGATCCTGCCAGTTATGTTGCGCGGATGAACAAGCTTCTCGTGGAAATGAGCGCCTAAAGTGCTCGTTACGCTGTGGCGGCATGGAGAGGCGGGGTATGCCGCCTCGGATGCCGACCGGCCGCTCACAGTGCGCGGCGAAGCCCACGTTAAAAGTAGTCTGGCAGCCTATCAGTCCTGGTGTCGCAACGCAGATATTCAGTCTCCAACGCGTTGTATCCACAGTCCGCTCATTCGAACAACACAAACTGCCAAACTCTTGGGGGCGGATATCTGTTTTCCGGAAGTGGTCTCGGATGACCGGTTAGCGCCCGGTCAAGAAAACTACACGCAAGGCCTGTACCTAGCTGATGATTTAGATCATCAGCTAGTGGTAGGTCACCAACCCTATCTTTCTGAGCTCATTAATGTATGGTGCGACACCGTTCAATACCATGGGCTATCGCCGAGTGGCTTTGCGGTCATTCGGCTATTGATGCCCGCACGTGGGGGCGGTGAACTGATTCACTATATGCCAGAAGGGTTTTCATTGTGACTAGGCAAGCTGACGAGATTGCGTTTGAGGTTGACGGACTGACATACCGAGGCCTGGTTTGGGGGAATCCTTCTGATCCACTCGTTTTCGCTATTCATGGCTGGCTCGACAATGCGCTCAGCTTTGTTCGACTAGCACCCCTTCTAGAAGGTTACCGCGTCTTGTCGATTGACTTGTCGGGGCACGGCTTTAGTAGTCACCGCTCGCCCGATGCGAATTACCATATATGGGATGACGTACCCCAGCTCTTATCCATTGTTGAGCAGTTGGGTGTCGAATCGCTCCACGTAGTTGGTCATAGCCGAGGAGCTGCTGTGGCGGGTGCGTTTGCGGTTGCACTTGAGGAGAAGTGCGCTTCGCTCTCAATGCTCGACGGGATGATTTCTCGCTCGTTTGAAAATGACAACGGGGCCGAGCTATTCATAGGGTCTATTGCTGAGCGTAAAAAGTACATGGCACGTCCGCCCCGTATCTTTCTGGATATTGAGGATTTTATTAACTCGCGTTCGCGGTATGGCTTTACCCGTGAGAACGCAGAGTTACTCGTGCCGCGTGCGCTGAGGCAAGTGGATGGCGGTTGGCTCTTGTTAAGTGATCCCAAGTTATTCGGCAGTAGCACCGTGAAACTATCAGAGGAGGCTTCAAATTCGTTTTACCGAGCAATGAAGTGTCCAGTGACTGCCATCACAGGTGATAAAGGTTTTTTTACGAGCGATGACGCTCAGGCTAAGATCGCGGGTATAGGTGAACTCGTAGAAGCGTTTTACGCCGTTGTCGTTCCGGGGCCTCACCACTTCCACATGGAAGGGGATTTGCAGGCGCTAGCCGATATGCTGTTGGGCTTCTTTGCTACAGGTGTCATTGATCAGCAAAGTGATCAACTTCGCCGAGTCGGCTAACCCTCGCTTGACAGCAGTAGCCTCGGTTTGTAACTGCTCAAGGTGTTAGACTAAGCCTTCAACTTGTTAGGTAGGCTTTGTGACAACATTTCGAGATATTCTCATCTCTACCGAGAACCAGCTAATCGATGCTGGGGTTTTCTGCGGTCACGGCTATGATTCTGAGCACGACGAAGCCGTTGCACTCGTTTTGGCAGCGGCGTCGCTATCACCGCTCGAGACGGGGACTGAGGTACTTGACGCGCCTTACCCTACCGAGGCACGTAAAACGCTAGCAAACTTTTTAACTAGGCGTTGCGAAGAAAGGCTTCCTGTTGCATATATCACGGGGCAAGCATGGTTGGGTCCGCTTTGTTTTAAGTCGGATAATCGAGCCTTAGTCCCGCGCTCGCCGGTTGCAGAGCTTATCCTAAACCAACTTCAACCTTGGTACGAAAGCACCAGTCCTAGCGTTATTATCGATGTGTGTTGCGGCGGCGGCAGTCTTGGGATGTTAGCAAAGTGGGTTTTCCCCGATTCCAAGGTTTTACTGAGCGATATTGATGCTGATGCGATTGGCTTGGCGCGCGATAATGCAACGCTACATGACGTCGATGCCATTGTCAGAGCAGATTTGCTCGCGTGGTGCGCCAATGAGTCTGTTGACGTGATCTTGGCAAATCCGCCCTACGTGGATGCGCAGGATATGCGTGATTTACCGCAGGAGTATCTGTATGAGCCTGGATTGGCGCTGAATGGGGGTGAAGACGGCCTGGATTTAGTTCGCCTCATGCTTGTCGACGCGGCGAGAATTCTGCGCTCAGGCGGGATTTTGATTCTTGAGGTGGGCAACAGTATCGAGGCTTTGGAAGGATTATCGCCAATGCTGGCACCCTTGTGGGTCGAACTAGAGCAGGGTGGTCACGGGGTTGCGGTCTTTATGGCACAAGATCTGGCACAATGGGCTGCAGGGAAAGCGAATGCGCGCTAGAGCGGTTCAGCCGGTAGAGGTATAGGAAGAGATATGTCTGGCAATACGTTCGGTAAGTTATTTACCGTCACAACCTTTGGTGAGAGCCATGGGCTGGGCCTTGGTTGCATCATTGACGGATGTCCGCCCGGGTTAGAGCTCAGTGCAGCAGACCTGCAACCCGATCTCGATCGCAGGAAGCCCGGGACATCACGTTTTACTACCCAACGAAAAGAGCCGGATGAAGTTCAAATTCTCTCGGGTGTCTTTGAGGGGATGACGACAGGTACACCTATTGGTTTGCTGATCATGAATGCGGATCAAAAGTCCAAGGATTACAGCAAAATTAAGGATGTTTTCCGTCCCGCACATGCCGACTACACCTATCAGCAGAAGTATGGGGTGCGCGACTATCGAGGAGGTGGACGCTCCTCAGCGAGAGAGACGGCGATGCGCGTTGCCGCGGGTGCTGTTGCAAAAAAATGGCTTGCTGAGTGCTACGGCGTTCGTATTCGTGGGTGTTTGAAGGCGCTTGGCCCGTTAAACGTTTCACAAACCGATTGGAACCTTGTCGAAACAAATCCTTTCTTCTGTGGGGATGCGAACCTCATTCCGGAATTAGAGGCATACATGACACAGATCCGACGCGACGGAGACTCGATTGGCGCGAAGCTGGAGATTGTTGCGGATGGTTTACCCCCCGGCTGGGGAGAGCCCATTTTTGACCGTCTCGATGCGGATATTGCCTCAGCCATGATGAGCATTAATGCGGTCAAAGGTGTGGAAATAGGTGACGGCTTTGATGTTGTAAACCAACGGGGTAGCGAGCATCGCGACGAGCTCACACCTAATGGGTTTTTGAGTAATCACGCGGGTGGTGTGTTGGGTGGTATCTCCAGTGGGCAACCCCTGACGGTAAAGATTGCACTAAAACCGACGTCATCCATACAGGTGCCGGGACAAAGTATTGATGTGAATGGCGAGGTTGCAGACGTGATTACAACAGGGCGCCATGATCCGTGCGTGGGCCTTCGTGCGGTGCCTATTGCCGAAGCAATGATGGCGCTGGTACTTATGGATCACGCCCTGCGTCAGCGCGGACAAAATGCTGACGTGGTGTCACCGACGCCGGTGATCTGAGTGTCGTCGTGTTGAACCGTCGGTACGTCAAAGCGCTTAGAACCGCAACGCTTGGCGTCCTCACAACTGCTGCCCTTATTTGGGGTGCGGTCGATATCGTAGGTGTCTCAGCGGATGCGTTGTTGGAGTACTTGTGGCTAAGCGCTCAAGGTGTTCTATTTGTTGTGCTAAGCGCCATCCCGTTCGCTTACTTACTGCGCATACTGCGACGCCGAAGATAGCTCCTTCGAGGCTTTTAGAGCGAGCTGGACTCAATATCAATCTCTAGCGTCATTTTATCCTCTAGTCGGTCCAGTCGCTCCCTTAAGTCGGCGATGTCTAACGCGTCGGGTGCTTGCGTCGCCAACTCGGCAACAAAAAGGTCGCCTCCGGACCAAGCGGCACTTTCAACACTTGAACTGAAGTGAAGAATATTGATACCCGAACCCGCGAGCTCATGCGTTACCTCAAATACGATGCCCGGCCGATTGGGGCCAGTTAACGTCAGGTAAAGGTTTGGCTCGAGCATGGGAGAGGACTTAACAGGCGTTAAGCCGACGGATAAGCCGTCGTTATTATGACTTTCAATATCTCGCTTTAAGTCCGCTAAATCATTGGCAGAGATGTTGACTAAAATAGCGCCAGCGAAGGCACCACCCAGTCGTGTCAGTTCACTTTGCTGCCAATCGCCACCCCGCGCCGTAACTGTGTTTGCCAATGTCTCGACTAACCCTGTACGGTCTGCGCCCGCAAATGTAATGACGTATTGTTCTTGCATGCATCCCCCTTTAGGCACATTAACGGTATCATTTCGGCACACATTGATGCCGCGGCACAAGTAGTGTGTGATGATACGCGGTTTTATGCAGTTTTTGATGAGGGAGTTAACTATGAGAACACTGGCTTTGTTTTTGATGATTCTTGCGCCCACGGTATTTGCTGATGGACACGCTGGCGCGCATGGCTCTCTCGATTGGAGTACGGCGCTTTCAGGTGACCATCGAAGCGAGGCAAACAAAGCGCGGGATGCGCACCGTCATCCACGAGAGACCTTAAATTTCTTCGGTTTGGAATCCGATATGACGGTGCTTGAGGTCTCGCCCGGTGGTGGGTGGTATACCGAGATTCTGGCGCCCCTTTTATCGGAGAATGGCAAGCTAGTGGCAGGGCATGGCTCACCCAATGGCAGCGCTTACAACCGGCGATCTCTCGGTCGTTACCTGCAAAAATTGGGCGATAACAACGATGTTTACGCAGGGGTAGAGGTTCGCGTGATGCAACCCCCGGAAGCACCGATTGATGTTGCTGCCGGTTCGGTGGACTTGGCGCTGGTTTTCAGAAACGTACACTCGTGGTTACGCGCGGGCAATGCTGACGCAGCGCTTGCCGATATTTTCCGTTCCTTGAAGCCCGGAGGCACACTTGGGGTTGTGCAGCATCGAGGTGACGAGGGCATGTCGCTCGATGAGATGAAGCGCAAGGCTTATGTTCCCGAATCTAATGTGATTGAACTGGTTGAAGCTGCGGGTTTTGTGCTCGAAGCAAAGAGTGAAATTAACGCAAACGCAAAGGACTCCAAAGACTACCCTAAGGGAGTTTGGACCTTGCCGCCTTCGTTCACGGAAGGGGACAAGGACCGAGTGAAGTACGAAGCTATCGGTGAAAGCGATCGTATGACCTTACGGTTCACCAAGCCTCAATAGTCGGTTCCAAGAACTGATTAGAGTCAATGTGAAGGCGAGAAGGCGGTGTTGAATCAGGAACATCAGGTAGATGCAACTGGGCTTAAGTGCCCTGAGCCTGTGATGATGTTGCACGCGGCAATTCGTCGTGCTGACCCGGGTGGAATCGTATGCTTGACAGCAACCGACCCCTCCACCCAGCGCGATGTTGCCAACTTCTGTAAGTTTCTTGGGCATTATCTGCTAGAGGCAGTCGTAGAGAAGAGTCAGTTTATCTATCGCGTCAAAAAAGCAGGTTGAGTGATGGACCCAGCGCCCTATGTGGAGCCGACAGTGGAGCAATTGATCGATTGCTTTAATCAGCGTGTCGGCGCCTTTGAGGGGACCATGCTTCAGGGAGGCGCAGCCGAGCCTTATTACCAACCAGGGTCGCCTAATGTTATTTACTTCCGCGAAGACTTTATTCGCAGTGCGTTCCATGAGTTGGCGCATTGGTGCGTGGCAGGTGCTACTCGTCGAACTTTACCCGATTACGGTTATTGGTATGCGCCCGATGGACGCGACGAGGCTCAGCAGACGGCATTTTTCGGCGTTGAGGTCAAGCCGCAGGCTGTAGAGAAAGCGTTCTGTCTGGCCGTTGGAGTCGCGTTCGAGGTAAGTGTTGATAACCTCACGGTATCGCTTTCTGACCCGGCAATTACATTATTCGCGGCTGCGGTTGAAGATGAGTTCGAGCGGATGAGCACCAATAGATTTCCCTGTCGAGCAGAGAGCTTCTTGCAAGCACTGTCCGACTATAGCTTTGGCCATTAAAAGGCCTGGTGCCCGCGTCTCTGAAAATGGGTCTCAGTCGACCAGCGCGAGGTAGTGGTTAATGATTAAGCCAAAAGTCGTCATCGACACGGCACTACGTATAACACCTCAACTGCGAGCGATGCCTGTAGAACTCGTCCCTGTGGTTGGTCGGGAGATATGCAATGAGAGCGTGTTGGGAGCGGATGCGTTGCTGACTCGAACTGTTACCAGGGTTGATGAACAACTATTAGCGGGCAGCGGTGTTAAGTTCGTTGGCACCGCAAGCGCGGGCACGGATCACGTCGATACTAACTATCTAGCGGAGAATAACATTGCATTTGCAAGTGCCGCTGGCTGCAATGCGTCCGCTGTTGGGGACTACGTACTCGCAGCCATGAGTCTGTGTGGACGGCTCAAGACCGTCACTGAAGGCGCGGATGTGGGATTAGTCGGCTACGGACATGTGGGTAGGTCGCTCGCGAATCGACTGACGAAGCTTGGAGCAAGGGTAAAAGTTTATGATCCATGGGTGGATAACGTTGCAAACGGCGTCGAAGCGGCTGCGCTAAAGGACGTTCTTAGTTGCAGTGTCGTTAGCTTGCACGCGGCTCTGACGAAGAGTGAGCCTTTTCCGAGCTACCACATGATAGGGGTGACGGAAGTTGAAACGGTGGGAGAGGATACGCTATTCATAAACGCTGGGAGAGGCGGCTTGGTCAGGCCGACGGCGGCAGAGCGCTTATTGGAGCGGGGTATAGATGTCGTTCTTGATACCTGGCCAGATGAGCCTTACGTACCGATCAACTTACTCAGCGGAGTTCGATACGGCACGCCGCATATAGCTGGATATTCGGAATTATCAAAAAACAATGCCACTGACTTTTTAATTCCAGCTTTGGTTGATGCTCTGGAACTAGCCTGTGACGATATTGAGGCAGACGCGGGTAATAGCGAAGCAAAAGTGCTGATGAATACGGGTGACGACCTAGAGACCTTGTCACAGCTACTGCGTGATATCGGTAGGATAGAGCAAGACGATAGAGACTTCCGAAACGCTTGGAAACGGTGCCAGAGCGCTGCGACATTTGAAGTGCAACGCAGCGAGTATGCGATGCGGCAACAGCTAGACGGCTTGTCAGTGTCTGCAGACACTGGGGTAACGCCGCGATTGGCGGGTTGGCTTGAAGCTCTTGGAGTCGCTCTTGTCTAGCGTGCTTTGGTTTAACGAACGGATTACCGCGGTTAGCCTTTTTTTCGTAACCCAGAGCGAGCGTGGTGTGCAAAGTTGAATGGAAATAAGCGATTGGGAGCTGCGGAATACACCACCCATTGAAATCTAGTGAATACCCCTCATATCCATAAAGAGAGAGGGTAACGTGCAAGGAGAGCCGAGTATGACAGATAAAGATGACGCCTATTGGCGAGAGAAGCTGACAGCGGATGAGTATCACGTACTTCGGCAGAAAGGTACCGAGCGCGCGTTTACCGGCGAGTATTGGGAGACTACCGACGCGGGAACGTACAAGTGCCGTGGCTGCGGAGAGGTGCTTTTCCAGTCAGAGAGCAAGTTCGACGCTGGCTGCGGATGGCCAAGTTTCGATCGCCCTGTCTCGGAGGCGGCCATTGCTGAAGAACGAGATACTAGCTACGGCATGGTTCGCACCGAAGTTGTCTGCCACAACTGTGGGGGGCATCTAGGCCACGTATTTCCGGATGGACCGACAGAGACTGGGTTGCGTTATTGCATCAACAGCCTGTCCATTGATCTCGACAAGGACGAGTAGACAGTAGGAACTAGCCGCTATGCAGATGGTCTCGGTGAGCGACTGTGCTCGCTAGGGAACTAACTTGTCGGTCGTTTCTATAGCCTGCTCATCCAGATACGCTCGAATGGCCTTGATGTGATCAGGGCCAATTTCACAGCAGCCACCGATGATTTCCACACCCATCTCCAGCCAGGTTTTTACAAACCTCAGGTAATCCTCGGGGCCCAAGTCTTTGCGGGTAGAGAGTCGATCTACAGTGCTGCCTGGGACCAAGGCCTCAACAGAGGTGAATCCATTCGCATAGGCTCCGCATCTAACTCCCGAAGAAAGCGCTGTCTTAAGGCCCTCTGTAACTACTTCGGGTGTGGAGCAGTTCAGCATGATTGCGTCAGGCGAGTAGGGTTTGACTGCGGCAATGGCATCCTCGAGTAATTCTCCAGAGCGCAGTTTTTGCGAGTCGTTATCACTTAACGTAAATGCCACTGCGCCGATAACACCAGCATCGCGAATAGCCTTGGCTCCCGCAGTCGCCTCTGCAATATTGCTCATGGTCTCGAGTAGGAAACCGTCGACGCTGTCTTTTTGCAGTGCGACCAGCTCACTGTATTGCTCGTAAGCACTGTCGAAGTCTGGCGCAACGGTATGGTCATAAGAGGCATGAAGTGGTGGCAGGGAGGCAACCGTCGATACCGACTTCGCGGCAGTTGACTGACTGATGCCATACCTTGCAGTCTCAGCTGCTGCGTCTAACAGCTCCTTGACGGAGTACTGTGGTGCAAAGGTCTTAAGTCGATGACGACTGATCGCATAGGTGTTTAGGCAAATCACCCGCGCACCCGCGTCGCAAAAATCTCTATGTATGTCCGAGACTAATTGGGGCTCGTCAAGCATTACCTTTGTTGACCATAGTGGGTGGGGCGGCGCCGAGCTGCGTTTGATCAATTCTTGACCTAAACCACCGTCGAGTAGCGTAATTTTCTTAGCCATCATCATCCTCGCGGTTTATACCGCGCTTCTAATTAGCGGCGTGCATCGTGCGCATACCGCATTGATTAAGTGCAATCTAATCAAAAGATCAGAGCTCTATTGGTAATCAACGATTTCGTGCAAACGCTGCGAGCAAGGTTCGCGAGCGACTCGCATCATGACGTTTCAAGAACGCTGATTACAATAGGTGCGCCTTAAGTTGATCGAGAATTTGATTTGGATCCTCCAGCATCAGTGAGTGTCCCGCACCCGACACAACACTGATACGCGCATCTCTCAGCGCGGACTGCAAGGGTTTTGTAGCTCGCAGTGGTGTTAAGCGATCGGCGTCACCGTGAATCATCAAGCTTGGCGCGGTGATCTCCGCGGCCGCCAGTAGCCCGTTTCGATAGGCATTGCAGGCACGCATATCTAAATCCAGCGCGTGTTGAATTTCATCCTCGTAGCGTCTCATGCTATCACTCACCATCCACATGCCAGGATTCGGATTCCCGCCCATCAAATTCTGCTTGCTGAAACCAAACGAGGTTAGCATTGCGTGTGCAGTACCCGGTTTATTAGCAGTTGCATCGAGAATGGGGTCTGAAACAGGCATGGGAGCAATCGATCCGATTAACACCACTTTGGACGCCCGCGCCTTGATTTTCGCAGCCGTCTCTATGCTGATGAGACTACCCATGCTGTGACCAACAAGCGCCACATTCTCAATAGTGAAGTGATCGAGAACAGAGACAACCCAATCAGACATAGCTTCAATCGAGGCGAGAGTGTCGCCCGAAGAGCGACCATGACCAGGAAGATCGATCGCCAGAACATTCCAGTTATGCCGAGAAAAATGTCTTGCAAAGAGCGTCCATACACTGTGATCAAAGCCGGCGCCGTGGATAAACATCACCGAGGGTTTCGAGGGGTCGATCTCTTTATTATTGGTATAGAGGTACGCCTGCTCATTATTGATCGCCACTTTCACTTCACAGTACCTCCAGCCGCTTTCTCGGCGGCACGGAGGCCTGCTTTAAGGTCCGCTATCAGGTCTTTAGGGTCTTCTAGCCCGACTGATAGGCGAATGGTTCCCTCACCGATGCCGGCGGCGGCAAGTGCCGCCTCGTCCATACGGAAGTGGGTCGTACTTGCTGGATGGATGACGAGGGATTTCGCATCGCCCACGTTGGCTAGATGCGAGAATAGGTTGAGTCCGTTTACGAAAGCGATTCCTGCCTCGCGACCACCTTTGATTTCAAATGTGAATACCGCGCTGGTTCCCTTGGGAAACAGCTTTTGTGCCAACGCGTGATCAGGATGGCTGTCGAGATCAGGGTGAGCTACTCCGGCAACAGTGTCATGTCCATTCAAAAATTCGACGACCGCCCGAGTGTTTGAGATGTGTTTTTCCATTCTTACGCCGAGTGTTTCCATTCCCTGCAATATGTAAAACGCACTCGTTGGGCTTTGGCAGGCGCCAAAATCGCGCAGGCCCTCTTTACGAGCTCTCGAGATAAACGCTGCGGGACCAAACTCTTCGGTAAACACAAGGTTATGGAACCCTTTGTAGGGCTCCGATAGCTGGGGGAATTTAGCGGACGCGTCCCAATCGAAACGCCCACCATCGACTAGTAACCCGCCAATAACGATGCCGTGGCCACTCAAGAATTTGGTGGCGGAGTGCATAACAAGATCAGCGCCCAGTTCAAAAGGCTTAATGAGGTAAGGGGTCGTAAAGGTTGAGTCGACGAGCAGGGGTATACCGTTCTCGTGCGCGATGGCCGAGATTCGGGGAATGTTCAGAACATCCAGTCCGGGATTACCGACAGTTTCACCAAAGATTAGGCGCGTCTCTGGACGTATCGCTGCTCGCACAGCGTCTTCATCACGAGGATCAACAAAGGTTGTGGTAATGCCGAAGCGCGGAAGTGTGTACGCAAGTAGATTGTGACTGCCCCCATAAAGTGCACTTGATGCAACGATGTGTGCACCGGCATCCATGATGGTCATAATCGCAAGTTGCAAAGCAGCTTGTCCGCTTGCCGTCGCGATGGCGCCAACTCCGCCTTCCAGGGCTGAAATACGTTCCTCGAGTACCGCGGTCGTGGGATTACTGAGACGCGAATAAACGTGACCGGGCCGCTCCATATTGAAAAGTGCTGCAGCGTAGTCAGAATCGGGAAAGCAGTAGGAAGCCGTTTGGTAAATCGGTGTTGCTCGCGCGCCTGTTGTAGGGTCGGGCTTACTACCTGCATGAAGGGCCAGGGTGTCTAACTCGGCGGGCGAATAGTCTTTCATTATCTCAGCTCACATCGTCGCGCAACGCAGCGCTTCAGAGCGCTACATTGTACGCGGTTCCATCGGAACGTGAGAGCAAAATTGGAGCGGGAAACGAGGTTCGAACTCGCGACCTCAACCTTGGCAAGGTTGCGCTCTACCAGCTGAGCTATTCCCGCAAAAAATGGCGTCCCCTAGGGGGTTCGAACCCCTGTTCCCGCCGTGAAAGGGCGGTGTCCTAGGCCACTAGACGAAGGGGACGGAACGTGGTGCACGTAGTGCTCTTCGTAAGGTGGCGCATAGTAGTGAGACTAACTTCCGTCGTCAAGCATTCTTGTAAAGGTTTCGAAAAACTTAGTGGATTTATGTAAACTCCGCGCTCTCATCCTTAGAGGGGCATCCATGCCAGCCGCGCTAGAAATTACGAACCTTCGAAAAACCTATGCAAACGGGTTTCAAGCACTGAAAGGAATCGACCTCTCGGTTGAGGAGGGTGACTTTTACGCACTTCTTGGGCCGAATGGCGCAGGAAAATCCACCACTATCGGCATTGTTAGCTCGCTAGTGTCGAAATCTGGTGGCTCGGTGAAAATCTGTGGTATTGATATTGACGACGATTTCTCGCTTGCGAAGAAGCAAATTGGCATCGTTCCACAGGAATTTAATTTTAACGTATTTGAAAAAGTTGAAGACGTTCTTATTCACCAGGCAGGCTACTACGGTATTCCCATTGGCCTTGCCCGCCAACGCGCTCAGTACTACTTGGAAAAGCTCGGTATTTCTGACAAGCAGAACGTTCAAATGCGCATGTTGTCGGGGGGGATGAAGCGTCGCTTGATGATCGCACGTGCACTCGTGCACGACCCGCGAGTTCTTATTTTGGATGAGCCCACCGCTGGTGTTGATATTGAGATGCGTCGCAGCATGTACGACTTTCTTCGCGAGACCAATCGTGAAGGCCGTACCATTATTTTGACGACTCACTATCTCGAAGAGGCAGAGATGCTCTGTCGCAACGTCGCGATTATCAATCAAGGTAAAATTGTGACTAAGGGAGCGATCAGGGATATGCTCCGGGACCTCAACAGTGAAACCTTCCTACTCGACACACAAGATGAACTGCCTAAGGGTATAGCTATCCCAGGTTATCAGTTACGGCAGGTCGAGCCTCAATGTTTGGAGGTCGATATTGAGAAAGGGCAGGAGCTTGCTCAGGTGTTCACGGCCTTGAGTGAGCTTGGTGTGTCTGTTGTAAGCATGCGGAACAAAGAGAACAGACTCGAACGAATGTTTGTGAATGTTTTGGAGGGCGCGTCATGAGCCCATACGAGCAATGGATCGCGTTTCTGACGATCATGCGTAAAGAGGTGCGTCGTTATCTGCGTATTTGGACGCAGACTTTGTTGCCCTCCGCTATCACGATGTCGCTGTATTTCTTGATATTTGGCACCCTTATTGGCAAGCGTATTGGCACTATGGGTGGCGTTAGCTACATGGAATTCGTTGTGCCTGGCCTGATCATGATGGCGATCATTACTAATACCTACGCAAACGTTGTGGGTTCATTTTTCGGGGCTAAGTTCAATAACAGCATTGAGGAGCTATTGGTGTCGCCAACGCCAACCTATGTGATTGTTTTGGGCTACGCCGCTGGGGGTGTCACGCGAGGCATTCTGGTGTCCATCATCGTTACCTCGGTAGCACTTTTCTTTACCAAGCTCGATATTCATAGTTGGCTGGTGGTGATTGGTGTTGTAAGCCTGACGTCGATTTCCTTTTCATTGCTGGGTCTTATTAACGCGGTCTTTGCCAACACTTTCGATGACGTCAATATCGTGCCCACATTTGTACTTACGCCGCTGACCTATCTCGGAGGCGTTTTCTATTCGCTCGATCTTTTGCCAACTTTTTGGGCGAGTCTCTCCCAGATTAATCCCTTGGTGTATGTGGTGAATGCTTTCCGCTACGGCGTATTGGGGGTTAGCGACGTCGATATCACGGTGTCGTTTACTATGCTCACGGTGCTTACCGTCGCGTCTTTCGCTTACGCCATGCACTTACTAGGCAAAGGCACGAGACTGAGAACCTAACCTTGGCCGATGTTCTCGGAAATGTAGTTGCCGCTCCAGACGTCTACGCACCTGATGTGTTGCAGGCCATAGATCGCGGTGAGGGTCGATCAAAAATCACCAATCCCTCGACATACCTGAGCGCTGGGCACGATGTATGGCATTGTTACGAGCTGAGTTGGCTATTGAGTTCAGGAGAAGTGCGTTATTCGACGGGTGTTTTGATCATTCCGGCCTCTAGCCCTAAGACGGTCGAATCAAAGTCTCTTAAGCTATATCTCAATTCACTCAATGCGCACACGTTCGCCAGTGACACTGCGGCCGTCGCTTGTATCGAGCAAGACTTAGCCGCCCTGACTCAGTCGAATGTGAGACTTGAGCTTCAGACGTCTGAGGATCTGCGCGCGAGTTCTTGCGTGGTGGAAGCGCTTGCAGAACCCCCGTTCACTAATCAGCCTTGTAAGCGCTTCACATCGGTAGGGTTTCGGTCACTCTGTCCTGTGACTTCACAGCCCGACTGGGCGACGCTCGTTATCGACGTTTCTAAGGCACATTTTAATGCTGGTGTCATAGGCGGTTGTATCGAAGGCCTAAGGAACCATCAAGGATTCCACGAGCAGTGCGTAGAGGATCTTTTTTCTCGTTTGGCGGATGCACTCGAGCCTGACTTGCTTCAGGTGGTGGGTTTTTTCCAGCGCCGTGGTGGTATCGATATCACGCCTTGGCGTTCATCCATCGATACAATCCACTCTACCGTTCGTCTTTTTGAGCAGTAGCACAAGACCGCGAAAACAGCCTAGATCTTATCAACCTGTCCTAAAACACGTTATATTTCGTGCATAACAATGATTTAGGGGGAGGGTAGTCATGGCGCAGTGGGATCTTTTAATCACAGGTGCAAAAGTCTTTGACGGTGAGGGCACGCCTGGTCGAATCGAGGATATTGCGATTGCTGATGGTGTGGTCGCTGCGCGCGGTGCAAATCTCCCTCAGACCGAAGCGAACCGGTGCGTAAATGCGGATGGCAAGTGGCTGATTCCGGGTATGCTAGACATCCACACTCATCTTGATTTGGAAGTAGAGGTGGCGCCCGCACTTGATGAAGTCGTTCGTCACGGCACGACAACGGTTCTGGTAGGCAATTGTAGCCTGGGGACGTGCTTTGGCGCCCAAGAGACGAATGGTCAAGAACCGATCGTAGACTGCTTCACCCGAGTAGAGAATATCCCAAAGAAGGTTCTTAGAAAGTGTGCAAATGCCATGACTTGGGACAATCCCGAGGACTACTTAGCTCACTTTAAAAATCTGAACCTCGGACCGAATATCGCAGCGTTTGTCCCGCACTCGATGCTCCGTATCGAGGTGATGGGGCTGGATGCCAGTATTAGTCGGGCACCTACGGAGAATGAACTCCAAAAAATGGAGCAGATCCTAGAAGGCGCGATGCAGATGGGCTATCTGGGTTTAAGTACCGATGGGCTGCCGTTCCACTATCTGTCGAATGATCCGCATACAGATAAGCGCATTCCCACGCAATTTGCGTCGTTCAGTGAGTTGCGGCGGTTATTAAAAGTCGTGCGAAAGTACGACCGCGTATGGCAGACCACCCCCATTATTGAAAATCGCCTAAAGGCGTTGTTTTATTTCACGCTTACGAGTGGACGCCTTTTTGGAAAGCCACTCAAGACCTCAGCGCTATCTGCGATGGAGATGACCGCAGCCCCTGGTTCGTCAAAACTATTCCTTGGTGTTGCGAAACTCCTAAACAGCAAGCTCCTGGACGGGCGTCTTCACTTTCAGGCGTTGGGTACGAACTTCAGAGTTTGGTCAGACGGCATTGTCAGTCCGCTTTTTGAAGAGCTGACTTCTACAGCCGAACTTATTGCACTTGAGTACGATGATTACGAAGGTCGTCAACGCTTGATGCACGACCCTGAGTGGGTCGAGCGCTTTCGCAAAGAGTGGCGTCACGGTCGCACCGGTGACGATTTCGCGAGCTGGAAGGCGGCGAGAGGCCTGCCGGATAGTCTGGTAATCCGCGAGCCAGAGAAACTCATCTTCGATGGTGCACCGTGTGCCGACTGGGACGGTGAGAGCTTTGCGGATGTTATTGCTCGCGCACAGCGTTTCAAAGCAGGCGACGATGCTGTGGCGCGCTCAGATTCAGAGCGTGAAGCCTTTGACAAAATAGAACTTGAGCTTCGCGATGATGCAGATTTTGCCCTGCACATGCTGCGCACGTACGACAAGAGTTTCCGGTTCTACGCGGATGTTGCAAACGCTGAAAATCGCTCAACACTCAAGTTTTTGCTACACGAGAACACACTGCCAGGTTTCAACGATTCTGGCGCTCATATTACGAATATGGCGTTTTTCGATAGTAACCTGATGTCCTTGAAGCTTGCGAAAGAACACGGTGATGACACCGTGGCAAAGGTTGTCAGGCGCTTGACTAAAGATCCAGCGGAAATATTTGGTCTCGATGCGGGCAGTCTCGGTATTGGATCCCGCGCAGATATGGTTTTGATAAACCCCAATGCACTGGACGGTTGGGAGCCAGATCAAACACGCGTATTGATACATCGTGAGATATTCGAACATGAGCAGATGGTGAATCGTCCCGAGGGCATCGTAGAGGGCGTTTACATTTCGGGCGAACTGGCCTGGGATGGGGAGAGCGGCGCAACCGATGCGCTGGGTACTAAACCTTTGGGTAGCTACCTAACGAGTGCTGGAGTTGAGTTGCCTCGAGCTCGGGCTTCAAAGGCGGCTTAAGCGTTTTTTGCCCCTCAATCCAACCCATCATTCATTTCCGACAAACTAACGGGGCTCTGATCTGAGCCCTTGCCTTGTCGTTTTATTTAACGATTTTGATGGGCAGCCTGATAATGCAATTTACTCTCTTAGGTGTGTACTCCACATATCACGGGCGGTGCCTTTCTTGATGATCGTCACGCTGCGCCCACTCTTGTTTCTTCGGCCGTTTCTCGATGATAGGCTCTTTTGGATACGATCTTAGTCAGTGTTTTTACTCGTTGCGCGATATTTTCGGGATCATTTGATGAGCTCTTTACCCCCTAGCGCTAAGCGCTGTGCTAGACTTTCGCGCAACGGAGAGGTGGCCGAGTGGTCGAAGGCGCACGCCTGGAAAGTGTGTATACGGCAACGTATCGAGGGTTCGAATCCCTCCTTCTCCGCCATCTAATCAATAACGCCTCCCAAGTGGAGGCGTTATTGATTAGGGTATTGAGAAAAGAGATGAGAACCGGAGGTTTGTCCAAATGCGACTAAGAGAGCATTGGGCACCGAGCCGCATGATCGGCAAAGCTCAAAGGCGTAAAACACCCATTGAATTAAGAGGTTTGCTCAGCCTTAAAGGGGTTAGCCACTGATGGCCATAATACAGCCCCCTGATCTGTTCGGCCTTTCAGTTATTGTCAAAAACCTGCCCGCGGGCGCCAACCAGTGCTAGTCTTTCGTCTGGCGAACGTAATTATAAGTATTAGGTAGGAGTACACATATGGGGCGATCTATTTTCCTCGCATTCGTTGCACTTTTCAGTGCGTCATTTACGGCAGTGGCAGTGGCTGAGAACAATGAGTCAATGGACTTTAGCGGGCTTAAGTGGCGAAACATAGGTCCCGCATTTATGTCAGGTCGAATTTCGGATATCGATTGGGACCCAGAAGACTCGAGCGTTTGGTACGTGGCAGTTGGCTCAGGCGGTGTTTGGAAAACGAATAATGCCGGTGTTTCTTGGCAACCGATTTTCGATTCTCAGAGCTCTTACTCGATAGGCAATGTGACGGTAGATCCCTCGAATCCCAGTACGGTCTGGGTCGGCACGGGTGAGGACGTTGGTGGACGACATGTTGGTTTCGGCGATGGTATTTATCGCTCTGATGATGGAGGCGCGACCTGGAGCAATATGGGGCTTGAGGAGTCTCAGCATATCTCAACTATCTTAGTGCACCCGGACAATTCGGATGTGGTCTGGGCTGCAGTGCAAGGGCCGCTCTGGACCCCGGGCGGTGAGCGTGGCCTATATAAGACAATCGACGGTGGTAGGTCATGGCGTAACGTATTGAGCGCTGGTGAGTGGACAGGCGTTACGGACGTGGTGATCGACCCATCAAATCCTGATGTTCTCTACGCAGCCACATGGCAGCACCATAGAACCGTTGCTGCCTACATGGGTGGTGGTCCTGAAAGTGGTATTCACAAGTCCACTGACGGTGGAGAAACCTGGCAGCGTCTGGAGACAGGGTTACCGAAAGGCAATATGGGAAAAATCGGTCTCACTATCTCACCTCAGGATCCCGACGTTGTTTACGCAGCCATAGAACTCAATCGCAGAGAGGGCGGTGTCTGGCGTTCAGATGATCGCGGGGCGAGCTGGGCTAAGGGTGCAGACGCCGTGGGCGGCGGAACTGGGCCCCATTACTATCAAGAGATCTTTGCTAGCCCGCATCATTTTGACTGGCTTTATTTAGTCGGACCCACGGTGCAGAAGTCGACCGACGGTGGTAAGACTTTTACTTATATGGAGCACCCCAATCAACACGGCGATATGCATGCGATTGTGTTTGACCCCGCGGATCCTGATTACATCATGATGGGTACCGATGGCGGTGTGTATGAGAGCTTCGATTTAGGTGCTACGTGGCGGTATATGGAGAATCTTCCCATCACACAGTACTACAAGCTGGCACTTGATGACGCGGAGCCGTTCTACAATATCTACGGCGGAACTCAGGACAACAACACCCAGGGCGGTCCCTCGCGTACTGACAACGTAAGTGGCATCAGAACCGCAGATTGGTTTGTTATCCTGGGCGGGGATGGACATCAGCCGGCAACCGAACCTGGCAATCCCGATATCGTCTATGCGCAATCTCAGCAGGGAAACCTCACCCGGATTGATCGTCGCACGGGTGAGACCGTTTACATACAGCCTCAAGCGGGACCTGGCGAGCCTCCGGAGCGCTATAACTGGGATGCACCCATCTTAGTGAGTCCACACAAGCCAACTAGGCTCTATTTTGCGTCCCAGCGCGTCTGGAAGTCAGAAGACCGCGGAGATAGCTGGACGCCTATCTCGGGTGATCTTACTCGGAACGAAGAGCGCTTTGCCATGCCTATCATGGGAGACACCCAAAGTTGGGACTCGCCTTGGGATATGTATGCCATGTCGAATTACAACTCGATCACATCTCTTGCTGAGTCGCCATTTAAGGCTGGATTACTTTACGCCGGGACCGATGATGGCCAAATTCACATTTCTCAGGACGACGGCAGTAGCTGGCGTACTGTAGATGTTGGCTCATTACCGGGCGTCCCAGATACCGCCTTTGTGAACGATATACGCGCTGACTTACACTATGAAGACACAGTTTACTTAGCCCTAGATAACCACAAGTACGGTGATTTCACGCCCTATCTTCTGGTGAGCAAGAACCGCGGGCGTAGCTGGAAAATGATCACCGATGGGATTCCTGACAAACACCTTGTGTGGAGACTCGTGCAAGACCATGAGCGCGCTTCGTTAATGTTCGCCGCAACTGAGTTTGGCGTTTATTTGACCCTCAATAGCGGTGAGTCTTGGCACAAGCTTTCCGGTGGGATGCCCACGATCTCAGTTCGCGATATACAAATTCAGAGACGTGAAAACGATCTTGTTGCGGCAAGTTTTGGTCGAGGATTTTTCGTGCTCGATGACTACACAGCGCTGCGCTCGATGGATGCAGACACCTTCGAGCAGGAGGCTGTATTGTTTGAGCCGCGCGACGCCCATTGGTACTTCCAGAAACGACCACTCGGTTATCGCCCTAAAGGCTCGCAAGGTGATTCACTTTATGTAGCAGAGAATCCTCCTTTTGGTGCTGTCTTCACCTATTACCTAGCTGATAGTTTCAAAACCCAGAAGCAGCTGCGCCAAGCTGCAGAGGAGAAGGCCAAAAAAGCGGGGAAATCAGTGACGTTCCCGGGCTGGGATGCTGTCAACGGTGAGGCCCGTGAAACAACACCTGCGGTTGAGTTAGTGGTCTCTGACGAGTCTGGCACAGTGTTGCGTCGAGTAGCCGCAAGTAACAGTAAGGGGCTTAATCGAGTGGCATGGGATCTGCGTCGCTCTTACCTCGGGCCTGTGCAAACTGGTAAGAATTGGCGTGGCGATTCACCTAGTGGTTTTATGGTGGTGCCCGGTACTTACAGCGCGGAGTTGGTTGTAACCGAGGAAGGGAAGACGAGACGTCTCGCTGGCCCGGTGGCCGTCAAGGTCAATCAATTGCGTGAAGGCGCCCTAAAAGGCGCGTCGCTTGCGGAGATGGAAGCCTTCAACAACGAATTAAGCGAACTCTATGGTCAGTCTCAGGCAGCGCGTTATGCGATAAAAGCCGCCCGCAAAGAGATTACGGACATTGAGACTATGATGTCGCGTATGCAGACGACTGTGCCGGGTGCCGGTGAAAAGGTTGTGGCAATCCAGACAACACTGTTTGACATCGAGGAAACGATCTTTGGTAACAGCATGCAGGAGGAGATAGGCGGTTATGTTCCTACCAGCGTGACAACGTGGCTGGGGCATGCGATGCGCGGGGTATCCAACTCGAGTTATGGTCCAACGCCAAGTCACCGCCAGAGTGTGAAGCATGCTCGGGACGCCTTTGGTCCAGCCAAACGTCGTTTGA
>CBFHHL010000053.1:0-7017 GCA_965655685.1 Luminiphilus sp.
CTTCATCGACTAGAAACGCGATTCGCTCCCACACGGTCATCCGGTTTTTACTGTGCTGTCTTTGAATGTTTCTGTTGGTCGCCGCGGATTGCGGAAGTCCCTGTAACTCGGCACCTCGAGCAACTGCCGCTTGATAATCTGTCGACGGCGATGGGGCATCACCCTGAGCATCAAAGGGGTTCGTGAGCGTTGGCATCACGTCGTTTGTGTGAGTAGTGTCCATTCTTATCCTTGAATGTTAAAAAGGCGTGATCGGTCACGTTAAATTAACGGCTAGGATTCATACGCATCCCAGCGATATCCGATCTGTTGATCATCTCACAAACTGACTGGAAAAAACTCCTTGAAATGGTCGTATTTTTGTTATGTTTATCGTCTAAATGCGTGGAACTTCGAGCCTTGAGCAGAACTCGTTGCGCTCCTCAGGGTCTGCAATAGACATGGCGTGCTTAACGATGTCTGGCGTCAGATGCGGCGCAAGCTGCTCAATGAAGGCATACATGAAGCCGCGCAAAAACGTACCGCGCCTAAATGCAATGCATGAAAGCAAGGATGCGAAGAAGTTTGGAGAGCCGATCTTAATGAGATCAGCATCGCTTTCGTCCTCGTAGGCCATCGTCGAGATGATCCCGACACCAAGACCTCTCCTTACATAGGTCTTGATAACATCTGCATCAGCTGCGGTTACAACGTAGTTAGGGGAAAGGCCACGAGCTTCAAATCCCTCGTTGATACGAAACCGGCCCGTAAAACCCTCGGTGTACGTGATGATTGGGTAATGCGCGATCTGTTCCAAGGTGGGCGATTCGATCGCTGCAAGCTCATGTCCGCTGGGTACTACGACGCAATGCGACCATCGAAAAAACGGTAACGTTACCAACGATGCGTATTGCTGAAGCGCCTCAGTTGCAATGGCGAAGTCTACACTGCCCTTTGCAGCCATTTCCGCAATTTGTTGGGGACTCCCCTGGCGCATCTCGAGTGATACGTCAGGATGTTCAACAGAGAACCGCGAGATAGCGTCGGGTAACACGTAACGTGCTTGCCCGTGCGTAGTGGCAAGCGACATGCTGCCTGATACGTTGTCGGAATGATCCTGTGCTATACGTTTTATTGACTCGGTTTGACGAAGAATCTCACCTGCTATCTCAATAATCGCCTCGCCTGCCGGTGTTATGTGCGTGAGGTGCTTGCCGCTTCTAGAGAAGATCTCTACGCCAAGCTCTCCTTCTAAAAGCCGAATTTGCTTACTGATTCCCGGTTGGGATGTGAAAAGACTTTGCGCAGTAGCAGATACGTTTAGGTCGTGATGCGCGACCTCCCAGATGTATTTTAGTTGCTGGAGCTTCATAAGAATCACAAGGAATTAAAAAAGATCCTGTAAGATACTTTAGCTCTATAATACTGTATAGACCTCTGTTGAGTCTCGCTGCCAACGCCTATGACACCTGCCCTGCGCCGACTGTACGGCCGACAGAGAGCCCCCTCATAGTTGAAGTGCGTGTCTGGAAAAGTAAACATTTAAAAACTACATCTTGGGAAGTCCCTGAAGAAAACGCTTCTTTCAAATTTCGTTGGCAACGCCATGTGGTACGTGACCTGTGGCAACATGCGCCGCCGCGAGATGACAGTGTGTCTCTTGATCGTCGAAGAATACGTCTGCATCGTAGGCCTTAAGAAACTCAACCTTTGGCAGTCCACCTAAAAATATCGATTCATCCAGGCGCACGTCCCAGGCACGCAGCGTGCGAATAACGCGCTCATGTGCTGGCGCTGAACGTGCAGTGACCAGCGCCGTACGAATCAGTGGTGACTCATCGGGCAGCGATTTCTGGAGCACGTGGAGCGCGCTCAAGAAACTCTTAAATGGCCCGCCAGTAAGGGGTTCATTCCGCTGTTCGCGCTCGCTTTGTGTGAAGGCCTCAAGCCCCTGAGCTTTATAGATCTTTTCCGCTTCGTCGGAAAACAGCACTGCGTCACCATCAAAAGCAAACCGAATCACTGCATCGTCAGAATCGGTCACCGGTTTTGATACCAATGTTGCTGCCGCAACATTGTTTTCCAAGGCCTTACGTACATCCCCTGGCTCTGATGAGAGAAACAAATGACACCCAAAGGCTTGTATATATCGCCAGGGAGACTGTCCTCCGCAAAAAGCCGCTCGTGTAATCGGCAGACCGTAGTGCTCTATAGAATTAAAGATCCTTAAGCCTGTATCGGCGGAGTTCCGAGACAGAAGGACGATCTCGACACCCAGTGGATCCTCGAGCGTGTTATTCAGCGCTAGCAGCTTTTTGGCCAGCGTAAACGCTTGCCCCCGTTCCAAGGGCGTGTCTTCATGCGCAATTTGGTAAGCAGAGTAAGCTTCTAAGCCTTCGCTTTCGTAAACCAAATGCTCCGCATCGAGATTAAACAGCGCTCTAGACGAGATAGCGATAACGAGTTTTTCCGGTGCAAGCGTTGACATAGGCCTAGTCTAAACCTGTCCGCCGTAGGTGTGGGCTAATCAATCAGCCACCTCATTACCGGTTGGCTTTCTCGCAAAGTACTCCTTCGTCAAAGCAAAAACGACCGGGGATAACAGTAAGAGTCCCACGAGGTTAGGTATCGCCATAAACGCATTCAACGTATCTGCCACTAGCCAGATGAGACCTAAATCGGCACCAGCACCCACTGGGATCGCGAGAACCCAGAGCACTCTGAACGGCATGATGCCCTTCGTGCCAAAAAGATAAACCACACAGCGCTCGCCGTAGAATGCCCACCCCATCATCGTAGTCGTAGCAAAGACCACCACACCGATTGTCACGACCCATTCTCCGCCTGGCAACACAGCACCGAAGGCCATAGAAGTCAGACTAGCACCGGAAACACCTGACTCAAGCACACCAGTGAGCACGATGACCAGACCTGTCATTGTGCAAACAATTAGCGTGTCGATCATCGTCCCTAGCATTGCAATTAGTCCCTGCTCTACAGGCTCTTTTGTTTGTGCCGCCGCGTGTGCGATCGGTGCACTACCCAAACCTGCCTCATTCGAAAAGATCCCGCGCGCAACACCGAAGCGAATGGCCGCCCAGACGGTAGCACCGGCAAACCCACCGGCTGCGGAAGCGCCGTTGAAAGCACTATCAAAGATCGTGGCAAACGCAGCGGGCACCTCAGAAAGATTCATCAAAATGACGATCAGGCTCATAACGATGTACGAAATTGCCATTGCAGGCACGACAGCACCCGCGGTGTCAGCGATTCGCTTGATTCCACCTAGAATGACAGCACCTACCATCAACATCAGTACAAGGCCTGTTATCCACCAGGGAATACCTGCGTTATCAGTAAGCACCTGTGCCACAGAGTTGGACTGAACCGTGTTGGCCAGCCCGAAACCTGCCGTAGCGCCGAACAAGGCAAAAGCGAATGCCAAACCCGTCGCAAAACCGCCAAAACGTTCACCAAGGCCGTTTCGGATGTAGTACATGGGTCCGCCCGAATAACCGCCCTGATCGTCTTGCTCACGAAACCGAACTGCCAATAGGCCCTCGGCGTATTTTGTTGCCATTCCGAATAAGGCCGTGACCCACATCCAGAACAACGCGCCCGGTCCCCCAAGCGTAATAGCTGTTGCCACGCCCGCGATATTACCCGTGCCAATGGTGGCAGAAAGTGATGTCATCAACGCTTTGAAGGGAACAATGTCGCCCTCACCGCGACCAGAAACACCCGAAAACAGCAACGAAACCGCACGCGGCACTTTTCGGAGCGTCATAAACCCTAGGCCTAGCGTTAAATAAATTCCCGTGCCCAGCAGAAGAATAAGCATGGGAAGTCCCCAAGCCACAGCGTTCACTTCACGGATAATAGTCTCAAGCATTGTGCTGCCTCGTCATTATTGTCGTGTACTACGCAGTTCAGACGCGCCCCAGCGCCGCCTCAACTGCCGATGCATGAGGAAAGATACCGAATACCCCACCTGTATGCATAAAAATGATATCCGATGCAGTCGAGCCAAAAGCACCGGTAGCCAGATCGGTTATCAAGCCATGAAAGGCCTTACCTGTATAAACGGGATCCAGAGTAATACCTTCAAGTCGCGCTAGCTCGGCCAGCGTATCAAAAATCTCGTCGCCCGCTTTGCCGTAGCCCGGGCCTATGTATTTGTCGTTAGTCACCGTCTTAATAGGTGCACTAGGAAGGTCCGGTCGATATGCACATAGATTAGACCAGTCTTCTTGTGCTTTGGTGTTAAAATAAGCTTCGTCATCACACACCGCATAGCTGATGACGTCCGCGTCTAACTCGTGCAACAAGACGCCCGCGTTTAGTCCCGCTTGCGTGCCGCCTGATCCGGTAGCGTGGACAATGGCCGCTGTGGATAAATCATGACGCCTAATGTCTTCCAAGAGCTCTTCAATCGCAGCGATATACCCCCAAATCCCCATGGCGTCACTGCCACCAATAGGTATGGTAAGCGCTTTTTCACCACGCTCCGCCCAGCGCTCTTCAGCTTCTGCCAAGTAGACAGTCATTTCGTCACCCGTTGTGCCGCGAGAAACATAGGTAATCTCTGCGTTCAGCATACGGCTCAACAGGTAATTACCGTTTAGCTCCTGTTCATGGCCTCGCAGGATGAGCTCGCACTTGAGCCCTAGTTGTGCAGCAACCGCAGCGGTTGCACGGCAATGATTACTCTGAAGCGCACCCGCCGTCACCAACACCGTGCAACCACTGCGAAGCGCTTCAGCCGCAATAAATTCGAGCTTTCTGACCTTATTGCCGGTGAGTAGAGAGCCTGTTAGGTCATCCCGCTTGCACCAGATGCGACGACCCTGTCCCCAGCGCTCCGAGCCTCGACTGAGCAATTGAAACGGCGACGGTAGAACCGCGAGCGACTCTCTTGGAGGGTACTGGATGATAGTATTAGGCCCCAAGGTTCTTGATCGTACCTTTTGGCAGCGTGGCGGTCACATGCGTACGCTGAAACTTGAGATCTACTTTGTCAGAAACATTCACGACTACATAGAGGTCGGTCAAATCCACAATCTTGCCCATGAGTCCCGAACTCATCAACACCTCGTCGCCTTTACCCAAAGAGCTCACAAGCTCTGCGTGTTCCTTCTGCCTTTTGCGCTGCGGCCTAATTGTTGTGAAGTACATAAAGACGAGCAAGCCAATCATCATGATCGGAAGGAACCATTCACCCCCTGCAGGTGGTGGAGTACCAGATTGTGCGTATGCCTGACTAATAAACATGCTTAAACCTCATTTAAATCAATATTTTATGGCGTTAATCTAGATAACTTATAAGTTGAAATCGATGGTAACGGGCGCGTGATCAGAGAAGCGCTCATCGCGGTAAATCGCAAAATTCTCTCCTTTCCCGGATAACCCGGGCGTAACGAGCATGTAATCGAGGCGCCAACCCGTATTATTGGCCCATGCCTGGCCCCGGTTGGACCACCATGTGTAAAGATCCGGTTCATTGGTCATTTGCCTGAACACATCCACCCAGCCCTGCTCTTCATACAGATGGGTCAGCCATTCCCGCTCGTGAGGCAAAAAGCCTGAATTCTTTTGATTGCTGCGCCAGTTTTTAATATCAATATTTTGGTGGCAGGTATTCCAGTCCGCACAAATAATGAACTCACGTTCTTCCTCGAGAAGAGCCTTCATGTGTGGCGTGAATTTCTCCATGAATACGTCTTTACGCGCTTGTGCGGCCTCATTACTCGAGCCTGAAGGCACGTAGAGCGAAATGACGCTAATACCCTCAAAGTCGGCTCTAAGGTAGCGGCCTTCCGAGTCGACCGGCTCCCAGCCAACTTTCGTCTCGACCCCGGAGGGCTCCTGCTTGGCATACAGCGCCGTACCGCTGTAGCCCTTCTTTTCGGCGTCGCTGTAATAGCAGTGATAACCCTCGGGTCGAAAGACCTCGTCAACCAGCTGATGCTCCTGCGCCTTGGTCTCCTGGATACACACTACATCAGCATCTTGGTTTGCGAGCCACTCAAAAAAGCCCTTGCGCTGAGCCGCTCTAATACCGTTGGTATTGCAGGTGATCACTCTAAACATTCTGTCAGTCCTTCTTAATGCCCTGCACCATTGTTTGCGCACCTTTGATGAAGTCCTGAGTTTCCTTCGAGTCCTCCTTCCCGTCTCGCAATAGCCGCATATCGACCGGGACAGTTATGCCTTTTTCAGCCGCGGGGCGCACTTTGATGGCGTTATGCCAGCGCTGCAAATGCTCCAGACCCTCGGTATTTATGCCGCTCCAACGGTGCGAGCGTACCCACGCCCAGTTGGCCATGTCAGCGATACTGTAATCACCTGCCAAATACTCGGTCTTGCCCAGCTGCGTATTCAAAACCTCAAATAAGCGCCGTCCTTCACTTTGATAGCGATCGATTGCTGGTTGGATTTTTTCGGGGAAGTAGCGGAAGAACACATTTGCTTGTCCCATCATCGGACCTACACCACCCATCTGGAACATCAGCCATTGAATAACGCGCGATCGCCCGCCCACATCGCTCGGTAAGAATTTGCCGCTTTTCTCTGCCAAATGGATCATAATCGCACCTGATTCGAAGACAGACAGATCGTGCTCACGGTCGTAGATCGCCGGAATCCGTCCATTTGGCGAGTGTGTTAGAAAAGGCTCCTGTTTTTGCTCTCCGGACCTCAGATCGATGGTATGCACCACATATTCGAGGCCCATCTCTTCCAGAGCTATCGATACTTTGTGGCCATTGGGCGTTGGCGATGTAAAAAGATCGATCATAGTCCCAGGTCTTGAAGCGTGCTCAATACAACTTCGTGGTGATCTTTAGTCTTGAACTTATTGATGATCTGGCAAAGATTACCGTCTTTATCGACGAGATAACTGGTCCGTAAAATACCGTCAAACTCCTTACCCATAAATTTCTTGGGTCCCCAAGCACCATAGGCATCAGCTACGGAATGATCTTCATCACTCAGCAGCTGAAAGTTGAGTGCATCACGTTCGACAAATTTTGCCAGTCT
>CBFHHL010000054.1:0-1439 GCA_965655685.1 Luminiphilus sp.
CGGCTATCAGTGCACTGATAGCCGTTGTCGCCTTGGCCAAAACTGGCGCGTCGAGTGTCACGATCGCTGCAACCATTGACTCCGTGTAGCGGTTGTCAGCGCTGCGCCAGCCCGTTTTAAATGCGTGCAGTTGCCGCTCGATGTATGGCTCCGACAACAGGGTAAGATTGGGCGCGCCAATCTCATCGCTTCCTGCACCGTCGGTACCATGACACTGAGCGCAATGGGTTATATAGCTGTTATCGGCCGCAGCAGACGCTGCTATCACAACCAAGCCAATTAAAATCGCTCGCAATGGCTTACTGGATATCATCGTGCGGTTCTTATTTTTTGTGTTAGACCGATCCAGTATAAACGTCATCCCATGGCTAACAAATAAACTGTAGAAAACAATCCGGATCTATTATCGTCAACTGGTGAAAAGTGGATTAGACGCTTTACAAACCGGGTGGGGAGTATATGCAGTTCATGCGACCAGATTGCCGTTTAACATTGAGAGAGGGGCTCGATGAGCTCTACGCTCATGCACCCGCTGTGGCTGAGGTGTCGGAACGAAAGGGTAAATCCTTCCGCGACCTCACCCATGTGATCTTTGGATGCGATACAACCTTAGCCGGTGAAATGTTACTGAACCCGTGGATCGTGTTTGGAACAACTATTACGCGCAAGGAACTCAGGGTTTACGCCGCTGATGCCGAGGTAAAAAGACTAAACCAAGAGGGGATTGACCTCTTAGGTGGGCGGCTAAAGGCCTACGGACTATTCCTTGTTTATTACTTGCCGTTTTATCTCTGGATATGGGTAAGACACATTCGCCCGATGTCGGCTAAATGGCCTCACTGGGAAGTGACTGAAGAAATGCTGAACACACCGCTTGATGAGCTCAGGCAATCCTACGGGATTCGTATTTACCCTCAGTGACCGATTATCAGCGTCGCTTATTCGTCCAAAAAGCTTCGCAGATAATCAGAGCGAGTAGGGTGACGCAGCTTCCGCAGAGCCTTCGCTTCGATCTGGCGGATGCGCTCGCGAGTAACGTCAAACTGCTTGCCGACTTCTTCGAGCGTGTGGTCGGTGTTCATGTCGATACCAAAGCGCATTCTAAGAACCTTCGCCTCGCGCGCTGTTAGGCCGCCAAGCACTTCTCTAGTCGCTTCAGTCAACCCTTCTTCGGTGGCTGACTCAACAGGGCTCGCAATAGTCACGTCTTCAATGAAATCACCTAAGCTCGAATCTTCATCGTCACCGATTGGTGTTTCCATGGAGATTGGCTCTTTTGCGATCTTGAGGACCTTACGAACTTTGTCCTCAGGCATATCCATCCGCTCGCCCAACTCCTCAGGCGTTGGCTCGCGACCCATTTCTTGAAGCATTTGCCGCGATATACGGTTTAGCTTGTTGATCGTCTCGATCATGTGAACAGGGATGCGAATGGTGCG
>CBFHHL010000055.1:0-27346 GCA_965655685.1 Luminiphilus sp.
CTTTGATGTATCACGATTCGCAATCTGCTCGGCCTCATAACCCTCCTGCAATGCTGCTCTCGCATGAATCAAACGCGCAAGATCAGCGAGTATAGGCCCCTTACCCTCGAGCTTTTGACGATACCAAGCAGGTAATATGTCGAAGAACTCATCACCGTAGCAGACGTAGTCAAAACGATTGTTCTCCGCCCACTGTGCAACACCTGCTATACACTCATCAACCCAAGCGGGGCGCTTTAAGGGTACTGACTGAAGTACGACTGTTTTCAAGTTTGTTTAGGCTACTTTGAAACGCGAGCCCTTTGCTGGTGGCGGATTTGCAGCGCCCGCAAAACATTGGGCCTTGGACATCCATAGTTCAGCAGGGCCACCAATTACCGTCAAAGCCGTATCGGCAACATTGCGTGTCTGTGTGACAACCCTAGCAAAATCGACTGCAGCTCCTCGTATAAGGTTGTCCTCTTGTGGATCTCCATAGGTCCAAAGCTCACCGCTCGGTGCAATTAGCTCGACGTAAGGCATAGGCTCGGGAGGCGCCTCGTTTCGGACCTTGAACGTCCAACCAAACGTATTTATGCCCAAGACGACAATATTTCGGATTCGATCGTGCTCTTCTCGTTCCGCACCCAGCGCATCGAAAACCTCTTGCCCGTGGGCCCAGGTCTCCATCTGCCGTGCCGAGATAGAAGATCGCGCGCTCATGCTAGGGCCGGCCCAAGGAACGCGGGCGCTTGGATCCATCGCGGCGTAAGCATCCGCAGTCTCATCGACCAAATCAGACCATGCGGACCGAAGTGCGCAACCGCTCAGCCCCTTTAGATACTGCTTTTCGTACTCGGGCAGCAAGCCACCTTTAGCCATATGGGCACCAACGCCTTTGAAGAACCCACCGAAAGCCTCTTCCCCTAGGCTCGCTACCATCACAGCTTTATTCCAAAAATGAAGATGGCGGAATACATCGTTAATGGTCCAACCCTTAAACTGAGTCACGGCTTCAAAGGCCGCATCATCAAGATCTTTGATTAACGCCTTGAGTGTGAGGCTTTCCTCACGAAAGTCCGTCGCCTGTTGCATTACTTAGCCACTCCCTCTAAGAATCCCTCAACGCGTTGAAAGGCCTCTAAATATTCGGTTCTAAACTCCATCATGACATCTGCGACAGAGCGCTCTTCATTCATAAGACCGACCGCCTGCCCAACCCAATAGGTTGCCAGCACCTCCGCACCCGCGTGCCCCGCCGCGGCGGCCGCATCGACCTTCTTCAGCGCTGGTTCCGATACCAAACCTTGCAGCGGCATGGGCAAAGGCGCAGGTGCGTTGGCCCCCTCCCAGGCGTCAGTCCAGCCCGATCGTAGCTGTCGAGACGGTTTGCCCGTTCGCGATTTGGCACGCACAGTATCGCTCGCCGTCGCTTGCAACATCTTCGCTTTCACTATCGGCGTTGTTTCCGCCTCGACAGTGGTCAACCAAACACTGCCACACCAGGCGCCTTCCGCGCCCATCGCCATTGCAGCCGCCATCTGTTCACCTGTTGCAATGCCGCCGGCAGCCAATACCGGCACATCCATGTCGTGCTTTCGAAGCGCCCGGCACACCTCGGGAATAAGCACCATTGTGCTCGCAGCACCGCAGTGACCGCCTGCCTCGCCACCCGCAGCAATCAACACATCAACACCAGCGCGGGCCTGATTCAAGGCGTGGTTTACTGTCCCCACCAACGCCCCGACTTTAATGTTATGGCGCCGCGCGAATTCGAACATTTCAGGCGGTGGGACACCCAGTGCATTCACCAACAACGCAATGGGGTACTCCGCGGCAACTGCCAGCATCGCATCCGTTTTGTCACCGCTCACGTTATGGTGAAACGTCAGCTGGCCTTTACGACGCTCGTCAAGATCACTGGTATCAATTTCCTGAGCGTCTAGTATCGAAGCGGTAAACTCCCGGTGCTCGGCCGGGATACGCGCGATCATTGCCTCATCAGTTACTTGCTCGCCCCGTCCTTCAACTTTATTGGGGACAATCAGATCGAGTCCAAAAGGGCGGCCGTTCGTATGAGCGGTTATCCAGTCAAGTTCTACCCTGAGTTCCTCTGGCGTGAGCTCAACGGCCCCCAAAACACCAAAACCACCATTACGAGACACCGCCGCGACCACATCACGGCAGTGACTGAAAGCAAACAGCGGGAACTCGATATCAAATGTCTCGGTTAAGGACACGCTCACTCCTCTAGTTCTAATACCATGATCAAATCCCCGGCACCGATCTGCTTGCCAGCGACGGCAGTAATATCGACCACGGTGCCGTTACCTGGAGCAGTCAACTCGTGCTGCATTTTCATCGCCTCGAGTACAGCTATGCGCTGACCCTTGGTAACACTTGCGTCCGACTCGACATCGATAGAAAGCAGCTGACCGTGCATCGGTGCCACAATGGTTCCGCCGCCCGCAGCATCTTCCGCCTCAGGCGGAATACGAGTGCTATCCGTTAGTAGAACTGACCGATCACTCGATGCAAGAAATAGCGAGGCTGGCGCTTGGCTGAAGTAGTGGTAGTGCTGCGCCAAGCCATCTACCTCGGCCGTAAGATCATTCTCACCCATGTCACTTACGACAACGTGATGAGTCTCCTCTCCCACTGCAATCTCGTACTCACCCATACTCAGCGGTACCAAGGCGACCTCATGAGCTTCGTCGTTGATCTCATAACATTTTGTGTCAGTGACTCTGCCCATCGACACCCAGTCAAGAAGCTCCTCATTCACGGAAGCAGCTTGGCTGTGGTGCCTCTCCATAGCGACGACATGCTGAGCAGCCGCTGCAATTGCCAAGTCAGCTGAACCAATCGCTCTAGGCTTAAAGGACTCACCGTAGTTATCTCCAATAAACGCAGTGGTTGCGTGCCCCGCGATGAACTCATCTTTATCCATAACATCAATCAGGAAGTCGCGATTATTTTCAGGGCCAAATAGCGCCGTGTTTTGCAGGGCAGAGCGCATTTTCATGCGCGCGTCCTCACGGGTCTCACCGTAGGTGATGATTTTCGCCACCATAGCGTCGTAGAACGGAGTAACTTCATCACCCGTCTCAACACCCGCATCGACACGAACCCCGTCACCAGCAGGCTGCGTGAAGAGTTTGATATCACCCGTGCTGGGCAAGAAGCCGGCGGCGGGATCCTCAGCATAGAGGCGGACTTCAATTGCGTGGCCGAAAAGCTCAATATCCTCTTGCTGTGCTGGAAGCGTCTCCCCGCGCGCAACGCGAATCTGCCATTCAACTAAGTCATAACCCGTCACCATCTCGGTCACCGGATGCTCAACTTGGAGCCGGGTGTTCATCTCCAAGAAATAAAACTCGCCGGCCTCATCGAGCAAAAATTCAACCGTGCCCGCGCCCACGTAATCGACAGCTTTAGCCGCATCAACGGCAGCGCGGCCCATTGCCTCTCGAAGCTCTGGTGTCATGACGGGGCAAGGCGCTTCCTCAACCACCTTTTGATGGCGACGCTGGATGGAGCAATCGCGCTCACCGAGATAAACGGTGTTTCCCGCTTTATCAGCGAATACCTGTATCTCGACGTGACGCGGCCGAATCACGGCTTTTTCAATGATCAACTCGCTAGAGCCAAAAGCGTTTTGAGCCTCTGATTGTGCGAGGTTAATCGCGGATTCAAGCTCAGTGGAGTCATTAACAAGTCTCATGCCGCGACCGCCACCACCGGCCGCCGCTTTCACCATAACGGGCATGCCGATCATCCTTGCTTCTGCAACAAGCGTGTCGATCGATTGATCATCACCTTGGTAACCCGGCACACAAGGAACACCGGCTCTTATCATTGCGCGTTTTGCGCGCGCTTTATCACCCATCACCTCAATCGCAGCGTTGGGGGGACCGATAAACTCGATACCGCGCGCTTCGCACGCAGATGCAAATGCTTGGTTCTCCGACAGGAAGCCATAACCAGGGTGGATACAATCAGCTCCTGTTTGAGCCGCCGCATTGAGGATTGCGTCCACCTGAAGATAAGACTCAGCAACCGGTGCGGGCCCTATGCAGATTGATTGATCAGCCTCACGCACGTGCTGTGCATCTGCATCAGCTTCTGAGTACACCGCTACAGTTTTCATTCCCATCGCCTTGGCTGTGCGCATGACTCGGACGGCGATTTCGCCACGGTTGGCTACGAGTAATGTGGTTAATGCTTTCATTCCTTAAATCTCCGTATGCCAGTTGGGTTTTCGTTTTTCGAGGAAAGAGGCAACACCTTCTTTACCCTCATCACCCTGTAAGCAACCGCTGAAATTCTGTGCAGCAAACTCGACTTTCTCCTGATCCGGTGTGCCGGGCATTCCGATGATCAATGCTTTGCAGGCCGCAACAGCGCCTGGCGCACACTCAAGAACATCTTGCTTTACCCGTTTCTCAATGAACGATAGATCCTCGGCCGTATCCGCAACAAAGTCGAGGACACCCAACTTACCCGCCTCCTCACCAACAAACCGTGCTGCAGTTAGCATGAGCCTTCGTCCGGTCGAGTAACCGCATTTTTGAAGCACATATCGTGCGATCTGAGCCGGCGTAATACCAATTCGCGTCTCCGAGAATCCGAACTTTGCGTCTTTCATGCCAATCGTTACATCGCAGCAACAAGCGACGCCTAGACCACCTGCCATTGCTGCGCCCTCAATCACCGCAACAGTAACTTGCGGCAAGGCATTCATATCAGCGAGGACGTCGCCAATGCGACGACTCATGCGCATCGACGCTTCTGTTTCACCCGTGGCCATCGCTTTAAAACCCTTAAGATCGCCGCCAGCACAGAAGAATCCGCCTTTTCCTCGAATGGTCAGGCCACGGATATCCCGTTGTGGGGCAACGGCTTCTATGACAGCAGCAAGGTCCTCGACGGCATCATCAGTCAGTGGATTACGTCGCTCAGGCTGGTTGAACCAAACAGTGAGCCACCCTTGGTCGAGATCAAGTGCCAGTGTTTTTGTTTCAGGTAAGGTCGCCATATTTACATCCTTGCCACGCCAAAGGCGTTGGCTCGTGTTTCTCGCAAGCGGCTCTCGAGAACGGTCTCGAGACAGAACGCCAACACTTTCCGGGTATCCCGTGGATCGATGATGCCGTGATCGAGCACGCGTCCCGACGTAAAGAAGGCATCTTCCTGCGCATCAAAGTGTGCTCGAATTGTTGCCGCCTGCTGTTCCAAGACCTCGTATGGAATCTCTCGCCCCTTTCGAGCAGCACCGACTCGCGCTACCTCTGACATGGTGTCTGCGGCACTCTGACCCGCCATCACACCAGTACGTGCATTGGGCCATGCAAAAAGAAAATCAGGCTGATAAGACCAACCACACATGCCGTAGTTACCCGCACCGAAGCTTGCACCGATGTAGAGCGAGATTTTCGGTACACGGGCGTTGGATACAGCTTGGATCATTTTCGCACCGTGCTTGATCATCCCAGCCTGCTCATATTCTGTCCCCACCATGTAGCCCGTCGTGTTGTTGAAGAACAGTATTGGCATATCTGCGGAGTCGCAGAGCTGAATGAACTGCGCTGCCTTGGTGGCACCGTTTGGGTCGATGGGGCCGTTATTACCGATAAAACCGAAGCTAATCCCCGTGATAGACGCATAACCGCAGACGGTGGATACCCCGTAACGCGACTTAAACTCTTCAACTGACGAGTCATCGACTATACGGGCCAACACCTCTCGAAAATCGTAGGGCACCTTGGGATCAACGGGGATGGCACCTGCGAGCTCCTCCGCTGGGTATCGGGGTGGCCCGTAAGGGCGACGTACTACGGTGGTAACGCGTTTATTCCAATCGATACTTTGCATGACTTCGCGCGCTTTAAGAATCCCGTGCGCGTCATCCTCAACTAGGTATTCCACAACACCGGTGACAGTGGCGTGCATTTCGCTACCGCCTAACTCGCGGTCGTTCGCCTCCTCGCCCGTGGCTGCCTTCACCAGCGCTGCCCCACCAAGTGCTGCCATGCCGTTTTCTTTGACGCCAATGACGTAGTCAGACATACCAGGCATATAGGCACCACCAGCGGTTGACCCACCGTGCAGAACCACCATGGTAGGTATACCCGCAGCGGACAAACGCGCTAAATCTCGAAAGACATTGCCGAATCTCGACCACAGCTCGACTTTATACTTGAGTAAGTTAGCGCCCGCAGACTCCACAAGGTGAATAACGGGGAGCTTTTGGCGCATGCACATCTCTAGAATCGAGGTCGATACAAAGCCCGTAGACTCAGTTGCTGCACCCGCAGAAATCCCCGAGTCATCCACCCAAATCATGCAGCGTACCCCCTCGACAAAGCCAACGCCCACAATGACAGAAGCGCCGGGAACGCTAGTCTCACGATCTGGATTCTCCACGCAGTAGTTCGCCATGGAATGCATCTGTAAAAACGGCATTCCGGGGTCAAGAAGCCGCTCTAGACGCTCGCGCGGTGATAGCTGGCCGCGTGCCTTAAAGGTTGTCAGCCGCTTGTTTGACGCATCAATGGTGCGCTGCTCGAGTCCACGCCAGTGTTCAATGAGCTCAAACATACTCGCTCGATTTTCTTTAAAACTGTAGCTCGATGGCTGAACAGTTGAGGTCAAAATTGTCATCTCAGGCCTCCAGTAAGTGTTGGGGAATGGCGATGGGGGTATCCAGCAGAACTTGAGCATAGGCTTTGGCCTGAGGGTCGTTTCTCAAACTTGCAATACCGCCCCCACCGAGCGCGTTGTGCAATAGAAAGTTCAACGCCGGCAACCCCGGCATATAAAAACGGTCAATGGCAGGCGTTGTCATGAAGTGTGCGAAGCGATCACCCACATAGTCAGTGGTCAACACCTTGGCTATCCAAGGCAGGTACTCAGCCTTCCTGGCGATGATTCCAATGTTCGCCTTGTCGCCCTTATCACCCGAGCGACCCCAAGCCAGTGTTTCTAGTGGCGCCTCAACTAAGGTGTCTGTTGCCTCTGCGCCCGGGATCGGCACGATCTTAGCTGACAAAATTTCCATGGTTGTCGCCGGTGGTGTGAACTCCGTCCATCCGTCGCTATCGATGAGTTTTATCGACAGTGCTGATTTGTCGACCAGTACAGAGAACAAACGAATAACCGGTGAGGGCTTAGCACGTGCCCCCGCGAAAAGAGCCATTCCCGCTGGTGCGCCCAGGGCACAGCCAGTCATTTCACGGAGCAAGAGACCGACGGCACGCGCATCTTGGTGCTTACAAGCAACTTTGAGCGCTACCTCACGAGAATTGGAGACTGCAGCGTGATCGCCCCAGAAGTTTTCCTCGCCGAAAATATCGATGGCGACCTCATCAAAATCGGGAGCACCCATAGCCTCTAATTTTCTTCGTGTTCGCGTCACTGCCTCGTCAGCAAAAATACGCGCTTTATATGCAGCACGACGGCCGATATACCAAAACGTCGACCCTGCCCGCCAACCGTCCGCCCAGGTCATGCTCGTCTTGTAAGTTGCTGGAACACCTCGCCCCTGTGCATTAGTCATGCGAACACGATCCTGCTCAATTTGCTCAAGCTCGATTTGGGTAAAGTCACAAATAACGTCTGGTAAAACGTAAGCAGCGGGGTCACCGATTTCGTACAGCAACTGCTCGGCAACTGTCCCTCGATTAACCAAGCCACCTGTATTTGCCGGCTTGTAAATATCGGCGGTACCGTCTTCCCAGACCTCAGCAATCGGGTAGCCGACCTCGTGCAAGGAATCCGCCACTTGCTCCCAATCGGTGAAATTGCCGCCCGTTGCCTGGGGCCCGCATTCAATGAGGTGCCCAACAGCTGAACCTGCCGCCAACTTATCAAGCTCATCAGCTGACCAGCCAAACTCGTGAATACACGCGCCCAGCGTCACCGCGCTGTCAACACAACGCCCGGTGACGACAATATCAGCGCCTGCAGCGAGCGCTGCGGCGATAGGAAAGGCACCAATATAGGCATTGGCACTTGCTATCTTATCTTTGGGAGGGAATGCGTCTCCAGAGAACATCTCGGAGGTATTCATTGCCTCAAGTCGATCGAGATCGTTAATCAAATCGTCACCTGTGATCACGACAACCTTGAGATCAAGTCCAGCCTCCGTGATAACGGCTCTCAACGCCTCACCGCAAGCTTCTGGATTGACGCCTCCGGCATTACTTATCAACTTGACACCCGAACCGGAGATGCGTTTCAGGTTGGGTTTTACAATGGTGGAGACAAAGTCTGTCGCGTAACCCAGCTTTGGGTCCGACGCCCGCGCTCGGGCCATGATCGACATTGTAATTTCCGCCAGGTAATCGAAGACAATATAATCCAGACCCTCCTCGCGCAGAAACTGCACCATGGCCATGTCGGTCTCACCCCAGAACCCCGTTGCACCGCCAATTTTGATCGTTTTTTTTGCCACTACAGTCGTAGCCTCCCGTAAAAATGATTGCACCTCACTATTGATGAGGCATACTCATTGACTATAGGTGGTATTAAAATCATCGGCAAGCAATTAGAGACTGACGATTACCTCGCGTCTGCGGGCAGTCACTTACTGAAGAGGAAAGCGCTTTGGGGGATACCCAGCGACAACGACTTGAAGCCCGTGAAGAGGCTATTCTTGAGGCCGCTGCTTCGCTCTTCAGCGAATCTGGTGTCGACGGTGCGCGAATGGCCGCGATTGCAAAAAAAGCCGATGTAGCCGAGGGCACGGTTTACCTCTACTACAAGAGCAAACATGAACTGCTAGAAGCTGTGGTTGACCGATTTTGGCGGGAGCTTACAAAAGGCGCCAAATCGGCGGTCACACTCGATGCACCGGTGGGTCAACAACTCACGGAACTCGCTAGCTATCACCTAAATTCACTGATTGACGACTTCAAGATTGTTGAGATCACGTCCCGCGCGCGTCAACGCCATGGTGAACCGGGCAGGCAATTGCCGCAGATACGAGAGTACGTAAGGGTTTTTGATCTCATCATGCAGCGGGGCATTGCATCAGCAGAGCTGGAAGCCTCCACGCCCGTATGGCAAATGCGTGATGTCTTTTACGGCACGCTAGAGCATTCCGCACGAACCTTAGTTCTGCGCCACAAACCCTTCGACAGTAGCGTAATCGATAACCTAGTCAGCCTTTTTGATCGTTACCGCTTAAAAAAGCGGCCACAAGATCACGACCTCGGATCAAAACGGACGGCTCTTGAGCTCCTTCATCAACTGGAGAGCGAAATCTCCCGCTGGTGAACGACCTTAAATAGCTAAGCCCACTGCGCGCGAAGCGCATCAATAAAGCGCCCTAACTCCGCATGGGGCAACTTGTTGATACCTGCGGCGGCCGCACGACCGCCGCCGGTTTCGAACTGCCGACAGACTTCGTCAGCACCTGAGCGATTATTGAGCGGTGCGCGCACACTAACCAGATACCCACCGTCAATGTCCGTGAGGACCGCGTGAGCGCGATCCGGTGATTGATTGGCCAAGTCATTACCGTAAACACCACTAACCCTGCGTGCCCAGGCTGCATCGGGTAGTGAGATAACAGCAATGTCTTCCTCTTCCACCGCGCGGGGTGCGGTGTTCGCAGAGTGCATATCCTCTCGATAGGCCTCGGTTAATATCTCATACAACTCGCCGTCTTCTTTAATGAGGTCTGATGGTGACCTAAACCGAGCCATTCGCTGATACAACTCGGCGGGCGCAAAATGAAGATCCTCGAGACTCGCCCCGTACGCGTTGTAGTTAACGCAAATACCCAGCTGACGAAGCGCATCGCGGTCGACTGAATACTCAAGATTGGCGATCAATTTATCAGCTGTCGCATCGAGATTGTCACCAAATGCGCCAACCGAAGCCCATTCAGCATAGCGTCCACGTAACCGCCCGCTAATCAGCGCACTTGTACAAACCTCGGAAGCGGGACTGATCAACACTTCTAACCCACTATCTTCGGGAATTTCGCCCGCGAAATGGTGGTCGCAAAAAAAGACCTCTGCGCCGTCTTGAAGCAGTCGAATAACTTGATCCCGGTTCTTATCGAAAGAGATATCAAGTGCGGAAATACGCCCAACATCTGGAGAGGGAATTCGCTTGAGCAGCTGGATATCACGCTTCACGCCGGTCACGAGTGTTGCATTAGGGCGCGGATCGGCAAGGCGCAACTGAATTAGCGCGCAGATACCATCAGCATCTCCATTGAAAACATCGTAATCCATATAAACGCGCCCCCAATTTCTCGGCGGGCGCATGCTATCAGCTTTTAGTCTTGGGGCGCTATCGACTCGTGATATGGATCCGATAAAGCGACACTATGATCCTCCAAATAACTCCGAGAGCCATTACTTGACGACAATTTTATCGGCATTCTTCAGCAGTAATGCCTCACCAACTCCCTTTACATCCATGAGCGCCTCTACTGTTTCAAAATCGCCGTGTCGCTCGCGAAACTCGACAATTCTACGCGCCAACTTTGGCCCGACGCCCGATAGCTCAGCTGACAACGTGGCAACATCCGCCGTGTTGATATTGACCGACTCAGTAGCCATAACACTTTCAACAACGAAAAAGCTAAGGATGGTAGCCAGCAAGAGCCCTACCCAATACTGCGAGAAGAAATTCTTCGGCGTCGAGGCTAGAGAAGTTTGATCAGTGCTTACGCTGTTTGCAGACATAGTTATTTTCCTCCTGATTAAGAACTCAAATGAGTGCTAAGGAAAATACGGTTGAAACATGTTTGGCCGCGAGATCATCGCCCAATATCGTTGGAACTAGGGAGAATATGATGACTCAAGTCGCGCTACGATCTTTTCAACGACACCAGTAGGCGACGAAGCGCCGGTGATCGAGCGCCCCATCACCAGATGCGTTGAGCCACCATCGATAGCGTCCCAGGGTGTTACCACCCTCCGTTGATCTCCCGCCTCGTCCTCAGGTAAGCGAATACCCGGCGTTACCAATGAGAAATTACAACCAAACTGACGGCTAAGAACTGGGGCCTCCTGAGCCGAGCAGACAACACCATCCATACCGCTGGACTGTGCCAGTGTGGCGAGCCTCAAGACTCGATCAGCGGGGCTCTCTACGATACCAAGCTCGGACAAGTCATCTTGATCCATACTCGTAAGCACCGTCACAGCAATTAATTGCGTCTTATCACCACGCTTAGCCACAGCATTTGCTGCGGCCTCCATCATCCTTCTTCCGCCCGAGGCGTGTACGTTGACCATCCACACCCCTAGATCGGCAGCCGCACTGACGGCTCCTGCCACCGTATTCGGAATATCATGGAATTTAAGGTCCAAAAACACCTCGAACCCTAAATCGTGAAGCGCAGACAATACCGCGGGTCCAATACTTGTAAACAGTTGCTTGCCCACCTTCACGCGAACCACCGATGGATCTAGTTGCCGCGCGCAAGCCAGTGCTTGTTCAAGTGTCGGATAGTCGAGCGCGACGATAATAGGGCTTCGCATAGGAGTCTCTTAGACAGTATTTAGCGGACCGGACGGTAAAGCGTATCCCAATTTTTACAACCGGGACATTGCCAGTAAAAGCTGGGCCCATGGAATCCGCAAACACCACATAGGTACGTCGACTGCTTCATCGACAGTTTACGAGCGGCGTCTACCACCTCTGGGCAACTCACTTGCTCGCTCATTAGCTCAAGCGCCTTTTGTAACAACGCCAATGAGGGCTTATCCTCGAGTCCGCGCACAATGATCTCGAGCGCTGCTGCTTCGTTACCCTCGCATAGATACTCCTCGGCGAGCAGGGCTCTAAGCTGAGGGTCCTCGCGAGTGTCGAGCGACTCTGAGATCAGCGAGACCAACCTATTCCGGCAATCAAGCTCATCACAGATCTCGCGAAGTAGATTTATAAACTCCGGAAGACGGGTTGGGGCGACCTTTGCAGCAGACATCAATCGATCAAACGCGTGCTTCGTGACTCTTTCCTCCACATCAATTCTTGCCATAATCAAGTGAGGCCAGATGCTGCTGTCGTCCCACCGCAAACCCTCAGCGGCCTCGCCGCGAGCCGCCGCCCAAGCTTTCTTCGCTTCCTCATCTTCTGCAGCCTCGCAACAATAGTTGCAAAGGCGCGACTTTATCTTATCCGCCTTAGCTTTTGAGGAGGGTGTGACCGTCGCGGCAAGAATTGATTTCAGCTGTGATTCAGCCAGCACCCGTGCTTGTGCCCAATCGCGACTTGCCTCGAAGACGTCTAGTAGCAGCGCGTTTGCATCAGCTTCGTGCTCTTCAGAAAGGTCGATAAGATCCTTTAATAATTGTTCAGCACGATCCAACAGTCCTGCGGCAATAAAATCTTTCGCGAGCTCAAGGTGAGCCTGGTTCTTTTGCGCGTCGGGAAGCTTGGTTCGCGACAACAGCGATTGGTGGATTTTTATGGCGTTGTCCACCTCACCACGCTTTCTTAATAAACTGCCGAACGTGATATGGGTTTCAAAGGTTTCGGCATTTACTGCCAGCGCCTCACTGAAAGCTTTAAGTGCTGATTCCTGCTCCCCATCGAGAAGAAAATTTAATCCCAAGTAGTATTGGGATGGTGGTGTTTGATCGAGCTCATCATCTCGACCTGATGCGCCACGCCCAAGCACCCAGCCGGCGGCAACCGCTAGGAACAACAATGCAAGCAGGAGCGTGTTTGGCTCAGCCATTAGCAGACAGCCGATCCATTCGTTGCTTCAAACGTATGTTTTCTCTTTTCAGCGCAGCTAAACCAGCACGCTGGCGCAAGACAACAACCGTACTGATAAGACTTCCCGCAGCAAGGCCCGCGACCAAAAAGAGCAGAAGCCAAACTGCCATCGTCTGCTCAGGAAGGGTAACGACGAACAAAGACAGTGGCACTTGCGAGGTATTCTGTGCAGCAAACACAGCGCCTGTGAAAATGGACGCGGCTACAAGACTAAAAGTAAAAACGGCACGAAGCCAGCTGAGCATTAAAATACCGCCTTGATTGAGCGGTTTACCCGCTCCCGCAGCTCTTTACCTGGTTTGAAGTGAGGAACGTGCTTACCCTCAAGCTCTACCGTGTCGCCGGTTTTTGGATTACGCCCTTTACGCGGCTCGCGATAATGTAGAGAAAAGCTGCCGAAGCCACGAATCTCAATACGCTCACCCGAGGAGAGCGATTCAGCCATATGATCAATCATAAGCTTCACCGCAAGTTCAACATCTTTGGTTGTCAGCTGGCTTTGTTGTGAGGCCATTAAGTCGATTAGTTCGCTTCGTGTCATGTTCCTTCGCTCCCGCGTCTATTGTCCACATCATTGCGCAGGCATACAAGGGCAAACACTACTGCTCGCCTTTCAGAGTTGCTCTAGAAACTTCTGTAGCACGAGGCAATAATTCAGAGAAGAGGATAACAAAAAAAAAAGCCGGCAATGCCGGCTCTTTCCATAGGTTACGCCAAACGCATTAACTCACTGGCTATCCATTTGCGCCTTGATCAGATCACCGATGGTACCAGGCGAAGCCGCACTGTCTTGGTCTTTAAGCGACTGCACCGCTTCCTTCTCGTCATCCATGTCTTTGGCCTTGATTGAAAGGCCTATAGAGCGGCTCTTTCGATCAATGTTGACGATTTTGGCTTCGACTTTGTCGCCAATATTCAAAACGGAACGAGCATCTTCTACGCGATCGCGGCTGAGGTCAGCTACCTTGAGGTAGCCATCAACTTCCTCGTTCAACTTAACAACGGCACCCTTAGCGTCGACTTCGGTTACCTCACCAGTGACGATACTACCCTTGTCGGCGTCGCCCAAGTAGATAGAGAACGAGTCCTCCTCAAGCTGCTTGATACCGAGTGAAATACGCTCGCGCTCTGGATCGATGCTGAGGATAACCGTCTCGATCTCATCGCCTTTCTTGTAGTTGCGAACCGCTTCTTCGCCAGTCTCATTCCAACTGATGTCGCTGAGGTGAACCAGACCATCGATATTGCCCGCTAGACCAATGAAGATACCGAAGTCGGTGATCGATTTGATCGAGCCAGAAATTTTGTCGCCCGTAGCGTGCTGCGACCCAAATGCGTCCCATGGATTCTGCTGGCACTGTTTGATGCCTAGCGAGATACGACGACGCTCCTGATCAATATCGAGGACCATGACTTCAAGTTCATCACCCAAATTAACGATCTTCGATGGGTGCACGTTCTTGTTAGTCCAATCCATCTCTGAGACGTGAACCAGACCCTCAACGCCTTCTTCGATCTCTGCGAAGCAGCCGTAATCAGTGAGGTTGGTAATACGCGCGTTGACACGGCTACCTTCCGGGTAACGGTTAGTGATTTCTACCCATGGATCTTCGCCCAGCTGCTTGAGCCCCAAGGATACGCGGTTGCGCTCACGGTCAAACTTGAGGACTTTGACATCCATTTCTTGGCCCACTTCAACGACTTCGCTTGGGTGCTTGATACGCTTCCAAGCCATGTCAGTGATGTGAAGAAGACCGTCAACACCACCGAGATCGACGAACGCACCGTAATCAGTAAGGTTCTTGACCACGCCCTTAACGCTCTGACCTTCTTGGAGGTTTTGCAGCAACTCATCGCGCTCAACGCTGTTGGCTGCTTCCATGACCGCACGACGAGAGACCACAACATTGTTGCGCTTCTGATCGAGCTTGATAACTTTGAATTCGAGTTCTTTGCCTTCGAGGTGTGCGGTTTCGCGGATCGGCCTAACGTCGATCAGTGAACCCGGTAGGAAGGCACGGATAGAATCAACATCGACCGTGAAGCCGCCTTTGACCTTACCGTTGATAACACCAATGACCACTTCTTGAGCAACATGTGCCGCTTCAAGTGTCTTCCACGCCTCAGCCCGTTTCGCTTTTTCGCGCGACAGCTTGGTCTCGCCAAACCCGTCTTCAACAGTTTCTAGCGCAACTTGAACTTCGTCACCGACGTTTAGGGTGCACTCGCCGCTGGCATTGGTGAATTGATCACGAGGAATGACACCCTCAGATTTAAGACCGGCGTGGACAGTTACCCACTCGTTATCGATATCAATAACAACGCCCGTAACGATTGAACCGGGCTCCATGTCTACGGTTTTTAAACTTTCTTCGAATAACTCGGCGAATGATTCGCTCATTGAATATACCTGCAGTATCGCTGCCAACAGCGCAGCACCAGCCTTCTTACCCGGCTGGGTCGATTAAAAACGCACTGAGTCGAGGGGTAAGTCCTTCAACCGCCTGAGTGCACTAGCCCTTTCTGAGCAACGAGAGACATCACATGTGCAAACACGTCGTCCGCTGACATGGTTGTACTATCGACAACCACCGCGTCCTCTGCCGGCACGAGTGGCGACACAGCGCGGGTCCTATCCCGCAGGTCGCGAGCCTCTATGGCCTCCAAAAGGCGCGGCAGACTAACATCCTCACCCTGTCGCTGCAACTGACTTTGTCGCCTTTGAGCGCGCGCCATGGCTGAAGCCTCAAGGAAAATCTTAAGTGAGGCCTCAGGGAAAACAACAGTCCCCATATCGCGACCATCTGCGATCAACCCAGGGGGACAAGCAAGCTCCCTTTGGCGAGACAGCAGTGCGTCTCTAACAGAGGGGATGGCAGCTACTGCCGATGCGCCCTCGCCGCCTCTTACACTGCGTACGGCTTCGGTCACATCCTTGCCTGCATAGGCGACGCGCAAGCCGTCCGCAGAGCTATGAAACGAGACATCTAGTGCGCGCGCAATCCGAGTGACACGCTCTTCATCGGCCCAATCGATGCCATTTACGAGTGCCGCGTGACCCACTACTCGATATAGTGCACCGCTATCCAGAAGATGGAAACCCAATGCTGCTGCTAACCGCTGCGACAAGGTGCCTTTGCCCGACCCGCTTGGGCCGTCTACGCAGATGATCACAGAAGTCACAGGTCAAGACACCTCTGAAATCCGTAATCCAGCGCCTCGCGCAAGTGCCGCAAAGCCCGGAAATGATGTCGCAACGTGATCGCAGTCGTTAACTTGAATGGGACCCGCGGCACGCAGTGCTGCAATAGAGAACGACATAGCGATGCGGTGATCGTGGAACGTATTGACCTCACCCCCGGTCATTTCTCCACCGGTTATGATAATACCGTCTGGCATGACCTCGTTTTCAACGCCCAGCCTTTTCAGGCCCTCGGCCATAGATGCGATGCGATCGCTCTCCTTAACTCGGAGCTCCTCCGCCCCTGACAAAGTGGTCTTTCCAGTCGCACATGCTGCCGCAATGAAGAGAATGGGAAACTCATCGATAGCCAGAGGCACCAAGTCCTCGGGGATCTCTATACCTGTCAGTGGCGCTGAACGAACGCGAAGATCCGCCACGGGTTCACCGCCAACCTCTCGTTCATTCAATACTTCGATATCTGCGCCCATAAGCGTCAAAATAATGATAACTCCCGATCGTGTCGGGTTCATTCCAACGTGCTCAAGAGTGAGATCCGAACCCTCTGCTATCGAGGCTGCTACTAAGAAAAAAGCCGCTGACGAGATGTCTGCAGGGATATCTAGCGTCGTTGCCTTTAAAGAACCACCGCCCTGCACACTAATAACTTCGTTTTCACAATCGACTGCGTAGCCAAAGCCACGGAGCATGCGCTCTGTGTGATCACGTGTTGGCGCTGGCTCGGTCACTGATGTTCGTCCCTCAGCGTAAAGCCCCGCCAATAAAATGCATGACTTTACCTGTGCACTCGCCATGGGCATTTCATAATGAATACCCTTGAGGCTTTTATTACCTTTGACGTATAACGGAGGGCGGCCCTCATTGCTTTCAATCACCGCCCCCATCTCTGCAAGCGGCGTGGTCACGCGACCCATTGGTCGCTTCTGCAATGACACATCGCCCGTCATAATTGAATCAAATGATTGCGCGGCTAAAAGCCCGCTCAAAAGACGGATACTGGTGCCTGAATTTCCCATATCGAGCACATCGGCAGGCGCATTCAAGCCGTGCATCCCCACGCCGTCAATTTCGATCTTGCCTTTCTCGGGGCCTCGGATGACAACACCCATATCGCGAAAGGCCTGAACCGTACACAGGGCGTCTTGACCTTCTAAAAAACCGGTAGCCACTGTGGTTCCCTCTGCGAGCGCACCGAGCATGACGGTCCGATGGGACATAGATTTATCGCCAGGAACACGGACAGTGCCCGTTAGCGAGCCTCCCGGCTCGACCAAAAACTTCATGACGTCTCCTCTCTCGGACTTTGAAGTAAAGGATTAAGAATATTGTCGTGTGCTCTGCGGTGCGCTCGACAGGTCGCGAAATACGCACGCATCGCGTCGGCGTCTTGCGCATCGACCATGGCCCTGAGTATTTTCATCTCAGCGTCAAATTGATCAATAGCTTCCAGCACAGCATCCCGATTGGTAATAGCGATATCGGTCCACATCAACGGGTCGGAACCCGCAATACGGGTCATGTCGCGCAAAGCACCACCGCCGTGAATCATTGGGTCCGCTTCATTTCGCTCGAGCGCGCCGGTGAGTGCATAGGAAACAATATGCGGCATATGCGAGCTCGCGGCTAACATTGCATCGTGCGCCTCTACCGACATCTGTCGAATATAAGCACCGGTCAGCGCCCACATCGCCGTGACTGTCTCAACAGCGTAGGGATCCGTGATCGCTGAGGGCGTGAGAATAATTTCGCGGCCCGTAAAAAGTGCCGCATCTGCATGTTCAACGCCGCTATGCTCTGAACCTGCAATAGGATGCCCCGGCACAAACATCGGATAGTCTACCTTCACAGCATCGACAACATACCCTTTGATGCTGGCTAAGTCGGTGATAATCGGCTGCCTTCCAGAGTCACTCAGACTCGACGTTAAGGTAGCGATCATCTCAGCCGTTGCAATTGGCGGGGCGCCAACGACAATCAAGTCTGCCTGTTCGACGATGTCATTCAGGTTCAGGGAGTAATCATCGATCACACCCAGCTCGAGTCCGCGCTTTAGACTGGGCTCTCTTGGACCCCATGCAATGAGCCTTCCATCCCACTCGCTTGCTTTGAGTGCACGTGCGAGCGATCCCGAAATGAGCCCCAAGCCAACCAAAGCTATGGTTCGCACGTTAAAATCAGCCATCAGATAGGTGCTTTGGGATATGAGCCAAGCGGTTTTAAAAGAATCGAGTTTTCTTCAAGGGCCGCCATGACGCCCTTCACGAGTTCGTCAGAGAGGTGCCCCTCAAACTCAATAAAGAACATGTAAGTCCACTTTTCCGTTTTTGACGGGCGAGAGTCAATCCGAGTCAGGCTGATGCCGCGCTCCTCAAATGGGCGCAAGAGGTTGAGCAATGCACCTGGCCGATTGCGGCTGGCAATCAGGATAGAGGTTTTATCAAAACCGCTTGCGGGCACTGTCTCGCGGCCAATGACATAAAACCGCGTCGTATTGTGTGCAATATCCTGAATCGCTTCGTTTAGCTTTGTTAAGCCGTAAGTCTCTGCTGCCAAATCGCCTGCTATCGCAGCAATATATAATTCGCTCTTTGCGCGCTGCGCAGCTTCTCCATTGCTTCGGCAAACATCACGTGGGATACCGGGTAAATTCGCATCAAGCCAATCACGGCACTGACCAAGAGCCTGCTCATGCCCACAAACGGCCGTAATTTCCTCGAGCGACTGCGAGCCAGCTGCAAGCAGGTGGTGAACAACAGGTAATTCAACCTCACCAATAATCTGTAACGGAGACTCCAAGAAGCAGTCAAGCGTTTGCCCCACCATCCCCTCGGTTGAGTTCTCTACCGGGACGACCGCCATATCACAGGCCCTATCCTCGACGAGTCGGAAGACATCTCGGATCGTGGATTGAGGCTCTAAAATAGCTGACTGACCGAAATGTTTGAGTGCTGCCGCCTGAGAGTACGTACCAACGGGACCTAAGAACCCAACAGTGAGCGGCCGCTCAAGGGCAAGGCAACTGGACATGATTTCACGAAAAATTCGTGCAGCTTGATCAGCAGGAAGCGGGCCTGGGTTATTCTTCTGAATCGCCCTTAAAATTTGCGCCTCTCGCTCGGGCCGATAAAACAGCGCATCGCCACCTTGACTGGCGGCTAACTTTATTTCGGCGACGCGACGCGCACAGTCAGCCCTCGCGTTTATCAACTCGAGAAGTTGCCTGTCGATAGAATCGATATCCGCTCGAATTAGTGCTAGCTGATCATCAGAGGCCATCTTCGGACGCTCTACCCATTCTCTTTTTCAAAACGTTGCATGAACTCGCACAAAGCATCAACGGAACTTTGCTCCACCGCGTTATAAATACTGGCGCGCATCCCTCCTACGGATCGATGGCCCTTGAGGTTCAACAATTGTGCGTCCTCAGCCTGCGATAAAAATAGTTTATCCAGGGTTTCGTCCGCCAGTGTAAAGGGAATGTTCATCAACGATCTGAACTGTGGATCGACGGGGTTGGCATAAAAGCCACTGGCGTCAATCAAGCCATAAAGCGTCTCCGCCTTCCGCTTGTTAAGTTCGTACATAACACTCAAGCCACCCAAGGATTCGATCCATTCGAAGACTAATCCTGAGAGGTAGATCCCGAAGGTTGGTGGGGTGTTGTACATTGAGTCGTTATCCGCCGCAATCTGCCAATTCAACATCGCCGGCGTGTCTTCGCGTGCGCGGCCGAGCAACGCTCTCTTTACGATCACGATACAGAGACCCGCGGGTCCTATATTTTTCTGCGCGCCGGCGTATATGACACCGAATTGCGTGACGTCGATAGGTCTAGACAAAATAGTCGAAGACATATCTGCCACCAGCGGTGCACTGCTCTCGGGCACAAAGCTAAATTCAAGGCCGCCAATCGTCTCGTTGGGGCAGTAGTGCAGGTAGGCAGCATTGGAGGTCACTGACCAATCAGACTGCGCTTCGATCGTGGTGAAATTCGAAGCCTCGGAGCTTGAAGCAACGTTGACTTGAGTAAGGCGACGCCCTTCTGCCAACGCTTTTTTCGACCATTGCCCCGTTACCACCTGATCTACAATATCGTCTGGACTACTCAAATTCAGCGGCACCGACGCAAATTGTTGCGACGCACCGCCCTGCTGAAACAGGACAGCGTAATCATCGCTGATGTTCATTAGCCGGCGAAGGGAGGCTTCCGCCCGCTCTGCGATGCCTACAAACTCGGCACTTCGATGGCTCAATTCCATCACGGACGCTCCCGCGCCCTGCCAATTAAGGAGTTCGGCCTGCGCGCGCTCTAGGACGGACAGGGGAAGCGCTGCCGGCCCTGCGCAAAAGTTATGTGCACGCATCAGTCTTGTGTCTCAGAACTTTCGTCGCCAGACGTGTCTTTATTGTCCACAGATTCAGTGGCTGAGGAGCCGATGACCTCGGCATCAATGGTTTCCGTTACGACCGGTGGCGCCGACACCGCCGCACCGTCGTCTTCAACAATTCGACTGACACTGACCAAAGCCTCACCATCCCGTGTGCGGATCACTCGCACGCCTTGCGTGTTGCGGCCCAGCAAACTGACCTCGTCGACTCGGGTGCGTACCGCTGTGCCTTGGTTAGAGATAAGCATCATCTCGTCGGCATCCCAGACCTGAACAGCACCTACCAAAGGTCCATTTCGCGACGAGGTAGCCATGGCAATTACGCCTTTACCACCGCGGCCTTTTGCCGGGAACTCCGCATTCTCCGTACGCTTACCGTAACCATTTTCCGTCACCGTTAAGATTCGACCATCCTCTTTGGGTACGATCAGCGAGATAAGCTTGTGACCAGCTGCCAAATTTATCCCTCTGACCCCACGCGCGGTTCTGCCCATGGCACGGACTTGGTTCTCATTGAAGCGCGTCGCTTTGCCCTCGCTCGAAAACAACATGATGTCGCTGTTACCGTCTGTAATCGCGGTTCCGATGAGCACGTCATCCTCGTCAAGCTCAATCGCTCGTAGGCCAACGCTGCGCTGACGCGCGAATTGCGTTGCAGCGGTCTTTTTTACCGTGCCGTTGGCTGTCGCCATGAAGATGAACTGATCCTCATCATAACCTTCAATCGGCAGGATAGACGTAATACGCTCGTTCTCGTCCAAGGGGAGCAAGTTGACCATTGGACGTCCACGCGCGGTGCGACTGGCGAGCGGAATGTGGAATACCTTCAACCAGTAAACCTTACCTAGATTTGAGAAACACAGAACCGTTGCATGTGTACTGGCAATCAGCAAGTGCTCGACAAAATCCTCGTCTTTGACCGCCGTCGCGCTACGCCCCGTACCACCGCGTCGCTGAGCCTGATAGTCGGTAAGCGATTGTGTTTTTGCGTAGCCTTGATGCGATATTGTTACAACACGATCCTCTTCTGTAATGAGGTCTTCAACGGTCAAATCGTGCGCTGAATCTGTAATCTCAGTAAGACGCTCGTCACCAAAATCAGCCACTAATTCTTGCAGCTCTTCGCGGATCACAGTACGCAGTCGATCAGGATCGCCAAGAATGTCGAGCAGATCGGCGATCTCTGCGACTTTGTCCGCATATTCTTGCAGCAGCTTCTCGTGTTCTAGACCGGTCAGACGATTGAGTCGCAAGTCGAGGATGGCCTGCGCTTGCGCAGGTGATAGATGGTACTTCCCATCGATCAACCCAAAGTCGCCATCGAGCCCCTCGGGTCGGCAGGCCGCTTCACCCGCGCGCTCAAGCATTGCACTCACATCACCGGGTGCCCAAGCCGCAGCAACCAGTCGCTCTCGCGCATCGGCCGCTGTGGGGGAGGTTTTAATAAGCTCGATAATCTCGTCAATGTTCGCAAGCGCAACGGCTAAGCCTTCTAAAACATGGCCTCGCTCTCTCGCTTTTCGAAGCAGGAATAACGTTCTTCGCGTCACCACCTCTCGGCGGTGGCGAAGGAAAGCCTCTATAATTTGTTTGAGGTTAAGCACCTTAGGCTGACCATCGACCAAGGCAACCATGTTGATGCCAATGACTGCCTGCAACTGCGTCTGCGCATACAGGTTATTCAGAACAACATCACCCACCTCGCCACGGCGAAGTTCGATCACCACGCGCAAGCCATCCTTATCCGACTCATCGCGCAGCTCGGTAATACCCTCGATTTTCTTCTCTTTGACTAACTCAGCAATCCGCTCAAGCAAGCGCGCCTTATTCAGCTGATAGGGAATCTCGTGAATAATAATGGTGTCTTTGCCTTTTGATTCATCCGTGATGACTTCAGCTTTAGCTCTGACGTAGATACGACCTCGACCTGTTCGATACGCCTGAATGATGCCGGCGCGTCCGGTGATAATAGCGGCCGTTGGGAAGTCTGGCCCAGGTATGTAACGAATAAGGTCATCAACCTCCAGCTCGGGATTCTCGAGCAACGCCATGCAGCCAGCAACTACTTCACGCATATTGTGCGGTGGGATATTAGTCGCCATGCCCACGGCAATGCCGGACGACCCGTTGATCAGTAGATTAGGCGCTCGCGTAGGCAGAACAGTTGGAATGTGTTCCGTTCCGTCATAGTTTTCGACGAAATCAACCGTCTCTTTTTCGAGGTCAGCCAGCAGCGAATGCGCCAACTTGGTCATGCGAATTTCGGTGTATCGCATCGCTGCCGCAGAATCACCATCGATCGAGCCAAAATTACCCTGACCGTCAACGAGCGGATAGCGCAGCGAGAACGTTTGCGCCATTCGCACAATCGTATCGTAAACCGCCGAGTCACCGTGCGGATGGTATTTACCGATAACGTCACCGACGACACGAGCGGACTTTTTGTATGCCTTATTCCAGTCGTTGTTGAGCTCATTCATCGCAAACAGAACGCGGCGGTGTACAGGCTTTAGCCCGTCTCGCACGTCGGGTAATGCACGACCAACGATGACGCTCATCGCGTAATCCATGTAGGATTGCTTAAGCTCGTCTTCGATGTTGATGGGGTGTACGTCTTGCGCTACGTCTTGCTGCTGATCTGACATCCGATGATCTTTTTTTTATCGACGGGCATGCCGCCAAAACTCTGCAATTGATAAGCTGTAAATGTTATCAAATTCAGCCGGTTGAGGCTACGTCTAAGGGCCTTTTGAATTGGAAACCTTTGAGCTATGACATCGCCAAATTTTGCCCTTCATGCAGAGGCGATCATTCCCGTTGCGGGGCCGGAACAAATTGTCACCGGCACTAGCCTGATCGTTCGCGGCGGTCTGATCCACGAATTCGTTGCCACCGATAAGGCCCGACAGATCTTAGACGTCGAGCACATCGAACTGCCGGGGCATACGCTCATGCCCGGATTAGTCAACGCACATGGTCACGCAGCGATGACCCTACTTCGCGGATATGCCGACGACATGCCGCTCGATCGCTGGCTGAATGAGAAAATATGGCCCATGGAAGGAAAATGGGTGGCACCTGATTTTGTCCGTGATGGCACAGAAATCGCTGCTGCTGAAATGATCCTAAGCGGGATCACGACGACTAGCGATATGTACTTCTTCCCCGATGTTGCCGCTCAGGCGCTCCGAAGTGCGGGCATGCGCACCCAAGTGCTATTCCCTATCATGGACCTACCAACCGCGTGGGCCACCGACGCACGCGAGTATTTGGACAAGGGGCTCGCGCTTCGAGACCATTTCCGTAATGACGACCTCGTCGATGTGGGTCTCGGACCACACTCAACCTACACTGTTGACGAAGCACTGCTGCGCACAACTGCCACCATTGCCAACGAACTCGATGCGGCGGTGCAGATTCACCTTCATGAAACGGCCGCAGAAGTACTGGCACACATTGAAGCGACAGGCGAACGACCTATTGACCTGGTTGCCCGAATTGGGCTTCTTGGCCCGCGCACCCAGTGCGTGCATATGACGGACATTGGCAATCAAGATATCGACACCTTGGTGGAACACGGGGCTCATGTCATCCACTGCCCTCGCTCAAATATGAAATTAGCCTCGGGAGCCTGCCCAGTAACAAAGCTGAAAGCCGCGGGTGTGAACGTGGCACTCGGCACGGACGGCGCCGCGAGCAACAACAAACTGAACGGCCTTGCTGAAATGCAAGCAGCGTCGTTACTCGCCAAACTTGAAAGCGGCAACCCAACGGCCTTGTCCGCCGCTGAGACCATTCAAGCAGCAACGCTTGATGGCGCACGAGCGATGGGTATCGACGCAATCACGGGAAGTCTTGAGATTGGAAAATCAGCGGATATCATTGCTTTGGATACAACGAGTCTCTCTATGACACCTAGTCACAATCTCGATTCAAATATTGTCTACGCAAGCGCCGGTAGTGAAGTTACCTGGAGCTGGATTGCCGGCAAAAACGTGCTCAGAAACCGACAGTTGCAAACACTAGACAAGGACACTTTGAGTGACAAAGCACGGTCTTGGCGCGCTAAACTCTCACAGTAAGTTACGCGTATACCCCACTCATCTTTTTCACCACCCAATAACCGAGTACTCGATGACACACACCAACGTAGATCCTGATGAAATTGCCAAATTCGAAGCGCTTGCCTCTCGATGGTGGGATGAAAATAGCGAGTTTAAACCGCTCCATGACATCAACCCCCTGCGAGCGGGCTGGATTGACCGCTTCAGCGAAGTCAAGGGCAAGAGACTCATAGATGTCGGCTGCGGTGGCGGTCTGTTAAGCGAGGCCATGGCTCACCGCGGAGCAACCGTAACGGGCATAGATATGGGTGAGGCGCCTCTGTCGGTGGCAAAGATTCACTTGCTGGAATCACAGCTGGACGTTGAGTACCGCCAAACGACGGCGGAAACAATGGCGGAGGAACGACCCGAGGCCTATGACGTTGTTACATGCCTTGAAATGCTTGAGCATGTTCCGGATCCATCGATGGTAATTCAAGCCTGTGCTGATATGGCCAAGCCAGGCGCCGACCTCTACTTCTCGACAATTAACAGAAATCCAAAGGCCTGGTTATTCGCCATTGTGGGCGCAGAGTACGTGCTAAATTTGCTACCAAAGGGTACACACGAGTACGACAAACTTATTAAACCGTCGGAGCTTGCTCGCTGGGCGCGCGCTGCAGGACTGAGGGTTGAAGCAATGATTGGCCTTACCTACAACCCACTCACAAAGCACTATCGCTTGGTGGAAGGCGATGTGTCAGTGAACTACATGATCAGAGCGAGCAAGCCCGAATGACGACCGGCTCGTTTCGCGCCTTCGTGTTTGATCTCGATGGCACACTGATCGATACGGCGAGCGAGCTCGTTGCTGTGTATCACCGCATGTGTGTTGAACTCGGTAGCGGTGAGAAACCCTTCGAAGATGCACGTAAGCTGATCTCCCACGGCTCTGGCCGCCTAGTAACCGAAGCAACCGGCATCAAAGAGGGAGATCCGCGCTGGGAACCCTATCGTCAAACCTATTTGGATTGGTACGAGGAAATCCTTGGCACCAGTGCGATGCCCTACGAAGGATTGGTCGACACAGTCAAGGCAATTAACGAAGCCGGCGGCTATTGGGGTGTAGTGACCAACAAACTCAGGCGCTTTGCCGAGCCGCTTATGGCGGCCATGCCATTCGAACCCTCGGCCGGCAGTCTTGTGACGCCTTGTGATGTCGAGAGAGCGAAGCCTGATCCAGAGGCTATTTTGCGCGCGGCCGAACAGCTTGGCGTGTCCACCGAACACATGGTGTACGTTGGAGACCATCTCCGCGACATACAAGCTGGCAATGCCGCCGGCTGTTTTACAGTGGCAGTGGGCTACGGTTACATCGAAGACCATGACGACCCTGAAACGTGGGGTGCAAACCTATTAGTAGAAACCCCCTACGCGCTCTGCAATTGGATAAGGAGTCAACTCTAATGCCAGTAGCCCCTAGCTCATGGAGCGCGAGTCCGGATGCTCTCGCTAACAAAACGGTGTTAGTGACAGGCGCCGCAGAAGGTATCGGAAGAGCTGCAAGTCTTGCGTACGCTGCACACGGTGCCGAAGTACTCCTACTGAGTCGTAATGAGGCCAGATTGGAGACGCTTTACGATGAGATCTTGGCTGCGGGCGGACGCCAGCCCGCCATTTTGGCGATGGACTTGGCCAAGGCGTCTCACGATGACTTTGTGACACTCGCAGGCTCACTAAGCGAAGCACTACCGAAGCTCGATGGTTTGCTACACAACGCGAGTCTCTTGGGTGATCGAAAACCGATTGCCCAAACCCGAGCCACGAGCTGGCACGACGTGATGCAGGTCAACGTCAACGCCGGGTTTATGCTAACCCAAACTTTGCTGCCACTGCTGGAGGAAGCGCCAGCCGCGTCGATCGTCTTTACGAGCTCGGGAGTCGGTCGAACGGGCCGCGCGTATTGGGGGAGCTATGCGGTCTCGAAGTTTGCGACCGAGGGGCTCATGCAGGTACTGGCTGATGAGCTTGGCTCAACAAGTAACATCAGGGTCAATAGCCTCAACCCGGGAGCCGTAAACACCATGATGCGTCGCTCAGCCTACCCAGCCGAGCCGCCAACAACGAACCCGTTGCCCGAGGATATTATCAGCGAGTGGGTGTATCTGATGAGCGACAGCAGCGCCCACCTCAACGGCGAAGCCCTCAGTGCGCAATAGTAGTGGCAGAACCGGCAGCAAAACGCCTCACACGTAAAAACCGCTGTGTACACCCTACGCTCGACAACCGCTCAGCGCGGGGTTGTTCACGCCGGAGTCGATTAAAACCTAAAAATTCAGCGCTTGTTTATGTGCTTGCCGCTCTTTCGCGACTGCCGTTCACGCTTTTCAGCCGCTTTCTTTGAGGGTTTGTAAACCGGCTGCGGCTCCATATTCGCCATGGTGTACACAACCTCAGCATCACGTTGCTTCAGCTCCATCCACTGCCCCTTTTTGAGCTTTGAGGGAATAAAAACATCGCCGTACCGGACGCGCTTCAGACGAGAGACGGTTACCCCTTGAGACTCCCAGAGCCTTCTCACTTCGCGATTGCGCCCCTCAGAGAGCACAACGTAAAAGAACTGGTTGATACTATCGTCGTCGCCACCACCCGATTGGATATCGGTAAAACGAGCAGGACCATCATCGAGCTCGACACCCACTTTAAGCCTATCCAACATAGCCTTATCGACACGACCCATGACACGACATAAATACTCACGCTCAACCCGTCTCGACGGATGCATGAGAGCGTTCGCCAAGTCACCGTCGGTGGTGAGTAACAGCAAACCCGAGGTGTTGTAATCGAGCCGACCCACAGAAACCCAGCGGCCGGTCTTCAGTCGTGGGAGGCCGTCAAAAACCGTCGCACGCCCCTCAGGATCTTTGCGCGAACACACCTCACCCACAGGCTTGTGGTAGAGCAAAATCCGATTATCGATAACATCG
>CBFHHL010000056.1:0-11283 GCA_965655685.1 Luminiphilus sp.
AGACCCGAGTGAAGATTAATGATGCCAAGTCTAGGAATTGAGATGACAGGGGCCTTAAAGATCTGTCCGAAGCGAATACTGATGACTAAGTCTGGTTTGAAGTCGGCAAGTATTGCAGCGTCACCACCATTGATATCCGATACCCCATGCTCAATGGTGCCGGCCGATTGCGCGAGTTGCTCGAAGCTCCAACCTGGTCTCGCGTTGAAGTTCTTTTCAAATTCAGCGAGTTTTTGCAGGCGAATATCCCGCACGACATTGCCGCCCACCTGCTGTGAGTAAAAAAAAGAAAGCGAGTGCTCACTTAGTCTTTGAGTCAACAAAAATAGCGCTTTATGTGCGTAGATATCGCGGTTATAGAAGAGAGCAATTCGCAACTGATGTTCTCGTTTAAGTCAGGTTTACGGCTCGAATGAGTCTCGCTTATGTCAGCACCAAGCATACCTGTTAGATTAGGGGGCTGCGATTCTTACCATTGAGCGAGTGCACTTTTTCGCAGGCCTTGTGTGGTTTCGGATTTGGAGTCTATGTCGCAGTCAAAGGGTTACTCAGTCAATGTTGCCACAGCAGTGGTGATCGCAAATATGGTCGGCACCGGCGTGTTCACGTCACTCGGGTTCCAACTGCTGGCGATCGAGTCGACCGGCGCGATAGTTTGGCTTTGGGTGCTAGGAGGTTTGTGCGCCCTCTGTGGTGCGTTGTGTTACGCCGAACTCGGCGCGCATCACGTTGGCTCGGGCGGCGAATATCATTTTCTATCTGAGCTGATCCATCCTTACGCGGGGTTTTTGTCGGGCGGTGTATCTGCAACGGTAGGTTTTGCAGCGCCAATTGCGCTGGCTGCCCTGACTTTCGGCGTGTATTTGGCGACAGCGTTTCCGGCCGCACCGCCAAAGGTAACGGCGACCTTGCTGATTATCGCCATGGTTGCCATTCACAGCCGCACCTATCGAGAGAGCTCTCGAGGGCAAGTGATGCTCACGGTTCTCAAACTAGCGCTCATTATGCTTTTCATTGGGACTGCTTGGGTCGCGGGGAGCCAATATTCCCAACAGCTGCCCTTGTCTTCCTTGATAGATGCGGGCGAGATAGTGACAGGCGCTGGTGCTGTTGTACTCATTTACGTGACCTACGCTTATTCGGGGTGGAACGCAGCGACTTATATTTTGGGGGAGCTAGAGGAGCCACAGCGTGATTTACCGCGCGCGCTCGTGGTTGGTTGTGCGGTCGTCACGCTTATCTACGTACTGTTAAACACTGTTTTTCTGACTTCCGCACCTACTGCCGATTTGTCGGGGGAGGTGGAGATCGCTTATATCGTTGCAGACGCGGTTTTGGGGCCTGAGGGTGCCTTCGTCGTTTCGTTACTACTATCAGGGATTCTGATATCAACGGTCAGCGCCATGGTTATGGCGGGACCCCGTGCTTTACAACGCTTGGGTGAGGACTATGTCGGCCTCAGCTGGCTTGGTAGCACCAACGCGCATGGACTGCCTCGTAACGCGATTGTCTTGATGGGCGTGGTTGCGCTCATCTTTCTATGGACGTCGACGTTCGAGCAGATACTTCTCTTCGCTGGACTCGTCATGGCCACGAACACACTGTTCACTGTGATGGCCGTCTTCGTCAGCCGAGCACGGCGAAAGAAAGCGCCCCAGCATTCTGTATTCACCATCCCGCTATACCCTTTGCCAGCCATTATTTTTCTTGGCATCACAGGTTGGACAGTGCTCTACACGGCGGTTCAATACCCGTTACAGCTAGGACTAACCCTCGGATTAATCGCCGCCGGATATCCACTGTTTCGACTACTTGAGCGCCGCTTAACCTGATACTACGAGATCGGAGAATGGTCTTTCTCGCGTGGTATCGCGTAGCAAAAGACCGAGCTTTAATCGCTTCTGCGTATTGGCCCTTAAGTTTTGGTGGTAATAGCTGGTCCATGACGGCGATGTTGGTGTAGCTTTAAGTCATGAATGCGGCGTTTCCCGTGTTCACCGCAAAACATAATTCAAATAGTGGTAACTAATGACAAACTCTAACTCGGCGGATCAACCCGCTACCAATCCCTACGGTTCAACGAAGACCGCGTACTATGCGCTGTGTATCCTTACCATCGTCTACAGTATCAACTTCATCGATCGGCAGCTTCTATCGATTCTTCAGGAGTCAATTAAAGCCGATCTCATGTTGAGCGATGCGCAGCTGGGGCTGCTCACTGGCTTTGCATTTGCACTGTTTTATACCTTTGCTGGATTACCCATTGCCAGCTTGGCAGATCGCGGTAATCGACGAAATATTGTGGCCATCTCACTCACGATTTGGAGTGGCATGACGGCGCTCAGCGGTCTTGCCCAAAATTACTGGCAGTTATTGCTTGCCCGTGTGGGTGTCGGTATTGGCGAGGCTGGAGGAAGTCCTCCCTCGCACTCAATGATTTCGGACATATTTCCTCCCGAGAAACGCGCTAGTGCCATTGGTTTTTACTCAACAGGTATCAGTATCGGCATTTTATTCGGCTTCCTTTTTGGTGGCTGGCTCAACGAATTCTTCGGCTGGCGAGTGGCCTTTTTTGTGGTGGGCGTTCCTGGTGTCCTCCTCGCTTTGGTTCTTTATCTCACAGTACCCGAGCCGATCCGTGGGTTGACTGAGAATCGCGTCACTAGTGGCGACAACCCCTCGATGCTGACTGTTTTCAAGCTACTGATTAGTCGCCCCTCGTTTATTTTTATGGCGCTCGGTGCTGCGATGAACGCGTTCGCCGGTTACAGCACGGCAAACTGGGTGGCTTCTTTCATGATTCGAACGCATCAGATGCCCACGGGCGAGCTCGGCACATGGTTGGCTCTGATCATCGGAGTCGGCGGTGCCATAGGTGTATTCGGCTCGGGCGTGATTGCCGATAAACTCGGTAAGAACGACAAGCGTTGGTATATGTGGGTCGCCGTGTGCGCCTGTGCTATCTCGATACCACTGCAGATCAGCACGTTCTGGGTCGACGGACCCTACACTGCGCTGATCTGTATGATCATCCCTTCAGTGCTTTCTAATGCTTATTTGGGTGCGACTATCGCCTGTGTCCACAGCATGGTAGGCCTAAAAATGCGCGCAGTTTCTTCTGCACTGCTGTTCTTTATTCTGAATATCATTGGGCTGGGGATGGGGCCAACGACGGTCGGCCTGGTGAGCGACATGCTGGTTGATCACCACGGTACTGATTCATTGCGCTATGCCCTGATGTACATCGTCCCCACCGCCATGTTTATCTCCGGCATGTTTTACGTGATCGCTTCACGCTTTATTCGCGAGGACTTATCGAAGGCGCCGGATTAAGGGTAAGTTTTAACTGCTGTAATCAATGAAAAGCCCGCTTTAGCGGGCTTTTTTGTCTTAATTCATTGAGTTGATAATACGGGTCGATACGGCGTTTTCCTCAATATCCGCGGGGGTATAGCGAATAGGGCGCCATACTTTTTCTGCGTACAACTGTGTTTGGTCGTCGAAGTAAGGTGAGCTGGGGTCGCTTGACTGTGAGTACGATAGGAGCGCCTCGGCCTCAGGGCCCTCATCCGTCCAGCCTAGAGTCATGATGAAGCTAGAACCGTGGACCACATTATAGCCGGTCTCTGACAGGCTATAACTATCAGCGACGAATCGATTGCTCCCTGAAAATATCGGTGTTTCTGTCGGGTTGTTGCCGGGGGTATTTGTCACTTGCAGATTCGCTATACCTTCGTATCGATTTCCGCCGTGGATAGGGTACTGTCGATCGAATCGGTGACCGATTTGTAAATTTCCTAGTGCAGTGTCGAGCGCGATGCCCTCACCTTGGAGCAGTAAGACGGCCTCCCCGAGTTTGTTCAACGCCGCGTCTGCATTTGCGAGACCCGAGGGTGTGGTGGCCGGTTCAGTTGGGTTGAAACCGTTCTGGAAAAGTGACGATCCCAGATACGTTTCGTCGTAGGGATAGCGTGTTATCCACTCGCGAAACAGAACCGCGCCGCGTGACTCGCTGTCGAAGCGTCTGTCCCAACCTGTTAGTACAGCACAGGCTTCCTCGAGATTCACACTCGCCTCACCGATGACGCGGTTGGGGTTGCTCTGGCACGCCGCTAAGAGCTCGGGTAAAAGCATTTCTGCTGTGAGGCTGTCGTTGCTGAACAACGCATTCTGAATCTCATCTCGATTAAGTTTCCCATCTGCCCCTGCATAGCCATAGTCGCTGTCTGGTTTCAGTAAGGCGATGTTCATCCGTGTTCGGACGCTACGAGGCGTCATAGTAGGACCGTACAGCGGTGATAAGGACGCAGCAGGGTTTTCAGGGTCGCTCAACCAGTAGCTATCATTTGCGTTGAAAACATACTGCGCGCTTTCGATCAGTGGTCGGCGTTCAAACGGCTCAGTATTCGGGACGGGAGATGCTGTCTCGAGCCAGTCGTTCATTGCTTTGCTTCCATCTAAAATTACTAACCCCTCAGACAGGAAGAGGTACTGTAACTTTGGGACTGCTTTGATCGTCTCGTGCCACGCGCCGATAGCGACGTCACTCAAGGCACCGACATTGGAATTATCGATATAAACCGCCCGACCATCTGCTGAAGCAGCAATGGTATTTACCCAGGGCATTGCGTTGTATTGCCGGTGAGCATCGATAAATTGATCCATGCTTTTTGAGCTACCCATAGCTTGCCACTGAGCAAAGGTGTGGATGTTATCGGCATTCGCATCTCTGACGGCGAAGACCGTCATCGGATCTTGGCTCAGCCCTGGCAGGGCCATCAGTGGGCCGTGATGCGAGAACCAAACCGTGTGCTTTTTATCGACTAAACCTTCGGGAGTCTTGATGGCGACGTTAACCTCAGTGGGCGTAAGTGCGCGCCACCCGTCCTCAAAGCGATATTGATTGGGATCTTCGGGGTTTAACTGGAGCTGATAAATTACGGTCCGCTTTGAATTCGATACAGTATGTGACCAACCCACCGCATCGTTAAAGCCAATTGCCACACCTGGCGTACCGACCAAACCCGCGCCATAGGCGTTATAGACGCCAGGGATGGTGAGGTGCTTTTCCCAAAAGCGTGCGATGCCATACCAAGGGTAGTGGGGATTGGCGAGTAGCAAGCCCTTCCCGTTTTCTGAGCGATTGGCGCCGATTGCCCATGCGTTTGAGCCCATGTCGCGGAGCTTCATGCCGGTTAGCGTATCGGCCATCGCGGGGGCTTTGTCCAATGCGGCGATACGGCTAAGTCGATGACTGACGGGCGCTGCGTCGTGCTCGCTGTTCGCGAATACCTTCGTCTCCGGCGCTGACGTCTGGAGGGTGACTGCTTCAGCTGAAGACTCGATAGACGGGGGTGCCGCGGCGGTAATTGCGCCTGCGATACGAGGTAGTGTGTGTACCAAGGTCACGTACTGCGCCATGAAGTCCGCGGCCGTGGCAGGCTGTACCCAATCAGCCTGATCGCACCAAGATCCAAATCCCCCCTGCTGCTCGGTCACATATTGGCTATACCCCGCAGCATAGCCCTCTATCCACTGGCGAATTTCAGGGGTTTGGTCCGCCAATGCACGCTTGGATTTCTCTGAAATGTCGAGCGCTTTGATGACAATATCGCGGCTAGCATTTCGATTCGATGGGCCTGGTCCGAAGACAGCGGCGCTTTCACCACGTGATTGAATCAGTGCAAGCGCCATGTTGCATAGCTGATCCTCGGCCGCCGTATATGCCTCGCCAAACCCTAATGAACCCCATGAATCAGCAGTGATGTGTGGAATACCAAACTCGGTTTTTGTTACGGTTGCTGTGTACTTTGGCGAGGTCAAATTACTGTCTGACTTGCCACAGGCGGTGATGGAAAGAAGGCTGACAACAGCGAAAAAACCGAGTGCCCTTTTGAAGCTTAGTGTTGGTGAAGATGAAGTCATGGATTTGCTCTTTTAAATTATTGTTTCGTTATCAACGTTAAGCTCAAAGAAAACCAGCTTACTAGTGCGCGCTATGCGCCCTCGATCGTGAATTGGATCGATCCCAGATGGCCAAAATGAATCTTGTATTCACCCGGCTCGCCGGGGAGCGCGGAGCCGTTAGTTCCCGCCAACAAAATGCCGTGTTGAGGCAGCGAGTAGCCCAGTTCGTTGGCTTTTGCCATGCACCATGCATGCGCAGATCTTGGTCCGCCGAGGGAATCCATCGGTGTGGTTGTGAGCAATGTCTCGCCATCGCGGGTTGCCACGATTTCAAGTGCAGAAAGCGCGTCAAAATCGAAGCTACCCAGTCTCTCATGTCACCACAGATAAACTGATCCGCACCGAGATTGCAGAGTGTCACGTTACCCGGCGTCATATCTTCCGGACGCGAGAAGTCTAGACTGACAAACTCCACCGCTGGACCCACGGCAATCGGATTGCCCTGTGCGTCAAAGGTAACGGCCATCTCGCACTCGATACGTCTGTGCGGCGAATACGGCAGATTTGAGCCACTTCGGATCTCGCCATTTTGGTATAGAAGTCCAATCAGGGCTTCCTCAAGACCAAACAGCTTTTGTAAATCGACGTTGGTAATCCCGGCCTTGATCCCAGCTGAGCTCCCTGAGACTCTCTGAGTGAGTAGTGGAAGGCAAGGGTAGGCGTCGGCCACGGAAATGCCTGCAGGAAACTCGGACAGTTGTGTTTTTTTGCTTATCGCCGTAGCAAGGCTGTCGAGTAATGAATCTGAAATCATACGTCTTAGCTTTCCTTCACTACTGGCTTAAATTTACTACCACTGCGTATCGGCAATCGTGACTCGGTGAAGCAGTCGGTCGTAGCCATCAAAACCACCCGTTGCTGAATGGAGCAGAGAACGGTTGTCCCAGATCACCAGCATGTTTTTTTCCCATTTGTGGCGGTACTGGAACTTCGCCTGAGTCTGATGGACATATAACTCCATAGCCAAGGTTTGGGACTCCTCAAGTGACATACCTTCGAAACTTTGTATGTAAGCCGCTGATGAAAACAGCGCTTTGGCGCCGGTCTCGCGGTGCTCCCGTACGAGTGGGTGTGGGCATGTTTCGCGTGCTTTCTCGCTAGGTTTGATTGCCATACTTCGCCCGTTTTCGCGGTCGCGGTCGCCGTAGGCACCATCGGGCGCGTAGCCCAGAGCCGCCGAGTGTATTGCTGTTAGCCCTTCGACTCTTGCTCTTAAAGCATCGGGCATGTCGTCGTACGCTTTGACTTGATCAGCGAACAACGTGTCGCCGCCATGTGGGGGGATCGTAATACCAAATAACGCGGTGCCTGCCGGTGGAATTGGCATGAAACTCCAATCAGTATGGAATATCTCCGCAAAGATGGGCGTCTGTTCATCGGCATCCCGCTGAATGGCACAAATATTCGGATAGCCTTCAATGTGCCCAAAAAAGGGGTCCTCACCAATCTCACCAAAGTATTGGGCGACACGCTCCAAGTCTTCAGGAGTTAATGGCTGATTCGGAAAAGCAATGACTTTGTGCTCAAGCCACAGCTGCCTAAGTTCGGCAATCTGTGCTTCGCCAAGATTCTGAGTTAGATCGATGCCCTCTATTCGGGCTCCGCAGGCTTGGCCGGAGGGCGTAACGGTAAGTTTCATGTGGCTTCTCCTTTTGTTATTTGTTGCCACTTAATCCTTATCACTCTGCCCGTTCTAAGGCGCGTGATTCCACCATGCTAAGTCTGAATAGGCGCGCAGGTCCAGTTCGTGAGTCCAGGCTGAGCGGTGTTGCTGAGCTATGTGGAAGTAGGTTTCAGCCATCTCCGCTGGTAACAGTAAGCCGTCATGCGCTCCACCACGGGTCTCGCGCAGTTTCGCAAACATGTCAGCCCCCAGCATTTTTCCCAGCGTATCCGGTGCATCTACCGCACCGTCAACAATAATGTGAGCCACATGTATCCCCTTGGATGCATATTCGGCATTCAAGGTTTGACAGAGCATACGTCTACCGCCCATGGCAGCGGCATGTGAATGCTGTCCTGCGTTCCCTCGGACGGCTGCAGTCGCTGAGGTTACGAGAATGGTGCCTTTGCCGCGCGATTCCATGGCTGGGATAACCGCTTTCGCGAGCCGGAACAAGCCCATGCACGCCATTTTCCAGCCGAGCTCAAAGGTTTTCAGCGATGTGCTTTCGAGCGATCGGTTGCCAATTTGCGCGCCAAGATTGAAGAGCACCACCTCGATAGGGCCAATCTTTTCGACCTCTTCCACTAACTTTTCAATAGCGCCCTCTTCAACGGCATTGAGCATATGGCCCGAGGCTGACCCACCGTGTTTTTCAATGCCATTGACGAGCTTTTCTAAGCCCTCAGCATCACTTCGGCGGCAGAGTGCAGCATGATAGCCATTTGCGGCAAATTTTGCGCCTACGGAACCGCCAATGCCTGCACCTGCACCGATAATCAAACATACTTTTTTCATGGCATTTATCTCCGGTTTTAGTGGCTGATTTTGAGGAGGCCTCTCCCGATAAGTGACTCGATCGTTTCGCCATCGTAACCCAGCTCTTCGAGTAAACTGCGACCGTGTTCTCCAAGCTTTGGCGCAGGTCCAGCGATCTCGCTAGGTGTTTTGTCAAAGCGTGCGGCTGGACGCGCTTGCCTGACCTCACCGAAACCCTCGTAAGCTGTTTTGTCGATGGATTCGTTAGCCAGAACCTGAGCATGATCCATGAGTTCCATCCGTGTTAGAAGAGGCGCGCTGGGGACCCCCTCAGAGTCAAGGCGCTCGAGCACTTCACTGCTTGCCCATTTCTTGATCTCGCCTGCGGTAATTTGCTTGCGCTCTTCGACGTTAACAAATCGATCTCCCGCAGTTTTGAAGCGAGGGTCCTCAATGAGATCCTCGCGGTTTAGCGCTCGGCACATTCCGGCCCACTCTTTATCTGAGATAGCGCCCGCGGTGATATAGCGATCTTGTGTTTCGTAAACGAGGTCCTGCGTGCCCTGTAGTTTGGTGACGTCAAACTCCATGTCGGCATAGGTGAGTCCAGTCATACCTTCGGGCCAAAAAAACGATAGCATCGTCTCCAGCATCGACAAGCGGATGTGCTGGCCTTCGCCGGTTTTCTCACGCACATACAGCGCTGAGCTAATCGCCTGTGCCGCGGTCAGGGACGTCACCTTGTCAGCGAGGATAATCCGGAACATTTGCGGCCGCCCTGAGGCGCGATCCATTTGAATATCGGTCGCACCCGACAGCGCCTGAATCACAGGGTCGTAGACGCGCTTTTGTGAGTAGGGGCCGCTCTCCCCGAATCCACTGATAGAGACGTAGATAAGTTTCTTGTTGGTCTCGCGAAGAACGTCTTCCCCAAAGCCCATTCGCGCGATAGCGCCGGGGCGGAAGTTTTGGATGAACACATCAGCATCGGCCGCAAGCTCGAGAAGGATCTTTTTGCCCTCATCGGATTTAAGGTCGAGAGAGATCGATTCCTTACCGCGGTTACACGAATAGAACGCAGGGGAGACGCCGTTATGTTTTCCTCCAATATGCCGCATCTGCTCGCCCGCGAGTGGCTCTACTTTGATCACGCGTGCGCCCTGGTCGGCCAACATCATTGCAGCGACAGGCCCCGAGACCATGCTGGTCAAATCGAGCACTTTTAAGCCGTCTAGTGGACCCATTATTCACCTCTTATACGATCATGATAGTTAACTTTCATTGCACGCACGTAGGCAGGCCTCTCAGCGATATGGGCGTGATAGGCATGTAGGTTGTCCGGTATGGCGACCCGGTAGGCGTTCGCCCAATCAATACAAGAAACCAAAAATAGGTCGGCGAGCCCGAATTGGTCAGCCACTAAGTATGACCGCTTTTCCAAGAGCCGTCCCACGATTTCAAAGTGCTTTTCCGCGTAGGCACGTGAGGCGTTAACGGCCGTTTCCGACTCGCCGTAAATCATGCCCAGATCACCATGGCGGCGCATGACATACAAGCTGGTCTCGTCTAGCTCGCCGTAGATGTAGCAACACCACTCGTCTTCTTTTGCCCGGGTAACAAGGTCCTCCGGCATGAGCACCTGCTTGGAGGGATACTGATCTCGAAGATAGCGGCAGATCGCAAGACTCTCCGATACCTTCACCGCTCCGTCTTGCATGAAAGGAATTTTCTGTTTTCGATTCAGCTGTTGGTACTCGGTGGTTTGCGTCTCGCCGGTTCTCGGTCCTATTGGCTTGTGCTCATAGTTGATTCCTAGTTCTTCAGCCATCCACAGTGGACGAAGGCTTCGCGGCGTGCTGACCCCCCAAATGATCACCTTAGCTTGTTTCATGTTCACAACGGCCCTCCTTTGCTTTTCACAGTATCAAGAGACCTTCTTGAAAACTAAGGGATTGCTCCCAAAACTTGAAACCCCAGGTTTTCGTTAGACAGATGACGAGTCGGTTGCGGGCCAGTTTTGGATGTAACCCGCGGTTTGTGGTCCCAGTCCACCTTCATTGAGGGCGCTTTTTATGTCTGGATGAGACGCTACGTGCCTCGAGAAGTGAATCACAAGCTGGGGGCTACAGTTTTGCCGGTGCCCGTCGTTGGCCACTTAGACCTTGCGTTTTAACGGCTTCGATAATGGCATCGATATCACTGAGATCAGCTATTAAATCTCCCAACGTTAATGTTTTTGTTTTGTAATTTACGATAATCGGAATGACGGGGGCTGACGCAGCTTTGGCAATTCGTGCGAAGCCCGCTTTTAATGTCCCGTCGCTGTTGCGTGTTCCCTCTGGCGCTATACCCAGCAGGAGCGATGATCGCGCGTTGAACTCGCTCGTCATCTTCTCGATCAGCCCTTGGGGTGATCGCCGGTCTACAGGAATTCCCCCAACTAAACGGAAGAACCATCCATGTGGGAATTTAAAGAGTGTGTGCTTGCCCATAAAATTGAGCTTCAGACCCCACCCCCATATAACGGAGAGCGCCAAGATAAAATCGAAATTTGAGCTATGCGGCAGCGCTACTAGCACCAATTTAGATCGGTTTGGTAGGTTTCCCTCAAGCTTCCATCCAATCAGCGCAAAAATAAATCGTCCGATGAATCTGCGAATAGGTTGTTTTTGCTGAGGTACGGCATTGCCGAGACGGGGCCACTTCATTTTTGTTATCTACACCGCTTTATTGAGAGTTGAAAGTATTCGTCGTTTTTACTTTTGTGGGAAGCACAATTTTTTGGGCTTTGGGCTTTGGGCTTTGGGCTTTGGGCTTTGGGCTTTGGGCTTTGGGCTTCGGCTAGCGCCTTATCCGTGCTCTACTGACGGGGTGGTTGGTGACTGGTTTGCAAC
>CBFHHL010000057.1:0-7534 GCA_965655685.1 Luminiphilus sp.
CAGCCGAGTAAACATTACCCAGGTACGATCAGCACAGTTTCGCGAGACGATGCTGACGCAGGACGAGAACATCGTAGACGTCAGTATGTCGGTGCAGTACGTCATTGATGATCCCAAGAATTTTGTTCTTGAGGTGAGAGATCCGGAGCGCTCGCTTCAACACGCGGCGCAAAGCGCGCTTCGACATGTGGTCGGCGACAGCTCAATGGGTTTGGTCTTGACTGAAGGCCGGGCGGCGATTGCGGTTCAGGTGCGTGAGCGCTTGCAGCAATACCTCGTGAACTACACCACCGGTATCAACGTGCAGAAGGTCAACATCGATGACGCGAGCCCGCCCTCGCAGGTGCAAGAGGCCTTTGATGACGTGATTAAAGCGCGTGAGGACGAGGAGCGTGTGAAGAATGAAGCTGAGTCCTACGCAAACGGCATCGTGCCTGAGGCTCGTGGTCGAGCGCAGCGAATAAAGGAGGAGGCGGAAGCTTATCGGCAACAGGTGATCGCCAAAGCGACCGGTGAGGCGCAGCGATTTGATCAGCTTCTCGCAGAATACCAGAAGGCGCCCGAGGTGACGCGCGAGCGTCTCTACATCGATGCACTAGAATCCGTGTTGTCCAATACTAGCAAGGTGATGGTCGACGTCGAGGGAGGCAACAACATGATTTACTTGCCGCTCGATAAACTGGCACCTGCCGGAGCGAGTGGTGCTGTCGGCGGCGGCGCCATGAATCGTGGCTTGACGTCCCAGCAATTGAGAGAGGTGACCGACGCAGTGACTGAACAATTGCGCCGCGATCTCGGAAGCCGCACAACGCGGGGAGGGCGTTAATCATGTCGAGACAAAATCTAATCGGCACAGTCTTGTTCTTGGCCTTTGTTGTTCTGGGTAATTCGGTCTTTGTTATCAGCGAGACACAACGTGGTGTTCTGCTTAAGTTCGGTCAGGTCGTAAATGCGGACCTTGAGCCAGGTCTGCACTTCAAGATCCCCTTTGTGGATTCTGTTCGCAAGTTCGACGGTCGAATTTTGACCGTAGACTCAACGCCTGAGCGCTTTTTTACGCAAGAGCAAAAGCAGTTAATCGTTGACTCTTATGCGAAGTTCCGAATTATAGACACGGCCAAGTACTACACGGCAACCAGTGGCGAGGAATTCCGTGCTGCAGCCCTCCTCTCACAACGGATCAATGATGACTTGAGGAACCAAGTTGCCGGCCGTAGCGTGCAGGAGGTTGTTTCTGGTGAGCGTGACCAGCTGATGGAAGCAGTGAAGGCGCGTTTAAATGAGACTGTGTCAGCAGAGCTTGGTGTAGAGGTGATCGATGTTCGAGTGAAAAAAATTGATCTACCCAACGAGGTATCGCAGTCTGTTTATCGGCGTATGAATGCAGAGCGTGAGAAGGAAGCACGCGAGCTGAGATCTGAAGGTAAGGAAATTGCCGAGGGAATGCGCGCTGAGGCAGATAGAAAGGTAACGGTTATTGAAGCGGAAGCTGTGCGAGATGCGGAAATTATTCGTGGTGATGGTGATGCAACTGCTACGCGAATCTATGCTGACTCTTTCAATCGTGATCCTGAGTTCTATGCATTTACACGAAGTTTGAACGCCTACCAGCAGACCTTTGCTAATAGCAGTGACATTATGTTGCTCAAGCCCGATAGCCAATTTTTCCAGTATCTACGAGATCCAAAAGCGGGCCAGTAATCTTCCACTGTATCTCTAAGGCCGGACCAGCGATAATAAGCGGGTTCGGCTTTTTTTTTACGCGCGCAATTGCGACTTCATTGCTTGGAACTAAGACATGAGTGATACGACACGATGGTTGCTCCCAAACGGGATCGATGAGCTTCTGCCTGAGCAGGCAAGGCGCGTTGAGCAGTGTCGTCGCAGGCTTTTAGATATTTGTGCGGGCTGGGGCTACGAGTATGTTGTGCCGCCGCTGGTTGAGTTCAGCGATTCATTATTGGTGGGTCTCGGCGCGGATCTTGACGAACTTACCTGCAAGTTTGCCGATCGCGAAACGGGTAAAACTCTGGCCGTTCGTGCTGATATTACCCCCCAAGTGGCACGCATCGATGCCCATAGCTTGGGGCGCGAGGGCGTCACGCGACTGAGCTATGCGGGTTCAACTTTGAAGAGTGTAGCTAATTCAATACCCGCGGATCGCAGTCCTGTACAGATGGGCGCGGAAATTTTTGGTTCTGCGGAAATTGCTGCGGACGTTGAGATAGTTGATCTTCTGCTATCGCTAGTCGTTCAGAACGGACTATCTGACCTTACCTTTGATATTGGACACGTTGCCTTCTGTGATCTTGTCTTGGACGCCACGGGTCTGGACGCTGGGCAACGCGAGGCGGTTCTTTCACTGCTCGCACGCAAGGCAACATCGGATTTAGACCGTTTCTTAGTGACACTGAGCGATGCAAAGGAACGTGAGCAGGTGAAGTTACTTGCGAGCATGCACGGTGGACGCGATGTTATCGCGAGAGCCAGAGAAGGTTTCCCCAATGTGCCGGGCGTACAGGCACTCATCGATGAGCTGGAGACGGTACTCGCCAGCTGCGATCGTGACGGTAACGTCAATATTTATATCGATCTCACCGAGGCGCATGGCTATCGGTACCACTCAGGTGTCGTGTTCGCACTCTATGCCCGAGAGCTTGGAGCGGCCATTGCCAAGGGGGGGCGTTACGATGGTGTGGGTGAAGCCTTTGGCCGCTCGCGTCCGGCGACGGGTTTTGCAATTGACTTGAAAGCTTGGTCGATGCTCGCGGATCTACCTGATGCCGAGGCCTGCTTTGTTTTATCACCGGCAACCAATTGTATGGAGTTGCTAGCTAAAGAGGCAGACTTGAGAGCGAGCGGAATGGTCGTGATCAAGGCGCTTGGGAAAGCGATAGATCCTCGGTGCACGCAGCAACTTGTTCGAATAGAAGATAAATGGCAACTCAAGCCAGTGGAGAAAACTAATGGGTCGTAATGTGGTTGTGCTCGGCACGCAGTGGGGCGATGAGGGCAAGGGCAAAATTGTTGACTTGCTGACTGAGCAAGCGGCTGCCGTTGTTCGTTTCCAAGGCGGGCATAACGCAGGGCATACGTTGGTTATCGACGGTGAGAAAACCGTCTTGCATGTCATTCCCTCAGGAATTCTTCGTGAGGATGTTGAGTGTCTTATTGGCAACGGTGTTGTTCTGTCGGCGGAGGCGCTGCTGAAAGAGATCAGCCAACTGGAGGCGAGAGGCGTTCCCGTTCGCGAGCGGTTAAAAATTTCATCTGCCTGCCCACTGATCCTGCCTTATCACGTTGCGCTGGATCAGGCGCGTGAGGCGAAGCGAGGTGAGAAGAAAATCGGCACAACCGGACGAGGTATTGGGCCTGCTTATGAAGACAAGGTTGCGCGACGCGGGCTTCGCCTTGGTGATTTGAAAGATGCGAAGCGTTTCGCCGATACACTCCGTGAAGTTCTCGATTACCACAACCATGCGTTGGTTCATTATTACGGCGCTGAGGCGCTCGACTTTGAAGAGGTCCTGGCCACCGCGCTCGAAGAATGCGGGCAGCTTCTGCCTATGATGGCGGACGTTACTACTAGGCTGCACGAGCACCGTCAGGCAGGTGCCAACATCATGTTCGAGGGTGCGCAGGGCTCACTGCTGGATATTGATCACGGTACTTACCCATTCGTTACCAGCTCAAATACGACTGCGGGCGGCACAGCGACAGGTTCAGGGTTTGGTCCTCTTTATCTCGACTATGTCTTAGGGATTACCAAGGCATACACGACACGCGTAGGCTCAGGCCCTTTCCCAACAGAACTTTTTAACGAGATCGGTGCTCGCCTCGCTGAGCGTGGCCATGAGTTCGGTGCAACGACTGGACGTCCGCGACGCTGTGGATGGTTCGACGCTGTCGCGTTGAAAGCGGCTGTTCAGATTAACTCTATCTCGGGAATATGCCTGACAAAACTAGACGTATTAGATGGGCTCGAGCAAATCTCAATCTGTGTTGGCTACACAGACGCTGAGGGAAATGGAGTGACAGGCGGAGCGGAAAATTATGATGATCTACACCCGGTATACGAGCAAGTCCCGGGTTGGAGCGAGTCCACGGTGGGCGCACAGCGTGTCGAAGATCTCCCCGAGGCTGCAGTGAGTTACATCAAGCGTCTCGAAGCTCTCGTAGGAGCCCCTATTGACATTATTTCAACGGGACCCGATCGTGCAGAGACCATTGTATTGAGAAATCCCTACGCCTGATGTTCACCCTAACCAAAGTTCTCTCACTGTTTGTTTATCCGCTTTCGCTTGGCGTTTTTCTGATTGGACTTTCATTACTGGGGCAACTTCGCGGCAATCGGGCTGCAGCCGGCCTTTATACTTTTTTCGCGCTGGTGGTGCTCTATTACCCCTCAACCGAATTTGGCGTTGAGGCAATCGCAAAGCCACTTGAAGCGCGATACCCCGCTTTTTCTCCCGAGGAACTCCCAGAGGGTGACACTATCGTTGTTTTGGGTGGTGGTATTGAGGCCGAGGGAGTCTATGGCCGCTGGGGGAATTTGAATCACGCGTCAGACCGTGTGATATCTGCGGCGGAGCTATGGCAAGCCAAAAAGGCATCTAGCATTGTTGTTAGTGGTGGCAGTACGCAGGGCCCGATTTCTGAAGCGACTCGAATGGCTGAGTTACTCAAGCGCCTGGGTGTGCCCGCCGCCGCCATTCGTTTGGAGGAGAAAAGCCTGACCACAGAAGGTAACGCCCGCGAGGTCGCGGCGCTCAAGGGCGCGGACTCACAACATATTCTTCTTGTAACCTCCTCGCTTCATATGCGTCGCGCGGTAGCACATTTTGCGGCACAAGGCTTCCGCGTCACTGCTGCGCCCACTGACCATCGTGTTCCGCGTTACTCCGGGGCTGTACCAGGCTGGATGCCACAGATCAAACATTTAGATACATCAACGGCTGCAATCCACGAGTGGGTGGGTTATTGGGTAGCTAAGCAACTGGGGCGTTTTGATCCCGTCAGTGCGGATAGCTCCAAGACAAGCGCTTGAAAATTGAGTAGCCAAAAATAAGCGGTTGATTTGAATTATTTAGCGCCTTGGTTTGATGGCGTCTCCGGTGAGTCATTAACCTCACTTTCTGACCTTACCGCCGGGCCGCCACTTTTTGTCGTAGATGCTTGAGTAAATGGGCCCCGGTGCGCATGCTCGCAAAACGCTACCAGGCCGAAACCCTCTTCAGCTGCCTCTTTGAGCTGTAGTCACTCGTGCCGCTATTGCGGCGTAAACAAGGATGCTCAAGTGGGTTGATTGGGAAATGGACTTCGGTCGGGAGCTTTTCCACTCTGATTTTTGGCGAGAGCTAAACTAACAGTAACTTGACCTCACTGTAGTTATACCCGGTCCACCGCCTGAAGGCGCGATAAAAACTGTTCACCTCGGCGTAGCCTAAATCCCATGCAAGACACTTTCCCGGAGCCTAATCGCCCGCCAAAACCTCTTCGCAACGATAACGCCGCACTGCATCTAATATTTGTTGGTAGGTCAGAGAGTCCCTGCTCAAACGTCGTCTAAGCGTTGTTGGGCTTATTCGAAGACTATCTGAGAGTGTGTCTGATCTGATACGGCTCAAGTCACCGGTGAGTAGTGCGTCGATTACTCGCAGTGTTGTTCGCGATAGTGCTTCGTCGTGGTGAGCATGAATAAAGGCCAGCAGTCGTTCTGGTGGCTTGGGTGGGCTCTGCCGAAGTCGCAGTGCAAATCCATCTTCACCATTACCCCATGCGAGTGGCACGAAGTTGGCATTGTTGTTCTGGGGGTCCTTTGACGCAGGCGCGTCGCTGCGTAACGCATGTGATCTCATGATAACTTCCTTGTTGTTATTGCCCATCCTTGGGTCTTTATCACCTTACTCTTTTCGTGCGAGCGGTAAAGGGGTGTGGTCACATTTGATTTCACAGTGCTAACTTTATTTCTGCCTTTGGCTTCTCCTTCTCTTTTGTTGTCGGACGTGTACCCACTGTCGGTTTGGTTTGGGTGCGGATTAATAGGTTCCACTTGATTGTTCGCTGGCGCGGCACTAGCGTGTGACTAACCAAGAAAAATAACCACAGAGCACATGTTGAGGTGTCGATATGAAACCGCTTGATTCTGTCACTATCCTTGAGTTTTCTACCATGATTACGGCCTCTCTTGCCTCGATGATGATGGCCGAGCAGGGAGCTCGAGTTATCAAGGTTGAGCCCATGGAAATGGGTGATCCGATGCGCTATATCGGTGCCAGAAAGGCCGATATCTCTGCGCTTTTCGCAAACTGTAATCGAGGAAAGGAGTCTCTGCGAATTGACCTCAAGTCGCCAGACGGTGTTGAGACCATTAAGTCTATGATTCCATCAGTTGATGTCGTTATTCACAATTTTAGACCCGGAGTTATGGATAAGCTTGGCCTCGGCTCCGAGATCCTCCGCTCAATCAATCCCCGACTGATCTATACAGCAATCTCAGGTTTTGGCACCAAGGGACCTTTGAGCAGTGCGCCTGCCTATGACCCTATGATTCAGGCACACGCAGGTGTCGCCGCAGCTCAAGGCAAAGGCGACCAACCTGCCTTTATGCGGACACTGTTGTGCGACAAAATAACCGGTTATACCGCCTGCCAGGCGGTTACGAGTGCACTGTTTATGCGGGAGCGCACAGGCGAGGGGCAGCACATTGATTTATCGATGATTGACTCAGGTTTATTCTTTATTTTCCTCGACGGCTTCCAGAACGATACCTTACTGAGCGAGGATCATGAGCGGGGGCCAATGCTCATTGATATTCTGTATGACCCATGGCTCTGCAGCGATGGCAGCGTCATTATTTCTCTGGGTAGCTATGAGATTCAAAAGCGCTTCCTTACCGCCATCGACATGGAGCATTTGCTAGAAGACCCTCGATTCGACACATTTGAAAATCAGATGCGTAACATCCGCGAGTTAAAGGCTGAGGTTACGCCACGCTGTTGCGCTATGACTTGCGCTGATATGGTAAATCGCCTGCGTAGAGCGGATGTCCCTTGTGCGAAGGTAATGACCCGCGAAGAGGTGCTGGCGCAAGACCAGCTCGCGGCCAATGGCACGGTGGATATTTATGATCATCACATCGCTGGGAGATCGCGTCGCATATTAGCGCCTCCAATGTTTGGCGGTGAGCGGCTAGAGCCTGGTATTGGTGCTCCCACCCACGGTCAGGATACTGACAATGTACTAGAGAGCTTCGGTTTGAGTCCTGAGGCAATCGCAAAGTTGCGTAATGATGCTGTCGTGAGTTGAATCATTGACCAATTTGGCGCTTGGCAAATTGGTACAGCCACTGCCGTCACTGGGTGCCGGTCGTGCCTATCCGGGTTTGATCGATGCCCACCTTTTCACTCTCCCTGGCCAATCACTCCGTTTATAAATCGCTCTTTTTATGAATAGCTCCCTTTCTGAATCGAAGCGCGAAATTAGCTGAGTTGTCTCAGGTGTGATATGTGGGATTTTGCGCATCCTGACTCGG
>CBFHHL010000058.1:0-25509 GCA_965655685.1 Luminiphilus sp.
GGGTGTCGCGCCCAATGAACTTACCTCGCTAGGCGACTGCGATAAATTTGCTGGCACACCACACCATAAGTTCGTGCCTGCGCGTATTGAGGCCGTAGCTCAACGTTGAGTCACCGTCGCGGATTAGTCAGGAGAGATTGAGGCCATTGACCGTTTTTGACCCAGAGGAACATCCACATAGGCGTTTCAATCCGTTAACGGGCGACTGGGTTCTGGTTTCCCCGCATCGTACCCAGCGACCCTGGCAGGGTAAGGAAGAATCGTCTTCGAGACCGAGGCTGACGTCCTACGATGCTGGCTGTTATCTCTGTCCGGGCAATGTGCGCGCGGGCGGGCAGGCCAATCCTGGCTACTCAGGCCCTTATGTTTTTCAAAACGACTTTAGTGCGCTCTTGCCCGAGACGCCTGCGGGTCGCAATGGGGACCACGATTTGTTGGTGGCAGAGAGTGAGACGGGCATCTGCCGCGTAATCTGTTTTTCTCCACGGCACGACCTGACCCTGCCTGAAATGTCGGTTGCTGAGATTCATGCGGTCGTTGACCTGTGGGCGTCAGAGTACGCCGATCTCGGGGCAATTGAGGGCATTAATCACGTTCAGATTTTTGAGAACAAGGGCGAGATCATGGGGTGTAGCAACCCGCACCCGCACGGGCAGATTTGGGCTCAAAAAACGGTACCCGATGAGCCGGCCAGAGAGTTAGTACGAATGCAGGCACATCTGGAAAAAACGGGGCGAACCTTACTGGGTGATTATCTTGCAGTTGAGCTCCAGCGCGAGTCTAGGTTGGTCTGCGCTAATGACAGTTTCGTCGTGGTCGTTCCGTTTTGGGCAACATGGCCCTTTGAGACTCTAGTTCTCTCGAGACGCCATGTGCGTCATCTGGGTGATATGACGTCGGCGGAGCGCGGTGATCTTGCCGATATCATCAAACAACTGACGATACGCTACGATAACCTGTTCGAGTGCAGCTTTCCGTATTCGGCTGGTATGCATCAATCACCAACCGACGGTGCTGAGCACCCAGAGTGGGATTGGCACATGCACTTCTACCCGCCACTGCTTCGCTCGGCTGAGGTGAAAAAGTTCATGGTGGGCTACGAAATGCTTGCAACGCCTCAACGTGATATCACTCCCGAGTCCAGTGCTGCCCGCTTGCGAGCTGTATCAGAGACGCATTACGCCACACGCGATTAACATCGCAATGCTTTCGATCGACTAGTTACCCAATGGCGGGGCGGAAATGCGTCAGGATGACGCTTATCGCGGGGCAACGAAGCGAGCCTGTCCTGGTTCCAATGCCCAGAATCGTTCTGCATCGATACGATTGGCCTCCAGCGCGGCCTTAAGATCTAGCACTGGCTGATCCACCGGCTCCCAGGTCAGCTGAAAGACACCAAAGTGCATGCCGAGACTCCGTTCACTGTTGAGGTCGAGGTGCGCTTGGACTGCTTCCTCTGGATTCAAGTGGATATCTTTCATGAACCAGCGAGGCTCGTACGCGCCGATGGGGAGAATGCTGAGCGCAAAGGAGCCAAACCGTTTACCTTGCTCCTTGAAGTGCGGTGAATACCCCGTATCCCCGGCAAAGTAGATATTCCCCTCGCTCGTCTCGACCACAAAGGATCCCCACAACGTCCGCATTTGATCAAAGAGACCGCGAGCGGACCGGTGCTGGCACTCGACAAAATGTACCGTGGATGTCCCAACAGATGTGCTGGCTTTCCAGTCGAGTTCAATCGCTTTTTCATAGCCGAGGTTGGCTAGTAACGCGGCGTTGCCGAGGCCTGAGACAATTATTGGCTCCTTGTCTTGTCGTTGACGCAGCTGTTTGAGTGTTTCTGTATCAAGGTGATCGTAGTGGTTATGGCTGATCAGTATGAGATCAATGTCCGGCAGATCGCTGATTGCAACACCAGGGGGTCGGATGCGTTTCGGGCCGGCAAAGGTGATCGGGCTGGCGCGCTCAGACCAGATGGGATCGGTCAGAATGTTCAGCCCGTCCACTTGAATAAGGATGGTGGCGTGGTTGATGTAGGTGGCGCGTATACCCGTCTTCACCCTATCCGGAATCTCTGAAGCTTCAGGATTAGCTAGCGACTCTGGCCACTGAGACTCATTCCATAGGCTTTGCCACAAGAACTGACTGATATCGCTTAATCCCTTATCGGATCCATCGCGATTGTAAAATCGTGATCCGTCCGAGTGATCGCTAACCGGATAGGGTTTGTCGGTGAGTAGCGAGCATGCTGGCAGTAGGACTGCTGCAAGAATGGCGAGCGAGGTACTTATAACTATTTTTCGATACAGCATCATTTTCATGGCCAATTTACGTAGGCTTACAAAGAAGCGATCATTCACCGTGAGTTGCTCTTCGTGCACCTCAACACGCTGGCAAGAGTGACATCGCACCATGTTGAATGAAATCCAATCTCAATTTGGCAACACCTTTGGAGACACCAATGATCTAAGGGTCATCATGGCGCCTGGTCGGGTGAACCTCATAGGCGAATACACCGACTTCAACGAGGGTTTTGTATTCCCGATGACCGTTGATCGCGGCGTGTACGTGGGTGTTAGAGCTCGCAATGACCAGCGGATACGCGTGTTATCAAGCCGGTTTGGTGAGCTGATTGACTATCAGTTGGATGAGTTAGAAAAGCCGGCGCCTGGCCATTGGTCCGGTTACGTGCAGGGTGTTGTTGAAGAGCTGAGACTACTTGGACTGATCCCGCAGGGGTTTGATGCTGTTATCGACGGCAATTTAAATCTGGGTGCAGGGCTTAGTTCGTCTGCTGCTCTGGAGACGGCGACGGCACTGGCACTCCAGACGCTCTTCGGTTTTGAAATGAGCCGTGTCGACGTCGCGACCTTGTGTCAGCGTGTCGAGCACCGCTATGCCGGTGTGATGTGCGGCATCATGGATCAGTTCGCAAGTGGTCTGGGGCGCTCGGGCCATGCGCTGATGCTCGACTGTCGTACCCTGTCTCACGTGAATATTCCGGTTCGTCTGGATGATCATCGCATCGTGATTATCTCGAGCGAGGTTAAACGCGAGCTCGCGTCCTCCGCTTACAACGAGCGTCGGGCCCAGTGCGAAGAGGGCGTCGCTTTATTTAGGAAATACGATCCCTCGATAGCGTCCCTGCGGGATGTGACTCCCGATCTATTTGATTCCCATGGTAGGGAGTTGTCTGATCTCGTCTTTCGAAGGTGTCGCCATGTCATCACAGAAAACGCGCGTGTGCTGGATACCTCTGCGGCGCTTACCGCGGGCGACCATGTGCAATTTGGTCGACTCATGACGGCATCGCATCACTCGTTGCGCGACGACTTTGAGGTCAGCTGTGATGAGCTCGATTACTTGGTCGATATTGCGAATGGTACCGACGGTGTACTCGGGTCGCGCATGACGGGTGCAGGTTTCGGTGGTTGCACCGTAACGCTGATCCACAAAGACGCCATAGATACGTTGAGGGCGCGTTTGGCTCACTACAGAACGAGGTTTGGTTTGAAGCCCGAGGTCTTCGTGTTGACGGCAAATCTTGAAGCGGGCGTTGTTGCGTGAAGTTGGTAAGCTGAGCAAAAAGCGATCATCTTAGGCACGCAATTCAGCCGTGTTTAGCTCAGTGTTGTATTCTGTGAACCTCGAGGAAGGATGCTTACTTTCCGGCTAAGCCAGGAATCTCACAGAACATATCAGCCTCAACCTTAACGCTCACGGCTGAATTGGCGTGTGCACCTACGCACCAAGAAGGCATGACCATCGAATACACGCCCGAGCCACCTGCCTGCAAGATTAGGATTTGCTCGGGGCCTTTGAAGGCCATGCGGTCCTGGGGGTTAGGCCCGGCAAATTGGCTGAATAGACGCTTTACGATACTCGCCTCGACAAAGCTGCGCTCATACAGCTCTTGTGCGATGTCCTCTCGTGTCAGTCCTGCCTTGTGCAAAATAGCTGTGTGTTCGGGGTTTAAAACCACCGTTGCGCATCCGCCAGTCAGTGTACCGTTATTACTGGGCGGGTTAGCCAAGCCCATAGCCAGAAGTTCCAGTAATGATTTGTAGCTCTCCGGATCATCGCCATCACCGGCGTAGATAATCGAGTGCGGAGCCTCTGAACCAAGGACCGTGACCACACTGTCATCCGCATCGAAACCACGGCTGACATGAAGTGGTGTGAAAGGGCTATTCTCCTCGTCTTCAGCAAGGCAGAACGTGAACTTACCCGGGTGACCCAGTAGCGCCATATCTGAACTTCCAGGGCGCGCCTTGCCAATATTTATCATGGTGAGTCTGAGTGCGCGGCCAATCGTAGCGTTGGCACGGTGTCCGGGTCCCAAAGCGCCCGTGCCAGAGGCAATCGGGCCGCAGGTATGCCGAGCGGGCCCATTGACGATAATCAAGGGTGCGGTGCAGTGCGTCGTTGCCTGCATCTCAGTGAGATCAAACTCGGGCTCGATAACGGCTTTCACCGCGGCCACAACCACCGGCATGTAATCGGGAAGGCAGCCAGCCATAACAGCGGCAATGGCGACTTTTTCCACCGTTGCGATACCGTGTCCGGGACCCATTGTCCCAAGCATCATGTCTGCATCGAGCCCTGAGGCCAGCACCATTCTGGAAACGCGTTCTGCCGTAGGAATGACAACGGGTAAGCCGTCGGTGCAGCCACGACGATGCAGTTCCTCGAGTGCTGCTTCCTCGTCAGCTGCAAAGAGACGGTCAGTCACTCGTTGCCTCTAGCGCAGTAAGGATTTGTTCTGCCACTGAATCGGCAACGGCCGTCATGTTTTCAGCCCCAGTACCCGCAACAGGATGCGGTAGCTGAACGCGTGGCACGTCAGACATGCCGAGCGATTCGGCGACAAAGTTTCCTTGAGACCAAAACTCTTCCGTGACTAAAGCCACGGCGGGAATGCCTAATTTTGCGAGGTTTATGCCGTCACGCACGGTGCCGGTAGTGCAGGAGCCTCAGTGCCCGTAGGCGGCGATAACGCCAACGCAATCGCCACCGATTTCACCTAACAGTTTTTCAGGTGCGGCAATGGTGGCGTTGCCTTTGTTATAGGCTTTGAGATTGATGCCGGGTCGGCGGCGCGCAACGGCCTCGCCTACTTGGTTCAGGAACTCAACAGAGTCAGGAAACCCATTGGCTAGCAAGCCAATCGTCGTTTGCGCGCTCCCGTCGACTGCGACCGATAAGTTGTAGGGGGTTTGCTCAACACCCACGTCTGCGTCTGGGTTTAGGAATTCAATCATGTCATGCCCCAATCTCTTGCTGTCTTTATCGCTAACCCACGCGATTGTGTCAAGGCTGGTCAAGGGTTGAGAATAAAAGACGTGAGGATAATTTCTCTGTCAGTACTGGCACACAGTGAGATGAATACCGCTTAGACTGGAGAGTACAGGTGGGAGGAAATCATGGAACGTCTTCAAATTGTTCAGGGGTTGGAATTTAGTCAGCTCGTTTATGGAATGTGGCGCTTGGCCGACGATTCCGACACCTCTGTTAGACACGTTGATGCAAAGATCCGCGCGGCGCTTGATCAGGGTATTACGACCTTCGATCAGGCCGATATTTACGGCGGTTATACAGCCGAGGATGTCATGGGGGCGGCGCTCAAAGCGAGTCCGCCGTTACGGCAGCAAATGGAGATCGTAACGAAGTGCGACATCGTTATTGACGCTGGCCGTCACACAGGCGCACGAGTGAAGCATTACAACACGACACGCACGCACATTAACGAGAGCGTGAATCAGTCTCTGATTGCCATGGGAACTGATGTTATCGACGTGCTGTTAATTCACCGTCCCGACCCTTTGATGGATCATTTTGAGACGGGCGAGGCACTCGATGCATTGGTCGACTCTGGCAAAGTCCGCGCTGTTGGCGTATCGAACTTCAGGCCTTGGGATTGGAATCTCCTCCAATCCGCCATGCGTCATCCACTGGTGATAAATCAGATTGAGCTGAGTCTTAAAGAAATCTCGCCGTTTACCAATGGCGATCTAGCGTTTCACCAGCAACATGGGCATGTCGTCATGGCGTGGTCACCGCTTGGTGGTGGAGACTTGATGACGGGTACCGGCGAGCTGGCGACTCGATTAGACGTCATTGCAAAGCGCTACGAGGTTGATCGAGCGGCTGTGGCAACCGCATTCTTGTTGGCGCATCCAGCCAAGATTTCGCCGGTTATGGGTACCAACAACCTTGAGCGAATCTCGGCGCTAGCTGATGCAGGCAAGGTCAGCCTCGATCGACAGGATTGGTTCTTTCTCTACGAGGCGGCCCTGGGTGGCGAGGTGCCGTAGCAAACGGAATTCTCACGTCTTACAGTTGGCAAGCTCCTAGCGCCCCCTACAGTGTAATTACTCAGTGTCGGGCGGATATCTTGGGGTCATCTATCATATCTAGCGGGTAATCTCGCAACTGATTCACCTATTCCGTTGCCCCGGAAAACCTTGCTTAAGGGGGTGGGTGACGCAGAGCTGAGTGGTTGCATTAGTGTTATTTCGCATTACGCGCTCGCCTAATGGGGCTGGTATGGTCTCACCGGTCGGGTTACGGTGCTTGTGGTTTTATCGGCGCAATTTCGCGACTCACAAATAAGGGTGGTGTGGCTATGACCATTTTCAATCGAGCACTGTTGATTCTGGCGTTTATTTCATCGACAACCGCTTTTGCTGAACCGGAGCAGTCATCGCTTTCGGTATTGATGCCAAAATCAGGCACCTACTCACGGCCAATATCGACGGAAAACGCTGAGGCACAGCAGTTCTTTGATCAAGGCCTTCGTTTCGCGTGGGGTTTTTATTTTCCCGAGTCTATTGCCTCGTATCAGGAAGCATCTCGTCTGGCACCTGATCACCCAATGCCTTACTGGGGTATCGCGCATGCAGCGGGGCCCAATCCAAATTCCCGATATGCGCAAATGCCTGATGATCCTCAAGGCGCAGGTCTAGCAGCGATTGAAGCAGCTCTTGCTCGTATCAACCTTGCAACGCCGATGGAAGCCGCGCTGATCAACGCGCTTTATGTGTTTTACGATGCGAAAAGCATCCCTGACCCTCGCGAGCGCGACCGCGCTTATCTGGCGGAGATGCGCAAGCTCAACCAGCAGTACCCGGACGACCCTGACGTAGCCGCTCTGTATGCGGGGAGCTTCATGTCGATTCGTCGCTGGGATTATTGGGATAAAAATGGTGATGCGAAGGGTGAGACGCTCGCTGTCGCAAAAGCGCTAGAGCACGTCATCAACACCGGCGATCCACACCCTGGGGTTTACCACCTCCATATTCACCTTATCGAAGCCTCGCTTGAGCCAGAGCGCGCCATGGTTTCGGCAGACGCCCTGGAGGCTACTTTGCCGATAGGGGGTCACGTCGTTCATATGCCCGCACATATTTTCGTTCGTGTCGGTGATTACCAGCGAGCCATAGACAATAACTTGCGCTCCCTTGCGGTAGATAAAGAGTTTGCTCAGAACTGGGGTGATATTCCATTACCCAATATTGGCACCTACCCACTCTCACATAAGATACATGCGGGCCATGCGCTCGACTTTGTCCGCTATGCGGCCACAATGCAGGGTAGTTCTGAGCTCGCTATCAAGTCTGCCAAGCAAATGGCTGAAGCGATGAGTCAGCACGGCACACCGATGGGCCGCATGCAAAAGCGCGTCGCAGCGCCCTGGGTTACGCTCAAGATTTTTGGCAAGTGGGATGAGCTGCTTGCCATAGAGCCGCTCAAGCACTCGACACCCTATCTCACAGGCATACTTGCTTATGTTAAAGGTAGTGCTCACGTCGCAAAGGGTCAGTTTGACGAGGCAGCACAGAAACTCTCAGAAATTCATCGCATCGCAGCCTCTCCCGACGTATCGGTAAACCGTGCCGGTGCAACCGCAACCGCAGAATTATTGGCACTTGCCGCGCACGCGCTAGAAGGCGAAATGAAAATGGCGCAAGGTGATTTGGATGGTGCAATTGCTGCGTTCGAAAAAGGCGTTGCTCTAGAGGATACTAACAACTACACCGAGCCCCCCGATTGGCCGCAATCCATGCGTTTGTACTTGGGTGCGGCACTCTTGAAAGCAGGTCGTGCTGCGGACGCAGAAGCCGTATTCAGACGCGATTTGCGATGGCATCAAAACAACGGCTGGTCACTATTTGGTTTGACTCAGGCCCTCGAGGCACAGGGCAAATCCGAAGAGGCAAGGTCTAAGAAGGATACTTGGGCCAAGGTGTGGTCGCAGGCGGACATTTCGCTGACGGCTCCGGCTATTTTGTAACTCTGGTGTCAGAGCGTTATTTGGAAAAAGACTAAGGCTCGATTTTTAAGGAGAGACTTTGTGAATGCCGTATTCATTACTATGAAATCGCTCTTAGCGCTAATCCTCATCGGTTTTATTACGACGGCGATGGGCGATGAGTACTTTGAATCTGTTGTGAAGGATAAGGCTTTCCGTGCTTCCGTAGATTTAGCGCCTGATGCGGCCTTTATCGAGCTTTCGAATGGTTTCACCTATTACCGGATGACGGATCGAAGTGGCTGCGACACGCCAGACGTATTGGTCCACGGGTTTTCGGTGCCTTCTTACATCTGGGAGCCGACTTATGATTTCTTAGCCAGCAAAGGTCGTTGCGTCATCATGCTCGACCTTTACGGTCGAGGGTTCTCTGATAATCCAGACGTGGCTTACACCGATACTTTGCTTGCATCGCAGGTTTTAGAGCTACTCGACGCGGTGGGTGTTGAGTGCGCTGCCTTTTACGGTTTATCCAACGGTGGGCGCGTTGTATCGCAGATCGCAGGTCTTGCACCGGAGCGCGTGACGCAGTTGGTCTACGTCGCCTCGTCGGGCTTTCGGGACGTAACTCGGGCTGCTGACCCGGCGGTGAGTCAAGAGGAGATTAACGCGCTGATTGCTAGGTATCCGGAACTTCCTGCAGGGCAGCTCTCCGACTTTAAAGACCCTGCTAACTTTCAGGATTGGGACGATAGATACGCTGAGCTGCTCCTGCACAAAGGCTTTGCTCGCGCACTGATTTCGACGAGGAAAAACCACGATTCAAGTGAGCTCGATCGAATTCACGGGGCTTTGCAAACCTCCGATATACCGGTGGCGACGATTTGGGGTGATAGCGATACGGTGGTGGTTTACAACGATTTCGCTGACAAGATCGAACGCTTATTACCAAAGCGACAAGAGTATTTTGTTAAGGATTCCGGCCACTTACCGCATATGGAAAATCCTGAGCAGTTCGAGGCTATCTTGATTGAGCTTTTAAAGCTCTAGCAGGATTTCACCCAAGGCTTTATTTTTGCACAGTGCTTGGCCTCTCCATTTCGTCTATCGATAGATAGCAGTGTGAGGGTTTAGTGGCAGACTGCTCCTGACTTTAATCATCTTTCATATGAAAAGTGCTAGGCTTTGGACGCGATCAAAACGCTTGTTTTGAATCAAATCAGGGCGTTCCATTTTTGGGGCGCATAAGCGCGTTTTTGTTACAGGCCGTCCTGCTCAAGGAGACGTATCCTTCGCATCGTCATACCGTAGTGACGCATGTTGAGGAGAACGAAATGGGACGATTAACGTCTGTTGTAATTGGCGGCCTGGTGTCGTTGGGAATGGGTTTTGAAGCTCAGGCTTCGACATCCGTAAACGAAGCTTATGCGCAGTGCAAAGCCGAAGTGAAAGAGAAGCTAGGTGAAGCGACCCGCGTGAAACTGAAGGGTAGCAAGAAGTACAAGGGCACCATGACGGTCAAGCTGTCAGTGGTCCCCGAGGGCGCCTCTAGTCAGCGCCTACAGTGCAAGGTATCGAGTGACTCGTTGGTCCTCGTAACCAAAGAAGGTACACCGATCTCTTAAACAAGGGTGTTTATGCAGGAGCTTAGCTGGGACGACTTGAAGGTGCTGTTGGCTTGCAGTCGCCATGGGTCCACTCGAATGGCGGCTTCTGCCCTAGGTGTGAGTAACAGCACAGTAGCTAGGCGGCTTGAAACACTCGAGGCGGCTCTTGAGGGTCGCCTTTTCGATCGAACGCCTGATGGTCTTTTGGCCACTGTTTTATGTGAAGAACTTCTGCCGATAGCCAAGACGGTGGAAGACACTATCTCTGACGGGCAGTTGCGGTTGACCGGAAGAGATGCCCTACTTGCGGGAAAGCTGAAAATTTCGATTGCTGATTTTCAGCCGATGAATTTGCTTCTTTTTGAGCAGTTACAGGAGTTTTCCCGGACGTATCCCCGCATTCAGCTTGATGTAAAAACCTCCAACGAAAACGTCGATCTGGCTCGCCGCGAGGCGGATTTTGCCATACGCGGGCTAAAGGTAGGTCAGCGACCCCCCAAGGATATTGTGGGCGTCAGATTGGGCCTGCTCACAATCGGGCTCTACGTCCACAGCCAACTACTAGAGGACGCAAGACTGGGTAAGCGGGAGCTAACCTTTATTGATACCTCGGAGGTATTGCCCTCTGAATTGCCGACTCACACTGATCTTGGAATTGCTGTTAAGCACTCTGTGGATGGCCCCCTCGCTCGACTCGATGCCGTGAATCATCAAATGGGTGTCGCAGCCTTGCCCTGTTGTAGTGTCGCCGGTCTAGAGAACCTGGTTCGCTTACCGGAAACCGATAGTGTCCCCTACCGTCACGTCTGGCTGCTGTACCACAAGGACTTAAGACAAAGTGCGAGAATACGCGCGTTGTTTAATCACTTACTTGCGCTAGAAAATAACTGGCCCGCTGCTTGGGGCTAAGGCGTGGGGCTAAGGAAAGTGTCTCACACGCTTTCCCACTGAGGTCTTGGCGTATCACCTGACCCGCGCCTCAAATTTGTATTCCCGCCATAGGAAGATTTCGTTAGCCTTTGATTAGAAGAGGCCTGTACAAGGCTGTTCACAGGTTTTCATGTGATTGCAACCTGTGACCGGTAGTCTTGAGGTGTTCGCGAAAGCAATGGTCGGCGGAGTCGACGTTAAGGTAGTGCAAGAGAACAAGCATCGACTGCATTCATGGGTTTTGGTAAACCCCTTACGAGTAGAAGCCACCTATTACGCTGTGAGTGCGGATTAACATGAGAAAATTGCCAGCGAGAAATCATGAAGAGACGTAATTTCCTGCAAGCGACAGGTGCGGCCTTTGCGGCCCTGTCGGCCAGTGGTTGTGTAACACGACCTGCGCAAACGGTGAATGCCTTGGCCGATGCGCCGTATACCCGCGCGGTAGGGTATGGCGAGTTGGTCACGGACCCAAATGGCTTGCTAGATCTGCCAGAAAGTTTTTCTTACCGGGTTTTATCGAGCTTGGGTGATGTGATGAGCGACGGTGCCCGGGTTCCTGATAAGGCTGATGGAATGGGTTGTTTTGATTTGGGCGATGGCCGCCTCGCCTTAGTCCGAAACCATGAGTTGGTGCCAAGTGATGATGCCGGAGGACGGTTCGATCACGGCTTTGGCACTAAAGCAGGCGAGTGGGTGCCAGGAGGCACCACACACGTTGTCGTCGACGCGAATTCGTTATCTGTACTGGACCAGTTCCGCTCTCTTGGCGGCACTATTCGTAACTGTTCCGGCGGTGTTACACCCTGGGGCACATGGCTCACGTGTGAGGAGTCACCCACCGGTCCCGGACAAAAGTACGGTGATGGTCTTAATCAGAATCATGGTTGGGTTTTTGAAGTGCCTGCCGATGCACAGGGCCTTATTGAGGCAACGCCGCTGACCGCCATGGGGCGGTTCAATCATGAAGCGGCCTGCGTTGATCCCAAGACGGGTTTTGTCTACCTCACGGAAGATCGCGACGATAGCGTTTTATACCGCTTCAAGCCGTCGGTACCGGGTCGTCTCGCGGAAGGCGGACAACTGCAAGCCATGCAGGTGCGGGGTATCGCGGACCTCCGAAACTGGTCTGGGACTAATATTAAATCCGCAGCACCGGCTGCTGTGCAGTGGGTCGATCTCGAGAACGTTGAGTCGCCTCTTGATGATCTTCGGCTTAATGCAGCGGCTCGTGGAGCCAGTTTGATCGCACGGGGCGAAGGTATTCACATGGGAGAGAGCGAAGCTTTCGTTTGCTCCACCAGTGGAGGCAGTGCGGGTCTTGGGCAGATCTTTAGGCTTTCGCTCAGTCCGTCGGGCGAGGATGACCGCATAGAGCTCTTTTTCGAGAGCGTATCGCATTATCAATTTAACTTTGGCGACAATCTCACCGTAGCGCCCAACGGCCATTTGGTGGTCTGCGAGGATCAATATACCGACGTCGTCGATAACCATCTTCGTGGCATTACAGCCGATGGCTACGCCTACCCCATTGCGAAGCTAAATCTTCAAACTGAACTTGCAGGAGCCTGCTTCTCACCCGACGGAAAGGTACTGTTTGTGAACGTGTATGCGCCGACAAAAACATTGGCTATCACGGGGCCTTGGGAGCAATTTAACGAGCGCCTGATCACCGTTTAACCTTAGATTTAGCAGTCTATATAGACGAGTTTCGGCCCGGTTGTGGGCCTGGTCGCCGTCTTGCTAGTGTTTCGAACTCTCGGGTTTCCGAGGCCAAACCGATCGGCCACCGTTCGCATAGCCGTCAAATTCAGTCGCAAGCGGCCTGCCACATACCTCCCACATAACCTTCAAAACACGCCTTAATTTGGGACGTCCAATGCCGGATTTCGATCAAAGAAATTTCGTGGCTTAAGTACTATTTCATCGACCTTTGCGGGCATTACGGGCCAGTCCTCTGCCATGGGGACGTGATGAAAGCCGATGGTGGGCCAGGCAACGATATCGGTATCTTCAATTGACTCGTCATCCTCTGCGTAGCGAGGCAATCCCTCGCCTTTCGCCGACTGGTTCACCGCGATGCCTGCCGAGAAAATTTCGTCAGGTTGGTATCGGGTGACCCATAGATTGTTCTTTAAAAACCCTGCCCGTTGATAAATTGGGTCCTCAGGTTTAACCAAGGGCCGAATATTGGGGAAGATGAGTTGATAGCCAGTGGGATAGCCCATCTGGTTTGTCGCGTTGGAACTGGCAAATGTAAGCAAAGCGGGCTTCTCTACGCGCATGACGGTCTGCGCCGACTGCTCAGTCGTGACTTGCTCCGTCGCCACTCGCCATACGCCTTGGCGTGGTGCGTCTTTAGGCTGCGCTTCGGCTACTAGCTTCTGGCGAAGGAAATTGTTCTCAACACCGTCGACATCCATATCAACACGGTAGCTAAAGAAATGGTCGTGATTGACGCCTAAACGATGTGGGGCAATTAACGTTCCGTAAGCTGTCTCGTCTAGCGCCCCAGAGTCTTGTAGGGAGGCGGCGAAAACGCCCTTGGTCGCATCAATACCGGTTGAAATCAGTCGGATTCTGAGTCGGCCATCTTGTTGGAACACGTAATCCTGAAAGTAGTCGTAATTACCGATTACCGCGACCATGCGCACGACGAGGTTTGTTGCACGCCGCGAGTTGTGAGTCGTGAGTCCGGGCAACTCCTCGAGCAGCGATTCATTATGGCGCCAAGAGGGGTATCCCGGATCGAACTCGAAGATACATATTCGGTTGGGCGCCACCACCGGCTCGCCAGCCCCGGTATGGAGAACCACATCCTGATAAACCGCATTGGCGGGGCAGTCGTTACCCTTGAGTTCGGTGGCCATGTTACCGAAGCCATACTCGCCCATATCAAAGTAGGCGCGGTAGAACCAATGGGTGTCGGGATCCTGATAGGGGACGAACATTTCCGACATGGCAATCTCGTAGGCAATTGGCCGAAAAATCTCTCCGTTCATATAGCCAATATTATTGAGGACAGTGCCTTGTCTCGGATCGAAGCGAAGGTGAAATTGCCACCCCTGCCAATCGATTTGACTACCACTGACAATGAAATTACGCCCTTCGCTTTGTGCGATCGTGATGGGGCGAAGTGGTGTACGGGTATCGAGCGCATCTTCACCTAATTCAAGGACCTCAAAGTCAGCCGGGGGAGCATCGCTGCCAGCAAAAGAGTCCGTGATCTCGATAAGGCGATTTTCTTCCACATCAAACAGCACGCTTAAACCTTCAATTGGGCGCGCGTAGGCACTGGTTGTTGGCAGAATTCCCAAGCCACTTTGTCCGCGGATATTGAAACAATCAAAACGAGCGAGGCGATCATTAACCGGATCTGCAATATTGGCGTAGAAACGTCCTACGGTGCGCGGGAGGCAGAGTGTGTAGTCAGGGTCTACGCCACGTTGGCTGACGGCTTCGATCACCTCGGGCAATGCGCTGACGTTTTCAACCGCGCCGAATAACTCTTCACCTACCAACATCGATTGGCCAGACACCAGCTGTTTTGAAGCGGACAGCATTTGCGTGCCGAAATCAAAATGCGCTCTAAACGACGCTTTTCCTGATCGATAAAATAGGTCAGCACCACGTTCTGCCTCTGTCCCGGGGGTCCAGGCTCTTGCCGTTTCTTTATTTGGTTCTAGAAGGCTTATCCGATTGATGGCAACTCCATTACCCTCTCGTTCGATCAAGGCATTGGCAGCTGCTTCGATTTCCTCGGCACTTAGGGATTGCCAGGGCGATTTTGTTGGGCTGGAGGTTGATTCCTCTTGTGTGTCACTGGAGTTACAAGCCGCGAGACCTGACAGTGTTAACAGAACTAACAGGTAAACGGCTTTCATCGCTGCATTCACTCTAGGCATTACCGGACCACCCTCGTGTGTTTTTTTATTATTAGAGTGACTTTACCCCATAAATTGCCGGCAGACACATCTTCCTAGTCGTTGGTGTAGTTCTTCCCAATGCCGAGTGATACGAGGCGACTCAGCTCCGACAGACTGCGACCGCTTTCGTCACGTAGTTCATTAAAGTAGCGCTGAGCGGCCTTAAGGGCTCTAAGACTGTGAGTTCCCGAGTCGACGATATTGTGATTACGCAAGAAGGTCTCGACGTCTGCGGTCATCAAGAAGGTATCCACACCCAGGGTGCGTAACGCGTAAGGGCCTGTGTTGCCCCCCAGCCGACTGCCGTGCTTTTTCAGGTAGAGCCACAGGCTAATAACATCTTCCTCCGGCCATTCAGCGATGAATTCGCCAAAGCTAAAGTCTTCGCGCTGCTCGGTATCTGAAATCATGACGGCGTTCTGCAGGACAGTTTTGACTTTACTGTAGTTACGAATAATCCCGGGCTCGCTGGCTTTTCGCTCAAGCATATCTTCCGGCATCATCAACAAGCGCTCGATGTCGAAGTTCCAGAAAACCTCTTCAAAGTTAGCCCACTTGTTATTAACAATCCGCCATACGAAACCCGACTGAAAGACTTTGCGCGTGAACTCAGCGAGGTAGCGGTCCGATCCCAGCGTCTTTAAATGCTGTTTGGAAGCGGAAGACGGCAGGAGCGCCTCAACCTCTGCTTCACCACCTTTTCGCTCGCAGGCGCGCTGATAGAGTTCGTCGTAGCTTGGGGTGTTCATCGGCCATTCATCCAAATTCGAAGGAGGTAAGACCAAAGACGCGATCTGTGCGCAGCTCTGGCTGTTTGCCTAGAACCATTTTTGCGCATCGGAACACATCAGTCAGGTCAAATGAGCTCGCAATGTCCATAGCTGCGGTATTTGTCTCGGGAATGTCGAGCTGAATCTGTTCGCCGTTCACAGCTGACATGAGGTGAGATATAACTTCCGCGGCAGCGGTCGCAGAGTAGGCTAAAACAGGACCAAACTTGTAGCCCTCTTCGGCGGGCCGTAATGCACCAAAAGCTTGTAGACCCTCATTGCTTTTAAGAACTGCTGTTTGCACTCCGGGTGCAGACAGCCATGGCTTCAAAAACCGGCTGCGATCACCGGGGAAGCAGGTGATATCCAAGGTCATTAGTTCATTAAAATCAGTTTCCTTCATTGGCGCGCAATGGGGGCTCTTTGCGCCCGATGCAGTTCCTTGAAAACGAACGTCCTCGTACAAGTACTCAGAACCGCCGCGGCCGTAGTAGGGCACCATGTGTAGCACACCATCCATCCCAATGGGCGCGCCCTCTTTGAGTCGTTTTTTGAGACGGTTTCTCCGGTGTTGCCAGAGCAGGTTACCCAGCCCTTGCTGCCGCAAGTCTTCGCGCATGATGAATAAGCCCATAAATCCGCAGGCCGATTCGTAACTAAAAATAGAGCCGCCCCCTAAAAGTTCATCTCCTCGCCTCAGCGCAATAAAGGCGTCCGGGTCATAGTGTCTTGCGATCGCCATATCGGAGATGCCGGGATTCCAACCTTCGGCTACGGCCCAGTCGCGTAGCGTATTTACCTCGCTGTCGGTCATTAGGCCGAGCTCGAGCCCGTCAGGCAGTGATGTGGTTGTCATTGTCTTCCCTGTTTACATGCCTTACCCGACTAGGTGCCCGAGGATTCATTGGCCTCTCACTCGAGCGCCGCGTCAGCTTTGCTACCCTCATTTTTATAGCGCTCAAACCACGCGAGGATGTGATCAACCTTACTGATGAGTCGAGATGGACGGCTGGCGATGCCGTGTGATGCGCCGGGCATACGGATCATCACACTCTCCACACCTTTTAGGCGCAGTGCCTGATAAAACTGCTCGGTCTCAGAGATCGGCGTCCGTCGATCGCTTTCGCCGGTTAAAAGCATCGTTGGGGTAGTGACATTGCCGACTAGAGACAGTGGAGAGCGCTTCCAATAATGGTCAAGGTGCTCCCAGGGTGGCCCTGGGAACTGGTGGTAAATTTGACCGACCATCGAGTCCGCCGTGAGAGTTTTGCTGACCCAGTTGATGACCGGCTTGGCGGCAACTGCTGCGTTGAAGCGATCCGTGAGGCCAACCGCGTAGGCCGCAGCGATACCGCCGGCGCTACCACCTGCGATGAATAGGTTATCACTGTCGACAAAGCCTTTATCGATCAACGCATCGATGCCAGACATATGATCAGCAAAGTCCTCCTCGCTCGAGTATTTGTATTGCAGTAGTAACGCGAAATCTTCACCGTAGGATAGGCTGCCGCGATGGTTGTCGTAGAACACAACATAACCCTCAGCCGCCATCATTTGGAGTTCAGCGGAAAAGTGGGGGCCGTAGGCTGAGTGCGGTCCACCATGAATCTCGAGGATCAACGGGTATTTCTTAGTGGGATCAAAATCAGGTGGCGTGATGTACCAGCCCTGAATCTCCTGACCGTCAAAGGAAGATTTGTAGACAATCTCGTGGACCTGTCCGAGCTCCCTGAACGCAAGAAGGTCCTCGTTGAGCGAGGTCACTACGCGTGTTTCGCCTCCCTTTAAAATCGCCAAATCAGCGGGTCGGTCGGGCCTCCCTTGTGTGAAAGCAATCGTGTTGTTCGCCGCGTGGAAACCACCCGACAAATAGGGTCTACCGATCGTAGTGCCGCCGAGACCTGATGTGACCTCGCTAAGCTGCCCTTTAAGCGGAGCTTTTCCAACTTTACGCTCACCGCGCTCATCGTAGGTATACAGAATCGACTTGCTGTCTCTTGACCAGATAAGCCCGCTGGCATCGCCGTCGAGATCATTACTGATAATCCGCATGTCTGAACCATCCAGGTTTGCGACAGCGATGCGATCAGGGGTGAATGCCAGTGGACGTCGCTCTTCATGGGTGAAGGCGAGCATTCGACCGTCGGGAGAGACCCGTGGGCTTCGCTCGGCGCCGGGCTCACTCGTGATCCGAGTCAGCGCACGAGTTGAGATGTCGACTGCGAAAATGTCGGCCTCGTCACTCACCAGTTCCCAGTCATCTTGACGATAAGCGGAGAAGAAGATGCGTTCACTATCCGGTGACCAAGAGAGCGATCCACCGTGGTTGAAGTTGCCCGATGTTAACTGACGAGCAGAGCCGCCGTCTGAGGGCACAATAAAAACATGTCGATATGAGGGCGCAACAATACCTTGGCCATCATACTGATAGCGCGTTGTGCTCACGGTTACAGGTTTTTCCGCCCACTTTGCGCCCTTGGGTTGTGGTCGTGCCTTTACGAGCGATTCAGCAGGCACTTTTACGCTCATTGTAAATGCAAGCCATTTGCCGTCGGGCGACCAACTAAGGCTCGAGGGAGAAGACTGGAGATGTGTTACGACAGTCACATCGCCATTGTCCATCCACCGGAGGTGAATCTGCGAGGAGCCAGTTGATGAGGAGACAAACGCAAGTTGGCTTCCGTCTGGCGACCATCTTGGCGACCCAGCATTGTCTGTTGTCGAGAGTAGTGGTCGATGATTACGCCCATCAACATCGATTCTCCAGAGCTGTGATCGGGTCTTATCGCTCATGATGTCGTTCGAGCGCCTAGCGTAAACAACGCTACTCCCATCGGGAGATACCTGTGGGTCTGACACCCACTCGAGTTCAAACACGTCCATACCGTCAAATTTCGGGAGCGGCTCACTATCAGACAATGCAAGCGATGGCACAAAGGCGGTAATGAGTAGCAATACGTTGACGAGCGATTTTGTTTTTTTTTGAAAAGCGTTAAGTGGGGTTGTGAGCTGGAGCATGGAACTTCCTTTTACGAGCCTGCGCTGCTTTTGAAACTGCACTTGCGTTATTGATAGCGTCTTTATTTGTGAGACAACATTAGTGCTTTATCGGCACATATTCATCTTTTTAGCATCAAACCGATAGTCCCAAAATATCGGTCGCTAGTGACTTTGCGAGCGCAGTCTCACACTCTAAATCATCATGATCCAAAGGATCGCAATCTATGTCATCACCACACAAATCATCACAACAAAGTCACTTCTTAGGTCCTGCCTGCCACCACTTGCTTACGCTGATGCCTAAATCAACATATAATCCGCCGCGCGTAGAGCACTCCCAATAGGGACAATATTAGCCAAGCAGCCTTTAGTGTGGGCCGCCACTGACCGAGGTAACAAACATGCCGCAAATTACGCTTCCCGACGGTTCGTCTCGTCAATTTGATAACCCCGTTTCTGTTTTTGATGTAGCCGCCGATATCGGTCCTGGCCTCGCTAAAGCTGCGCTGGCTGGCAAGGTCAATGGCGAGATGGTCGATACGTCGTTTGTGATGGCTGACGACGTTGAGCTTTCGATCATTACCTCGAAGAGTGAAGAGGCCCTTGAGCTTATCCGACACGATGCGGCGCACGTGATGGCGCAGGCGGTGCAAGAGCTATTTCCCGGAACGCAGGTGACGATTGGTCCCGCGATCGAAGACGGGTTTTATTACGATTTTGCCCGCGAGACACCCTTCTCTGCGGATGATCTTGCCAAGATCGAAGATCGGATGGCTGAGATTGTTGATCGCGACTTGGCGATCACGCGTGAAGTTTGGGATCGTGATGCGGCAAAGCAAACCTTTGGGGATATTGGCGAGAGCTACAAAGTAGAAATCATCGAGGACATCATCCCTGAGGGCGAAGAGGTCTCGGTTTATCGTCAGGGTGAATGGTTTGACGTCTGTCGAGGACCGCACTTGCCGAGTACAGGCAAGCTGCCGAAAGCCTTTAAGTTGATGAAGCTGGCGGGGGCTTATTGGCGCGGTGACTCTAACAATGCGACGCTGCAGCGTATTTATGGCACAGCATGGCGCGATAAAAAGGAGCTCAACAAGCACCTGACCCAGCTCGAGGAAGCCGAGAAGCGCGATCACCGCAAACTTGGCCGTAAGCTCGATTTCTTCCATTTCAGCGACGATGCGCCTGGCTCCGTTTTTTGGCACCCCAAGGGTTGGACTTTATTCCGCCAGCTGCTTGATTACATGCGTCAGCGTCAGGAGGAGGCCGGCTATGTTGAGGTGAATACGCCTGATGTCATGGATCGAAGTCTCTGGGAGACCTCTGGCCACTGGTTCAACTACCGCGAGAACATGTTCTCCACGCAAACCGAAGACGAGCGCATTTTTGCGCTGAAGCCTATGAACTGCCCAGGCTCCGTATCGATGTTTGCGCAAGGGCTGAAGAGCTATCGCGATCTTCCGTTACGCATGGCTGAGTTCGGCAAAGTGCACCGCTACGAACCTTCTGGTGCCCTCCATGGTCTCATGCGCGTGCGCCACTTCACGCAGGACGACGCGCACATTTACTGCACCGAGCAGCAGATGGAGCAAGAGTGTATCGATGTTGTAAAACTGGTACTCGATATCTATAAAGATTTTGGTTTTGACGACGTCATTATCAAGCTGTCGACGCGACCTGAGAACCGCATTGGAAGCGACGAGGTATGGGATAAGCTCGAGGGTGCTCTGAGTAATGCCCTCGATGTTATGGGCTTGGACTACATCCTGTTCCCTGGCGAGGGCGCCTTCTACGGTCCCAAGCTTGAGTTCGTGCTGCGCGATGCGATTGGCCGAGACTGGCAGTGCGGCACCCTACAGGTCGACATGAACCTGCCAGAGCGTTTTGATATCAGCTACGTCGACGAAGACGGCAGTCGTGATAAGCGGCCGGTGATGTTGCACCGCGCACTCTTTGGTTCTCTAGAGCGCTTTATCGGGATTCTCATTGAGCACTACGAGGGCAAGTTCCCCGTATGGCTGTCGCCTGTACAAGCGGTGCTCATGACGATTACCGATAAGCAGGATGACTATGTCAAGGACGTTGAAAAGCAGCTGAAGGCACGAGGTATTCGCGTGATGTCCGATCTACGAAACGAGAAGATTGGTTTTAAGATCCGAGAGCACACGCTGCAAGCCACGCCTTATCTGCTAGTGGCTGGTCACCGTGAGATGGAAAATGGAGAGATCGCTGTCAGGACCCAAAAGGGTGACGATCTTGGCACAATGTCCGTCGATGACTTTGCAAATTTCATCCAGCAAGAGGTCCGAATACGTCTGCAGTAATAGGTGGGTTAGGTACCAAAAATAGGGTGGCACATACGTTACATACCCTTGGGTCTTCGCTCCATATGTGCTTTGAATATGCCCAAGGGCTGTAATTAGGTATAAACGCTGTTCTCCTGTACGGGGAAGACCGGAGCTCTGAGTTGGGTGTGAGAGGAAAACAAGCTTGGTGGGGTAGGTGGCTAACTTTAGCTGGCCTCATCAGTTTCACGTTCAGCTCTGCGATTTTGCCTCAGGGCTTCATGCACGCGTCACTAGGATCGGGAGCGCCTTTCGCACTCTGTCCTAGCGACACCGCCAGTAACACTTGGTTGCAACTTATTGCTCCGAAAGAGAAGAGCCAATCGCTCATGACGGTCATGTGCCCGATTCAGAAGGGCATCACACGTCACATACCGGTAGTGCACCCGCGTCCAATGCTCTCTCTTGCGAAATTTCGAGCACATTTAAGCACTTCATATTAGCGTTAAGCGTCGTTTCGACGCTTCCAACGCGAATTCCGAGGATCGAAGGCGTTGACCTGCAAACGATCCTGACAAGTGCTCGCTGGATCGGTCCGCTCGCGCGCTCTCCACCACTCACCCACTTGTCCAGGCTTCAAACCTCTCAGAGGTTTCCCCTAATAGGCTAAGTTTTTCACTTTGCGATCAGAGTCGCAGAGCACTGGTAGTGGAGACAAAAATCAAATGTTATCATACCAGCAACGGTGTTGCTGGTGAGCACTTGTGTGTCAGCAAGCGAATTAATCGAAGAGACCGTGACAGTGGGTCAGCATGATACGAGAGTCATCGAATTAGTCGATGCTGTATCAGTATCGCCTGATCCTGCTGAGCTTATGAAAAAGGCGCCCGGTGCCAATATTGCGCGCAACGGACCATTGACAGGTATTCCACAGGTTCGAGGCTTATTTGGGCCGCGAATAGCGGTCGCGCTTGACGATACTTTTCTTGCACCGGCAGGACCCAATTGGATGGATCCACCGATTTCTTATGCGGCGACGGCCCAGTTGGAGTCGCTGACTGTTTACAGGGGAATTTCGCCTGTTAGCGTTGCTCAAGAAAGTCTAGGAGGACTTGTTGTTGCAAAGACGAGGAGAATAGACTTCGCCTCCACTAATGTCTGGCAAACGGCTGGTTTGTTCGCTGGAAGTGCGCAGTCTGTGAATAGCGGCTATCAACTTGATGCGTCTATTCAAGCTGCCAATGATTCGAATAGATTCCGCGCGGCAATACTTTTGCAGTCAGGAGAGGATGCATCATTTGCATCAGGCACTATCGATCCTACTGAGTACGAGCGCGAGAAATATGACATCGGCTATGGATTTCGATGGGCTGACCATAGCGTTCAAATTGATTTTGGTCATCTCGATACCGGCTTTTCTGGCACACCTGCGCTGCCTATGGATATTGATTACGTGACCGGCAATACGCTTGATGTTTCGTATAAATATGAGCCGAGCGAGAGCCTTTCGCTTGAAGTGAGCGTGTTTGGCAGCGATCTCAACCATGGCATGACCAATTACCACTTAAGACCTGCGCCCCCGGTTGCTGGAAGGTATCGCAGAAACGTCGCCGTCACGGATAACCTTGGTTTTCGTATTGATGTTGAAGTACCGAAAAATCAATCGAGGTGGCGTTTTGGCATTGATGGATTCGAGGCTGTTCATACGTCCGACATTGATAACCCCAACAATGATGCTTTCTTCGTAACCAACTTTAACAATGCTAAACGCCGCGTGTTAGGAGCGTACGTTGAGCAAGAGATCCCAATATCTCGCACGACCCAAGTTGAGTGGGGCGCTCGTGTAAACAAGGTTAAGACCGACTCGGGTACTGTGAACGGTACTCCGGCTATGATGATGCCACCCGCGTCTGCCCTAAGAGATCAATTCAACGACGCTAATCGATCCAAAAGTGATGTGTTAGTGGATGTATTCGGTAAGGTGAATCGGGAGATTTCTGATGACCTCAAACTTTACTTAGGTGTGGCACAGAAAGAACGAGCACCATCCTATCAAGAGCGATATCTCTGGTTACCCTTACAGGCCACGGCCGGTCTTGCTGACGGGCAGTTATACACCGGATCAATTACGTTAACACCAGAGACAGCTCAACAGCTAGAGCTTGGGTTTGACTATGGCTCGCCAGGTTTTTCAATACAGCCTCGCTTTTTCATTCATAACATTTCCGATTACATTCAGGGTGTTGCCTCAGAGGTCGACAGCAACGCGGTAAGATTTGTCACCGCGATGAATGCGATGAATAATCTCAATCGGCAACTGCCGTTGGTTTTCACTAATGTCGATGCACGTTTATATGGATTCGATACTGATTGGCGGTGGCAGTTAGCGGAGAACTGGGAGATTGGCGGTGTTCTAAGCTATGTGCGGGGAAAACGACGTGACACCCGTGACAATCGATACCGTATCGTACCCATTAACGCCACCCTTTGGGTTTCCATGCGTGCGGCCTCTGTATTGTGGACTTTTGAGACCGAGGTTTACGGTCCACAACGCAATGTCAGCACCGTCAACCGGGAGTCCAAGTCCGCAGGATATGCTGTTGCCAACTTGGGTGCGGAGTGGGGCATATCCCAGGATCTGACATTGACACTAGGGGTTGAAAATCTGTTCGACAAAAAATACTCGCCTCACTTAGGCGGATACAACCGAGCGCTCAATCCCGATATCGGCGTTATGGAACGATTACCTGCTCAGGGAACGAATGTATTTATTCGTGGTACTTACAAAATGTGAGTGTCGCTCAATCTCATTCGTGTTAGCTGATAAGGCTATTACTTGATAGACCACAGGGCTAGCACCGACCGAAGAGCGCTCACGAACGCCACTGGTTTGTCCAGCATTAAGTGGTGGCGAGCGCCGGGGATACCGATGAAAGGTATATCGGTGCCGCCCTTTTCACGCACGTAATCCGCAGAGTCGTCGTCAAAAAGGGCGCTATCCTGACCGTAGATATAGGCCTTGCGCCCGGGGGCTGCAACAACAGCTTCGGCTTGCCTGAGAATGCGGTCCCGCAGAGAGAAGTCACTATCGAAAACACTGGTACTGAATTTCCAGGTCCAGCCGCCTTCAACTTGTTTTAAGGAGTGATAGGCCATGTAATCGAAGAGGTAAGGCTCTCCACAGGGTTGGTTGGGCGAGAGTACAAAGCGCGACTTTGCGGCTGCGTAATCCGGGTACACCTTATTGGGTCGGCTGGTATCTGAACGCATCGGTCTGCCACCAGCAAAGTGGGCTTTAAGGCGCTCTAACCGGAGGACCATCAAGTCACAAATAATTAAGCCACCGAATAATTCGTGGTGTTCGTTCATCGCCGCAATGCCAACATGGCCGCCGTAGGAGTGCGCGATAACAATGGGCTTTTGCGTGTGGTCAAACAGCCCTGTTTTTTGTGCGACGTCGACAACTTCCTCAGCGCGTACCGGGTCGGGGTACTCCTCACGAACGCCGGAATCACCCATGCCCGTCAGGTCGTAAGCAACCACATGGTAATTCTCGGCCAAGAATGGTGCGATGAAGGCCATACAACGGGCGTGCGCTAAAAAGCCATGAAGGAGAAGAAGCGGTGGATTTTCCGGATTGCCCCAACGGAAATAGTGAACGTCGCAGCCTTGTGACTCGATGAATCCCTCTTCGCGGGGCACCTGCAGAGCCCTTGCCAACCAGTCGGGTGCATTCGGCGCATCCGGTGGTAGTTCTTTCTCGAGATCGCAAACTGTTGTTACCTGAGTTTTCATAGACATCCGTGCGAGTCTTGCGAATCGCATAACTTCACTGGGGTGAATTAAACGTGCTTCCTATACGAGTGAAGTTCTGTTTTGAGATCGCACATCATATAGAAAAATGCGATTAAAGATTGTCATGGGTGTCATTCACTCATTCTATGACAGTGGCGGTTTAGCTTTAGGCCCTTTTGGTCACCTTGTTTCTCTGTGTGCACCCACCATACAACCAACCATAATGAGACCTGTACCTAAGAGTGTCTGCGCGGTAACTGTTTCACCAAAGAACCACCTTCCGAACATGGCTGCCCATACGAACGCGGTGTACTCCGCGGAGATAAGGCGTTGCGCTTCAGCGCGACGGTAGGCGATCGACATTAGTATGAGCGAGCCGATGGCCGCTGATCCGGCCAGCACTGCGCCTCCCCATTGCCATTCATTGGCGGGCATTAACAGAAAGAACGGCGCAAAGGGTGTGATGAACAGCAGTACAAAGGCGTTTTGATAAAACGTGATTTCCATAGGTTTGGCGATAAGTGCCAACTTCCGCTGGAGGATTAAATTCACGGCATACATCACCGCAAAAGCCAGCATGGCACTAACGCCCAAGAAGTCAGTCTCTGCGTTCATGCTCAGGAGATCTCCACCAACGACCACCATGACCCCACCGAAGCCCAAAAGAGCTGAGAGTTTCGAATTTGCACCAATACGCTCACCCAAAAATGGTGCGGCGAGAAACAGGGCGATGATCGGCGCGATAAAGGTGAGTCCGATTGCTTGCGCGAGCGGAACGCGGGTGAGACCAAAAAAGAAGCAGTACATCATGACTGCAGTCAGTGCAGAGCGAATCATGTGCAACTTGAAAGCGGGGCGACTGGGTCTTGATGGTCTGACTGGCAAATAGAGTGCTGCTGCTAAAATCGCGCCCGTCACGTTTCGCCAATACATAGCACTGTAGGC
>CBFHHL010000059.1:0-16250 GCA_965655685.1 Luminiphilus sp.
ATCCGGACTATGTTAATGGACTACCGTTTTACGTGACGCTCGAAAAACATTTGGTACCGAAAAAGCTTTCTCTCGACGATCGGTGGTAGAACGATTTCATACCACGTAGCGCTCAATCAGCTGATCCAGCAAAGGAAGGATAACCTGGTAACCCGCGGGTTGTAAGTTGGGCTCCCGCAACCACAACTCTCGCAAAGTATCTGCGGTCAAAAATGGTCTGCGCGCGGACGCCGCAGGTGCAAAACTGAGATGCCACGGCTCTTCTGAGACGCCACCGCAATCCCGATCATAGGGTCGAAAGAAACCTTCACAGTCGTCTTTGGCAATGATCTCATCCAACCACTGAGTCAAATCCTCGAAAAGACCTCCCTTACAATATTCACTTGGGATGAGTTGCAACGACTCGCCCTCAGGTATGCGAGTTGGATCGAAAATATCGATATCGGTACCCCAGTGATGACGTGAGGTACCTGGTAACGCAGAAAACCGCAGGATACGGTGTAACCATTCCTCGGCTGTGTAATCTAATCGCGCGAGGGGCCTATTGTTATCGTCCAGTACGGTACGCTCACCGTTCCACTTGCCATCAAAAATTTCGAGTTGCCGATGGTAGGACCGAAAACCTGAGGCTACAGAGAGCTGGAAGCCCGCTTGATCCGCGCGAGCCTGCAAAACGCTGAATGCTCTTGCAGCAGACCGACTCATGAGCGCACCACTATCGCTTTCGATAATGTGTTCGCTGGTTAAGCCCAAAGTCATTATCACTTTGCTATTCATTTCGATTCATATCGGACTCAGGTGCTCTCTATCCCTTTTAAGTGACTAAAGGCTTTTCAATGAACATCGACTGTCCTTAAAAATGGTGCTTGCCGCCCTAAACAGCTACTTTTCGAACCAGCCTAAGATCAAATCTTCACATTAGTAACGACGATTTATCATCAGCTAAAAAAGCTGCTAGCAAACGATTCACAATTCTGATAGCTTCCCGTGCCCAATTACGCAGGTCAACTGCGAATTATCCCAACTTGGCGTAACGGACACCAACATGGCGACGAAGAAATCCTCCGAAACAGCGGACGAAACTGCAGCAAAAACACCTACCAAGGCGAAGGCAGCCCCCAAAAAGAAAGCGGCCGCAAAGGCAGCCCCTAAGGCAAAGGCCGCAGCGAAAAAGACACCCGCTAAGGCAAAAGCCGCACCAAAGGCAAAAGTTAACGCAAAGGTAGCCAGAGCTGCAGGCGAAGTCCAAAACTTTGACGACTTCAAACCCTACAAGCCTTCTCGCGGCGAAAGCTACATGAACGATGAACAACTCGAGCACTTCAGACAGTTGCTACTGAGTTGGCGATCAGACCTGGTGAATGAAGTCACCAAAACGGTCGGGCACATGAAAGATGAGGCGGCTAATTTCCCGGATCCCGCGGATCGGGCAACTCAGGAAGAAGAATTCAGCCTCGAGCTTCGCGCCCGAGATCGCGAGCGCAAGCTCATAAAGAAGATCGACGGAACCCTTGAGCGTATCTCAATGGATGATTATGGCTACTGTGATGCCTGTGGTATCGAGATCGGTATTCAACGCCTTGAAGCAAGACCAACGGCAACCCTATGCATTGACTGCAAAACGCTCGCCGAAATCAAGGAGCGTCAGGAGCTAGGCTAAGCTAGGCTCCTGAATTTGCCTTCTTATGTATAAAGGCCGGTTCGCACCCTCACCAACCGGCCCACTCCATTTCGGCTCGCTTATTGCCGCGCTTGCAAGTTACCTTGATGCACGGTGCCACAGTGGTGTTTGGCAAGTTCGCCTGGACGATATTGACCCGCCCAGACACGACCCCTCGAGTTTTGAGACTATTCCCAATTGCCTCGAACAACATGGCTTGTATTGGGACAACGGGGTCATCAGGCAAAGCAATCGGAGGGAAGCCCACGAGTCCTACATCCAAAACTTACTAGCCAAAGGTCGGATCTTCGTGTGTCAATGCACACGCGCAACCCTCGGATCCTTAGGTCAATGTGAGTCTGACTGCAAGGGTCGCCAATACAAAGAGGGCAGCCTGCGCTTTACGCTAACAAGCGAGACTATGAGTGGCTTTGATGATCTGGTACTGGGAAGGCAAGCACCCACTGACGTGCCTGAAAATTTCATCGTGAAGCGGCGAGATGGCTTAATCGCTTATCAACTAGCAACAGCCGTGGACGACATCGACGAGGGTTATACCCACGTCATCAGAGGCAGCGACTTATTGGATTCAACCTTCAAGCAGGCTGCTATTCACGCAGCGCTCGGCAAAGCATCGCCACGTTACGGACATCTACCCCTAGCAACTGACCCCCAAGGTAACAAGCTGAGTAAGCAAAGCGGTGCTCCCGCCATAGACGCAACAAGACCGGTCGAAAATTTGAGATTAGCCCTCGCGTTCCTCAATCAAATAAGTCCGGTGGCCGCCTGTAAGACCCCCACAGAGGTACTCCTTTTTGCCACAGAGCACTGGGATTTGGGGCGAATCAAAGTGTTTCATGTGTAACTTTTCGTCACGACCGATGTTACCCCGGTGACACAATAGCTTTAGTTCGTGTTAGCCTCGGTGACGTTCAAGTAATCGAGACTCACGATGCTGACAGTGCTACTCCTAGATGATGATCCCATTAGTGCGACACATACCGCTGATGACTTAACCGCTGAAGGTCTCAAGGTAATAAAGGCCTCACCGTTTTCCGCAGTAGGCGCCATCAAATCGACAGAGAAAGTCGATGTCGCGATCCTCGATCCCGGTAGGAATGAAACGGGATCCGCTCAACTCATCCAAGATCTTTCTCCGGTGCCCGTGCTTATTCATGCACAACACGCGTCACTGCGCACTGCGATAGACTTAATGAAGGCCGGAGCAAAGGACTATTGGGCGAAACCAGCCTCTATCCGAGAAATGTTGCCTGCCATATCTCGATGTGCTGAAAGCAGAGCCGCTGTTGAAGCCATACCGCAAGCAGTAGAGGCGTATGTCGGCAAATCGAAAGGGATGCGGACACTAATGAATATGGCCAACAAGGCCGCACAAGCAAGCTCCACCGTTCTGATTATCGGCGAGACCGGTACGGGCAAGGAACTCGTTGCCCGTCACATCCATCAATCGAGCAAGCGTAAAAATAAACCCCTGATTTCGGTCAACTGTGCGGCCATCCCGGAAACCCTAATCGAGTCTGAGCTTTTTGGTTACGAGAAGGGTGCTTTTACGGGTGCAAATTCGCAGCGCGTTGGCCTCATAGAAGCTGCAGACGGCGGCACACTTTTTCTGGATGAGATTGGCGAGCTACCCCAATCTGCGCAAGCACGTTTACTGCGATTCATCCAGGAAGGAGAGATACGCCGCATCGGTTCGGTCGAGAGCTCAAGCGTGAATGTGCGGCTAATCTGTGCAACGCATAGAAATTTGCTGGAGCTCGAAAACACTGACGCGTTTCGCCGTGACCTTTTCCATCGAATTAATGTGCTACGCCTTGAATTGCCGCCCTTACGTGAGCGTGGCGATGATATTAATGGATTGACCAACTGGCTGCTTAAACGCGTCGCCTCGCGACTTGAATGCGAGGAAAAACAATTGTGTGAAGAAGCTCGCAAAGCGCTTACCGCACATAATTGGCCGGGTAATGTGCGAGAGCTTGAGCATACGATCGAGAGAGCGCTGGTGATGTCCGACGGAGACACAATAACAATTGACGACCTAAGCTTACCCACAATAGGAAAGAGGCAGCTAACGGCGACTAAAGCAACACCTCACGCCCTTACCCATGGAGCCTCGGATGTCGCAAGACAGGACGCCAATGATGTGGGGCTTAATGATGCAGTGAGTGAAGAGCTCTCTCTGGAAGATTACTTCCAGCGCTTTGTCCTAGAGAACCAGGATGCCATGAATGAGACTGAGCTGGCTCAAAAACTAGGGATCAGCCGTAAATGTTTGTGGGAAAGGCGCCAACGCTTTGATCTACCCCGGAAGCGCAAACGTGGTGTTGCGTGACACGCCGGCATTGTCGTCAGCGTACACACCTCACATGAAAATGGTCCGATCGGTAACAATCAAAAGTTGATTTACGTAACACTTTTGTCACAGACAGGCGGTATCCCTTCGATAGAAATCAGTTAAACTGCTGTTTTTTAAAGGCTTTTTTCTGCTGGCACAGCAAATGCAACAATTGGGACAGAGCCAAAATAAGAATAAGCGGCCAAATAAAAATAATATGTGTCACTACGGACCTGGGCGGGGAAGGCAACTTCCCCCAGTTTCTTTATTTCCCTCATAACTGCATCACTTGGTAAACTGTGCGATTCTGCAGCTGGAAAAAGCACATTGAATAAAATCGATGCTCAAAGTCTGGTAGACGCCTCGGCACTTTCAAAATCTGCTGTCGCTGTTGTGGCTCGTCTGCGCGAGAGTGACTACAGCGCCTTCATCGTTGGTGGTGCCGTTAGAGATCTACTCCTAGGGAAACGTCCCAAAGATTTTGATGTGGCTACCGATGCGACGCCGGAGCAAGTGGTAGCGCTTTTCAGGGGTGCCCGAGTCATCGGAAGACGCTTCCAAATAGTTCACGTCCGGATGGGTCGTGAAATTATTGAAGTTACCACTTTTCGCGGACATCACGACGGAGACAGTTCTAAAATTGCGGCCAAAAGTAATAAAGGATTACTTTTACGCGACAACGTCTATGGCACGCTTGATCAAGACGCCGCTCGGCGCGATCTTACGATCAATGCACTTTATTTAGATCCCGTAAACAACCTGATTTACGATGACCTCAACGGCCTTGAGGATATCCAGCGGCGCACTATTCGTATCATTGGTGACCCCGCCACACGGTACCGCGAGGACCCCGTGCGCATGCTCAGAGTGGCGAGGTTCGCAGCCAAACTTGGCTTCAATATCGATGCATCAACCCAAGAAGCGATTACTGAATGTCGACACCTTCTGGCAGAGATCCCGTCAGCGCGACTCTTTGATGAAGCCATCAAGCTATTTATGTCGGGGCATGCGACAACAACATTCGAGCAACTCACCCGACATGATTTGCTCGAGACGCTCTTTCCAGAGGCGGTTAACGCGCTGCACCTAAGTGGCTCGCGCGAACTAATTTATCAGGCCATGAAAAATACTGATGGACGGATCGCTAGAGGTAAACCCGTGACTCCGGCGTTTCTTTTTGCAGCAATGCTCTGGCCGGCGGTTGCCTTGCGAAGTGACGAAATTGTCAGGGCAGGCAATATCGAAGGCTCGCCCGTGGACGCTGCGGGACAGCAAATTTTGAGCAAGTCACTAGAACGAGTTTCTATTCCGAAACGATTCTCGATTCCCATGAGAGAAATCTGGGATCTTCAGCCCCGGCTGGACAAACGCTCATCAAAACGCGCTAAATCAATTCTGGCCTTACGGCGTTTTAGAGCCGCATTCGATCTACTCCTTCTTCGTGCCGAGCGTGACAGCGAGCTTAATGAAGTGGTGAAATTCTGGGAGGAACAGCAACTACTGTTCCCCGATGTGGTGGGAAGCCAGCCTGCACCTGAACTGCCCACTAAACGTCGGCGACCGCGTCGGCGTAAGCCCGCTTCATGACTCTGGCTGTCATCGCACTCGGCTCAAACATCGATGCCCCAATACAACGATTGATTGAAGCGCGTGGGTACTTGGCGGCGTTATCTGAGTTCAGAGTCCTCGACGCATCCCCTATTTACCAATCCCCGCCAATGGGGCCACAGGACCAACCCCCCTTTTTTAACGCGGTTGTGTCGGGGGCCTTCGCTGGAGAACCTCTCGCATTGCTGAGCGCTCTTCAGCAAATCGAAAAATCGATGGGGCGCGAGAAAAACCGGCATTGGGGCGAACGGTGTATTGATCTAGATATTATCCAACTGGGTGACAGCAAAATTGACCTACCGAATTTGACAATTCCCCACCCCGGCTTAAGGAACCGGTTGTTTGTGGTGCAACCAATGATCGACATTTTAGGGATGGACCACAAGGTGCCGGGACTTCCGGAACTTGGTACCCTTCGCGAAGCGCTCAGTGCTGAAGCGCTTACTTTGTATCAGGACGCCGTTCTTGATTAAGTGAATACGGGCGGAGGTAAAGTGATAGAGTCAACGACAGCGCCTGTCGATCTGCGAGGGCGAACACCCCAACCCTACATCGCTATTGAGGGCCCCATTGGTGTCGGCAAAACCACTCTGGCCAAACGGCTGGCAGAGCTGTTCGATTATCAGTTACTCCTCGAGGAAGCCCACGAGAACCCGTTCTTAACAAAGTTCTATGAGAACCGCCGGCAGAACGCTTTGGCAACTCAGTTGTTCTTCTTGTTTCAACGGGTTCAAAAAATGGACGATCTGAAACAGCAGGACATGTTTAAACCGCTGCGCATCGCCGACTTTCTCATCGACAAAGACCCCATTTTTGCGCAAGTCAACTTAGACCCCGACGAATTTGAGCTATACCGCAAAGTTTACGGCCAAATGACAGTGGACGCCCCAACCCCCGACTTGGTGATCTATCTACAAGCTTCCGTCGATCGCCTTCTAGAGAGAATTGATCGCAGAGGTATCACCTCAGAGCGCACAATCAGCAGACAGTATCTTGAAGAGCTAAATGAGGTATACAGCGAGTTCTTTCTTTACTACGATGCCGCGCCATTACTCATTGTTAACGCCAATCAGTTGGATTTAGTGAACCGGCAAGAAGATTTTGCACAGTTAGTCGATTATGCTCTCGACATCAAAGCCGGGCGGCATTACTACAACCCAACCTCAATCGACTAACGTAAGTACAAGAAGCACCAAGGAGCTCCTTCATCGATGTCTGATCGAATTACCACTAGCAAACTAGAAGCCATGAAGACCGCGGGCGAAAAGTTTGTGATGGTTACAGCCTATGACGCGACGTTCGCGCGCCTCGTAAGTGAAGCGGGTGCAGAGTGCATTCTCGTGGGTGACTCGCTGGGGATGGTCTTACAGGGTCACGATACAACCGTTCCTGTGTCACTAGAAGCAATGGTGTATCACACTGAATGTGTAGCGCGGGCTCGGCCCCGCTCACTGATCGTCTCAGATCTTCCGTTTATGACTTATTCATCACCCGATGTGGCACTTGCTGCGAGTATGGAGCTGATGCAAAAAGGCGCACAAATGGTGAAGCTTGAAGGCGGAACATGGCTCAGCGAAACCATCCATCAGCTAGTTCAACGTGGCATCCCGGTCTGTGCCCACCTCGGATTAACGCCTCAATCCGTCAACGTCTTTGGGGGTTATCGCGTGATGGGACGCACGCCAAAAGAAGCTAAATCAATACTGGCGGATGCGGTAGAAATTCAGGACGCGGGAGCAAGCATTCTGCTACTTGAATGCGTGCCCGAAAGCCTGGCCGCAGACATCTCTTCCAAGCTAGACATTCCCGTGATCGGTATCGGTGCAGGGGCCGGGACCGATGCGCAGGTGCTGGTACTGCATGACTTGCTAGGGCTCACTGAGAAACCAGCGAAGTTCGTGCAGAACTTCATGACGGAAGCTGGGACCGTGCAAGAGGCAATAGCGGACTTTGTGAACGCGGTGAAGGACGGATCCTACCCGCAGGCAGAACACACCTACCGCTAGATGGAAATTCTCGACAGCATCGAGGCGATGCAGGCGTGGCGCAAATCAGTGCCACACCCAGTGCGCGTAAGTTTCGCACCCACCATGGGAAATCTGCATGCCGGACACATCTCGCTGATTGATCAAGCAAAAATCAATGGCGACATTGTTGTCGCTTCAATTTTTGTAAACCCCATGCAGTTTGGTGAAAACGAAGACCTTGACGCCTACCCCCGTACCCTGGTGGCCGACTTAGAAAAGCTAGACGCCGCAGGCACTACCGCAGTTTTCACACCTACCATCGACGATATCTATCCAGAGGGTGTCGAATACCACACCTCGGTTGATGTACCTGGATTAACCGATGTTCTCTGCGGTGCGTCCCGACCCGGTCATTTCAAGGGTGTCACCACCGTTGTCAGTAAACTATTTGGGGCGGTACAACCCGACGTCGCTGTTTTCGGCGCAAAGGATCTGCAGCAAGTTCTTATCATCAAGAAAATGGTTCGCGACCTTCTACTCCCTACAGAAATCGTAACGGTGCCTACAATACGAGAAACGGATGGGCTTGCTATGAGCTCCAGAAATGGCTACCTCACGCCTCGTGAACGCGAATTGGCACCACGCTTCTCGCAGGTTCTAGCAGACTGTGCGGAGGCAATCGCAAATAATCCTGGCGCGATTGAAACCGCCTTGAACGCTGCCCGCACGGCGCTGATTAGCCAAAGCTTTAAGATTGATTACCTCGAGGCGCGAAAGACCTTTGACCTCTCCACCGCAATGTCAGCCGATGATGATGTCGCACTGTTCGGCGCGGTTTACTTGGGTAAAACGCGGCTAATAGATAACCGACTGATACGCTCTCGCTGATGGTCTTTAAGACGCGCCTCAATCGCAGACCGGCACTACAGCAACGAACACAGCGTCACTCGGCATTCCCCGGCTCATGAAGGAAATCGAGCAGCTCCTGAACTTCCCTTGGCGGAGGTGCTGTCACTCGACTTACGATGAATGCTACCGTGAAGTTGACGGCCGCGCCAACAATACCAAAGGCATTTGGCTCGATTCCGAAGAACCAATTCGGCGACATATCACCCAAGAAGCTCGTACCGGGAATAAACATGATGCCTTTGTGCTGGAAGACGTATAGCAACGTTACAGAAATGCCAGCAAGCATACCTGCCACCGCACCCTCGCGGCTGATTCTACCGGCGAAGATCCCCATCAGCAGTGCGGGAAAGAGAGAGGAGGCTGCAAGCCCAAAGGCTAAGGCTACCGTTCCCGCGGCAAAGCCGGGCGGGTTGAGCCCTAAGTACCCCGCACCAAGTACCGCTACTGCCATCGCAATTCGAGAGGCTCTGAGTTCAGAACGCTCAGAAATGGTAGGCATATAAGTACTCTTAAGTAAGTCATGCGAAATGGCACTTGAGATAGCGAGTAGGAGCCCGGCCGCGGTAGATAAGGCGGCCGCCAAACCACCCGCAGCAACCAACGCAATGACCCAATTAGGGAGCTGCGCAATTTCAGGGTTAGCCAAGACCAAAATATCATTATCTAGTTTTGTTAACTCATTAGTGGCTGGGTCTGCGGTGTACTCGATGCGACCGTCACCATTAAGATCCTCAACCTTTAACAGCCCGGTTTGCTCCCAGTTTTCAAACCAAGCTGGCTTGTCTTCAATGAAGAGCGCCTGACCATCTGATGCCTGCATCGTGTTAACGATGTTCAATCTCGCCATTGCCGCAATCGCGGGCGCAGTGGTGTAGAGAATAGCAATAAAGACAAGCGCCCAGCCTGCGGATCTGCGAGCCGCCGCAACGCTAGGCACGGTGAAGAACCGGATAATGACGTGGGGAAGCCCTGCGGTGCCGATCATTAACGAGGCGGTAAATGCCAGCATATTCAAGGTGCTGCCACGAAGCGTTGTCGTATATTCCTGGAACCCCAGGTCGATCAAGATCAAATCGAGTTTATCCAGAAGATACATATCGGTACCAGCAAGGGTCGATCCCAACCCTAACTGTGGCAACGGGTTTCCGGTTAACTGTAGACTGATGAAAATTGCCGGAATGGTGTAAGCGGTAATCAGCACCACGTACTGCGCAATTTGCGTATACGTTATGCCCTTCATTCCTCCCAAAACGGCGTAGAAAAAAACGATAAACATGCCTATACCCAGACCCGTTTCGTAATCGGTCTCCAGGAATCGAGAGAACGCAACGCCGACACCCTTCATCTGACCAATCACATAGGTCACCGAGCAGAGAATCAAGCAGATAACCGCCACCACCCTCGCAGTGTCCGAGTAATAGCGCTCGCCAATGAAGTCAGGGACCGTGAACTTCCCATACTTTCGAAGATAGGGTGCTATCAACAGTGCCAGTAGTACGTACCCACCGGTCCAGCCCATGAGGAAAACCGAGCCTCCGTAGCCGTTGTACGACAGAGCGATCAGGCCTGCCATCGAAATGAAGGAGGCCGCAGACATCCAGTCAGCCGCGGTTGCCATACCGTTAGCAATCGGGTGCACACCGCCGTCGGCCACGTAAAAGTCTCTAGTCGAAGAGGCTCGAGTGGCTATCGCAATACCGATATACAGCGCGAACGTAAAACCAACCACAAGGTACGTTAATACAGTAAGGCTCATTATTCAGACCCCTCACTGTATTGACGATATTCGCGCTCCAATCGGCTCATCGCCGCCGCAAAATAGAAGATCAATGCAATAAAAACAAAGATCGATCCCTGTTGAGCAAACCAGAATCCTAGCTTGTATCCGCCCAAACGAATCTCGTTGAGGGGCTCGACCAAGAGTATGCCGAAGCCAAAGCTTACGACAAACCAGATTACCAAGAGCTTCAGCATCAGCCCTCGAACTCGCGCTAAGAATTGAGCTCTGCGCGCGTTTTCATTATTCGCCTCAGCCATTCGCTGGAGATCTCCCTTTTGCAAACGCATTTTATTCCACTGCAGGAACACATACGGCATTATTGCGTGTATGACTGCTATTTGTTGCAGCCGCGCACAGATAAAACCACAAGGATCCATTGCATGTCTAACGAGGCGATTTATCCCGTTCCGGCAAACTTTGCTGACGCTCACATAACACCTGAGAAATATCAGGCGATGTACCGGCAATCGCTCGACGATCCTGACACTTTCTGGAGTCATCAGGCCTCAGAGTTTTTAACCTGGGATAAGCCTTGGGATACCGTTTGCGAAAGCGACTTGCACAAGGGGCACGCGCGCTGGTTCGATGGTGGTAAGTTAAACGCCTCCGTGAACTGTATCGATCGTCATCTACCCGAGCGAGCGGATCAAACGGCGATTCTGTGGGAGGGGGACGACCCGAACGAGCACAAGCACATCACCTATCAGGCACTCAAAGACGAGGTGTGTCGTCTCGCTAATGTCATGTACGACCGGGGGGTTCGCGCCGGCGATCGTATCTGTATTTACATGCCTATGGTGCCCGAAGCGGCTTACGCAATGCTCGCCTGCACGCGCATTGGTGCGGTGCACTCGGTTGTATTCGGCGGATTCTCCCCCGAAGCGCTTAAAGATCGAATAAATGACGCAGCCTGCCGTATGGTAATCACAGCGGACGAGGGCTTGCGTGGCGGCAAAACTGTACCACTGAAGACCAGTGTAGATGCCGCACTAAATCACTGCCCATCCGTCGATACGGTTGTCGTCCTCGAGCGCACTGGTGCCAAGATTCACTGGGAGGAAGGGCGGGATATCGCCTATGGCGCAAGCACCGCGGCAGCGAGCACTGAATTCGCTCCTGTCTCAATGGACAGTGAAGCGCCTCTCTTCATCCTCTACACATCTGGTTCAACAGGAAAACCCAAAGGCGTTCTGCACACCACGGGCGGCTATCTTCTACAGGCGGCAAGCACCTTTAAGTACGTGTTTGACTATCGTGAGGGCGAGGTTTTTTGGTGTACAGCGGACGTAGGCTGGGTGACCGGCCACTCGTACATTGTCTACGGCCCGCTAGCCAATGGTGCAACGACAGTCATGTTCGAGGGCGTTCCTACTTACCCCGATGGTGGTCGTTGCTGGGAAGTCATCGACAAACATCAAATCAATACATTCTTCACCGCACCGACCGCCATTCGAGCGCTACACGCGCTGGGCGACGACCTGGTTACAAAGTATTCACGCAAGAGCCTTAGAATCATTGGATCTGTCGGTGAGCCAATCAACCCTGAAGCCTGGGAGTGGTACCACCGCGTGGTCGGTGACAGCCGATGTCCAATAATCGACAGTTGGTGGCAGACAGAAACGGGCGCCATGATGATTACGCCAATGCCATCAGCGCACGCTATGAAACCAGGCTACGCGAGTTTCCCCTATTTTGGTGTCGAACCTGCCTTATTGGACGAGCAGGGCCAAGAAATCGAGGGCGAGGGATCGGGCTATCTGGTCATCAAGCGTTCTTGGCCGGGTCAAATAAGAACTGTCTATGGTGACCACCAGCGCCTCATAGACACCTACTTTTCAACCTATGCAGGCTACTATTTCACAGGGGATGGTGCGCTTCGCGATGCTGATGGCTACCTCCGCATCACGGGACGCGTCGATGATGTGCTGAATGTCTCGGGCCACCGCATGGGCACAGCAGAAGTGGAAAGCGCGCTTGTCTTACATAACGACATCTCTGAAGCAGCAGTTGTTGGCTATCCCCATCCGATCAAGGGTCAAGGCATCTATTGTTACGTCACACCCATTACAGGTATTGAGGACAGTCCCGAGCTAAGAGCGGAACTTGTACAGTTGTGCGTTAGAGAAATCGGCCCTATTGCGAAGCCTGACGTAATTCAGTGGGCCCCGGGCCTGCCTAAAACACGCTCGGGAAAAATTATGCGGCGAATATTACGGAAGATTGCCGAAAATGAACTCGACAGTCTGGGAGACACATCCACACTAGCGGACCCTTCGGTTGTTGAACAATTGGTCGCAGGCAGAGAGCAAAGCTAGCGGAACCCAGTGGGGAAGCGCTTATTAGGGTGGCTGAACTTTGGAGCCTGCACCCACTCAGGCGGTACCTTACTGCGGCTCTGACTGCAGGGTTTCGGCTTGTAACATGAAGAGCATAAAGCACGAGTCGAAAACCTCGAAATCAAGAAGAGCGTAGGCCCTTAGACAAACCCATCCTCAAACCAAAGCAAGACCGAATTACAAAATCTGACTACAAAAAAAGGCCCGCTCGTGCGGGCCTTTTTGTGTGCAAACGATATAGTCGCTATCGAAATTTTACTTTGCTTCCTCGTCGTCAGAAGCTTCGTCAGCCGACTCATCTGCTTCATCAGTGATAGCTTCGTCTGCAGTCGTCTCTTCTAGCGTCTCTTCTACAACCTCAGCTTCCGTTGCCTCTTCCACAGCTTCCGCCTCAACTTCTGCTTCTGTAGCTTCCGTTGCCGTTTCTACAGTTTCAGCTTCCATAGCTACAGCAGTTGCTTCGTCCGCAACTTCCTCAGCGTCAGCTGAGTCGTCACCCTCGCCTTCAAGCAACTCTTTAATAGAGAGCTTGATACGACCGCGCTGGTCTACGTCGAGACACTTAACCGTTACCTCTTGGCCTTCGGTCAGATAATCACTCACATTTTCAACACGCTCATTGGCGATTTGAGAAATGTGTAGCAAACCGTCTTTGCCAGGAAGAATGGTGATGAAGGCACCGAAGTCAACGATACGTGCCACCTTGCCCGTGTAAACTGCACCAACCTCAGCTTCTGCTGTAATCGCCATGATCATATCAACCGCAGCGTCGCGCGCTCCCTGATTCTGACCAAAAACTTTTACTGTGCCATCATCGTTGATGTCGACGGTTGCGCCAGACTCTTCGGTAATCTGACGAATCATCGCGCCGCCCTTGCCGATAATGTCTCGGATCTTGTCGGAATCTACCTTCAGCGTAACCATGCTAGGAGCGTTTTCAGATGTGATTTCACGCGCAGAATCAAGCACTGCATTCATCTGACCGAGAATATGCAATCGCGCGTGTAGAGCCTGCTCCAGCGCAACTTCCATAATCTGCTCGTTGATTCCTTCGATTTTGATATCCATCTGAAGCGCAGTAACACCTTCAGCGGTACCAGCCACCTTGAAGTCCATATCGCCGAGGTGGTCTTCATCGCCAAGGATGTCAGTCAATACTGCAAACTGATTTCCTTCTTTAACCAGACCCATAGCAATACCTGCAACAGGTGCCTTCAAGGGGACGCCCGCAGCCATCATTGCCAGTGAACCAACACAGACAGAGGCCATTGAGCTAGAACCATTTGATTCAGTAATCTCTGACACCACTCGGATGGTGTAAGGGAACTCGTCTTCGGTTGGCAGTACAGCTGCCAAACCACGACGGGCAAGACGACCGTGGCCGATTTCACGACGACCTGTCGCACCAATACGACCCGCCTCGCCCACGGAATAGGGAGGGAAGTTATAGTGGAGCATGAAGGGGTCTCGACGCTCACCTTCCAGCGCATCGATAATTTGCGCATCACGAGTCGAACCGAGTGTTACCGCACCAATTGCCTGAGTTTCGCCACGAGTAAACAGCGAAGAGCCGTGAGCATTGTCGAGTACGTCAACCTCGCAAGCAATCTGACGTACTGTGCGACCATCACGACCATCAATACGAGGCTCGCCCGCAAGGATACGCTGACGAACGATGCGCTTCTCAAGCGCCTTAAATTCGTCTTTGACATCGTCTGGTGAGGGACCATCTTCTGTTGCGAGCTGCTCGACGATTGCATCGCGAACCTGACCTACACGCTCGTAGCGCGCGGCTTTCTCAGTGATGCGATAAGCTTCACCCAAATCAGCACCAGCAGCTGCTTCAACTTGTGCACGCAGCTCTTCGTTGACCTCTGCAGCTGACCAATCCCAGCGTGGCTTACCCGCTTCTTCGACGAGATCGTCGATGGCTTTAATGACGGTTTGCATCTCTTGGTGAGCGAATAGTACCGCACCCAACATCTGATCTTCGGACAACTCCTTTGCTTCTGATTCAACCATCAGCACAGCATCACGGGTACCCGCAACGACCATGTCAAGCTTGCTTTGCTTCAGTGCCGCATAACCGGGATTGAGCAGGTAACCGTCAGCTTCGGTGAAACCAACACGCGCACCACCGATGGGGCCATTAAAGGGGCATCCAGAAATTGCTAATGCTGCTGATGTACCGATCATTGCCGGGATATCTGGGTCAGTATCTAAATCCGCCGACATAACTGTGCAGACAACCTGCACTTCGTTCATAAAGCCATCAGCAAACAACGGGCGGATAGGACGATCGATTAGACGCGATGTCAGCGTTTCTTTCTCACTGGGTCGACCCTCACGCTTAAAAAAGCCACCGGGAATCTTGCCAACGGAATAGGCTTTCTCGATGTAATGAACCGACAATGGGAAGAACGCCTGTCCTGGCTTCTCTTTTTGTTCAGCTACGACCGTGCAAAGCACAGACGTTGTGCCCATGGTCACCATAACGGCGCCAGAGGCCTGGCGCGCAATGCGACCAGTTTCCAGCGTGACCTCTTGGCCACCGTACTGGAAGGTTTTTGTAACTACATTCACTTAACTATCTCCAAAATAAATTGGCCGGCATAAAGCCGGCCCTAAGTCGTTTTTATCGGCGCAAGCCAAGACGCTTAATCAGTGATGCGTATCGACTGGTGTCCTTGCGCTTCAAGTAATCCAACAGTTTACGGCGCTGGTTAACCATGCGAATCAGACCACGACGTGAATGGTGATCCTGCGCATGCTCTTTAAAGTGCTGCTGTAATTGCTCAATATTTGCGGTCAACAAAGCGACCTGAACTTCAGGTGAACCTGTGTCACCTTCTGACTGCTTGTAGTCGTCTACGATTTGAGCTTTTCGTGCTGCATCTAGTGCCATGGTATTTCTCCAACCTGCGTTACTCGACGCCCACCCGTGCAGGTTTACAGGGGGGTTGATTAATGACTGTCAACAAACAGTCGTTTCGGAGCGACACGGCCATCATCGAGCATTTCTCCGATGCCCAAAAACGAACCTGACGCTTCAGCGACGCGCACCATACCATTTAGCGGCGCATTTCGCACTACTACTGCCTGTCCTTGTTTTAGGTAGAAAGCCGCAGAATTGGTGACTTCCACGCGTGGCAGATGACCCACTGCCAACTCGGGATCGAGCAAAAAATGATCGAGCGCCTCTGCCCCCTCCGCGTCAGCCAGTTGCGCCAACTTATCTAGGCTAATAGCCTGCGCCAAGCTAAACGGACCTGTCGCCGTTCGCCTCAAAGCGCTCATATGGCCCGGGAAGCCCAGTGATACTGCCACATCCTCAGATAGCGTTCTAATGTAGGTGCCTTTGCTACAGAGGACATCAACCGTCGCCTCTGCGCGCGCACCCGGTTGAAATCGGCGCAAATCAATCGACCGGATAGACACAGACCGGCTTTTTCGCTCAACCTCCTTGCCCTCTCTCGCAAGCTTGTATAACGGCTGACCATCGACTTTCAACGCGGAGTACATGGGTGGTACCTGTTCGATGTCACCGACAAATTTACCCAACGCTTTGCAGACAGCGGTCTCTGTCAATTCGCTAGCATCAGATTCAGCGACCACCTCGCCCTCACTGTCAAGC
>CBFHHL010000060.1:0-16643 GCA_965655685.1 Luminiphilus sp.
CAGCGGCAAGTGGACTTCAGATAAAGGCAAAACTATGACGCTGCCCAGTGGATCCCTCAACAAATTAGGTATAGCGCTGGCATCTTGCTCGAACTTTGCTTTTGGTTTTTTCAATGCCTATGAAGCGATTGCTGAAGATGACGACATCGACGTAGTACTGCACCTAGGAGACTACATTTATGAGTATGGGGCCGCTGGCTGGGGGGCCGAAACAGCGTTACGTATCAATCGTGCTCACAGGCCTTTAAATGAGATCATCTCCCTTAATGACTATAGAGAGCGCCATGCACAATATAAATCAGACCATGGTTCTAAACTGATGCATGCCTCAAAGCCTCTATTGCTCGTATGGGATGACCACGAGAGCGCAAACAATCCATGGATTGGCGGTGCACAAAATCACCAATCACCAGAAGAAGGTCCATGGCGAGACAGACGAAATAACGCCATACAGGCCTATTACGAGTGGATGCCCCTGCGAGACCCGAAAATCGGCATGGACCGCAAGCAATTTTGGCGGACTTATCAGTTTGGCGATCTTGCAACATTAGTAACACTCGAGTCTCGGCATACCGGCAGAAGTGAGCAAATCAACTACGCTGATCATATCGATGCAATAAAATCCGTCGAGGATGCGCGCCGATTTGAAAAGGACATTTTAGAAGCGCCAGAGCGTACTATGTTGTCCACCGACATGGAGCAGTTTCTTGGCGAGGCGCTCTTAAAGTCGAAGGAATCAGATACCGCCTGGCGCCTGATTGGTAACGCGATCCCAATGGCAAAAACACCAACGCCGGACATAAGCGCAATGGGCATCTCAATGCCCAATTCTGAAAGTGTCGTGCCCGGCACCTCAGCAGATTTAGTCTGGAAGGGAAAATATAACTTACCGCTTTATCTGGATACCTGGGATGGCTACCCATGGGCTCGACAGCGGCTATATGACCAGTGTCGTGACTTAGGCGTTCAAGATCTAGTCGTCATGACCGGAGATAGTCACAGCTTCTGGGCTAATACACTCCGGGATAACGAAATGCATTCAATGGGGGTAGAAATCGGGACTTCTGGAATCACCTCACCCGGTGATTTCATAGAACAAGGTTTTGATGAAGACACAGCGTCACGCATCGACCAAGCCCTTATTGATCAGGCACCTGATATCGTCTGGACATCAAACATGTATCAAGGCTACGTAAGACTGACTGTCTCTAGAGACGAACTAAAAGCAGACTACGTGGCTGTAAGTACAGTGACTGAAAGCACATGGAACGTGACGACGGTGAAATCCAAGCGGATCGTAAGAACCGGGAATACAGTCGCCTTTAGCTAAATAAAAAAGGGAGGCAATGCCTCCCTTGTCCATTACCGCAAATTACAACGGCTTAGAAATCTACTGTAAAGCCGACGGTTGCCGTTCGAGGAGCACCCAACCAGATCGCGTTTGAGCTCACAACACCCTCGTATTCTTCGCCAGTGAGGTTGTGGACCTGAGCGTGAATCCGCCAGCCTCGTAGGTCTTCAGCTAAGTCTTCACCTGCAATTGACAAATAGGCGTCCACGAGCACGTACTCATCAGTAAACCACGTGTTTGCCGTATTAACCGCACGCGATCCAGTGCTCTTTGCGCTGAAACCAGCCGTAAATAGCTCAGTCGTGTAATCAGCACTCAAAACCCACATGCTGTCAGCGATGCCTGTGACGTCGTTGCCAGAGAAAATGCCGTTTGCAGCATCAGCACCTTCATCGCCCGTTCCCTTGTAAGTTGCATCGAGTAGCGTGTAAGCGCCATACATCGACCATTGCTCATTGATATCAACCGTAGCTGAGAACTCAAAACCGGACGACTCGATACCACCCGCGTTGAAGTAGGTGCCATTGGTACCGATTAGGTAGTCGTTGCCAGCACTGCTACCAGGTGCTAGGAAGATGATGCGGTTCTCAAAGTCAGAGTCAAAATAAGTTGCAGTCAGATACATCTGATCGCCCTGATAGCGAAGACCTAACTCCATATTTTCTGACGTCTCTGGCTCGATATTGCTTAGGTCAGCTGACTCACGCTCGAGGATGTTGTCCGAGATTGATTTGAAGTTTTCGGCATATCCACCGAACACGCTCAATCCTGCCACTTGAGTGTCGTAAACGAAACCACCCGAGAACAGAACATCAGAGTCAGAGTCAACTGTGGTGTCAATGCTCTCGCCGAAGAGGTCATTACGTGAAACCTCCACCAAGAACTGGTTTGCACCCACGCTCAAAGTCAAGTTACCCAAAGTCAATGAATCTTCTACGTACCACTTCATCACGTCTTGTGGGTATTCACGATCGTACTGAACCCAGTAGGCGGGATTCTCAAATTCAATGCCCAATCTAGCGTCTACCAGCTTGTGCCAGTCGCGATACTCATCCCGAGTACCATCTTCGTACCAAAATCCTGCACGAACGACATTTGATTCCGATGTATTCCAAGTGACGTCCGCAGTGAAGCCAAAACGATCCTTTCCATAGTGCGAGTGTCTAAACGACTGAACAGGAACCGCACCCGCGTCGTAGCATGCTGGGTCATAAGCAGCACCTGCTCCGCCGTAAGGGAACGTGATTGACGAAACACAACCATCACGCGGAGCCAACGCTACACCATTCCCATCAACAAAGTAGATACGACCGAGGGCACTGCCTCCAGAGACGCTAGCATCGAAAAACTCTGACTGCGGATTTCCAGCTCCATCATCAACGACATCAACGAGATAGGGAGGGATCCAGTCACCGCGACCTTGGTTGCGGTGGTAGTAGACCGCCGCTTCAATGTCGATAGATTCTGACGCCATCCAGTTCGCTTTACCGTAGGCAAATAGATTTTCACGATTGGTTGACCAACCACGTCGGTAGGCCTGATTAACGTAAGGGACGTCTGTCCACTCACCTATCAACTGGTCCCACTGCGGGTATTCCTCAAAATCCGCCTTTGAGTAGACGCGTTGGTAGTTGTCTTCATGAATATCGTCGTATGAAACGTATCCAGTAAACATCAGATCGTCATCGCCAGAGACGATTTTAAACGCGGCGTGGTCTCTCGTATTTTGAGCGGAACCTTCCATCCAGTCTGTCGCTTCTTGATGCGAAAATGACACGAAGAACCGCGTAGATTCACCAACGAGCCCAGAGTCGTAGCGGGCATAGATTCGCTCGGACTCGAACTGTCCCGTTACGTATTGAAAGCGTGTGCGTTGCTCGTCCTCGGGGTTCTGCGTGATGTAGTTCAAAGTTCCGCCAAGCGACTCAAGTGATCGCGAAGAAATATCCGCTGTACCCTGAGACACTTCGATATTATCTAGGTTTGCAGTATCAATATAACGGTTGGCTTTGGAGCCGCCGCCGTAGTTAGAGTTTCCATTTGGCAGGCCGTCGATTGTGCTACCAACTTGTTGCTCAGCGAGGTTGGTTTGAAAGCCTCGCACAGCAATAGCTGTCGACCAATCATCAAAACCAAAGGCATCGCCCTCCTGAACTGATACACCTGGCAAGTTGTCTATTAGATCGTTAATACTGGTAATGGCTGAGTTTTGGAGCTTCATGCTGTCGGACACCACAGTATTTGCGAAGGTTGTGGCTTGCGAAACTACGATGACTTCCTCTATCTGCTCGCCGCCCTCTTGAGCTGTAACGTGTGATGCTGCCGCTACTGCAAGCGCGAGGGTGCTCACTTTTATACGTGTGTTCATATACTCTCCGATGAAGTTAATTTTTTCTCTGTATCGACTACGGGAAAACGGAGGCACACGAATGCACTCCGCGCGCCAATTACAACTCACGAACAAGTCAGCTTTTGATCAAATTAGTGAATTTTTAATGACGCTTACGTGAAGTTCTTTTGCGCTCGAAAAGGCAATACATCTCGACCACTGACGACACCTTCGACAGCAGAAAAACACAAGAAACACGCCTTAGAGTAAAGGGCCGCAAGTACTCGAGAAAATCAATCGACTACCGGGTATGTCGCAAAGATCCGGCGATCAAAACGATTCGCCGGCATAGATTCGCAGCAAAGTGATCAGACAAAAAAAATTACGCTCTACCGGCACTTCACCGGGGAAGGAACGCGCAGGGTAATTTGACGTAGAGACCCTTTAACTTCATCAGATCACCGCCGCTCAGACCTAACTCAGTGGTTAGATAAGCCTCCACTGTGCCGTGCTGTTTTTCGATACTCTCAAGTGTAGCGACAATGAACGGGACGCCCTCAGCCGTTACCAACGGACTAGGGCGGCTCAGGTCTTTTCCTTCACCGTACCGCAGCATCATTGCCGCTAATCCATTTGTTTTTGCCGCCTCCTCGAGGTCAACACTACCCGCCTCTATCAGTGGTCGCCTAAATAAGCATTGATTTGTGTAGCTTAAACCGGTTTCGGGGCTAAAACGTGATAAGTCTGTAAGGGTCGGACCCATCCCACGTTTCTGCCTCTTTTGCGCAGCGCTCGTATTCGTCCAAGAACCCTTGATCGTGAGGCATGAGCTCGATAGCCAGACCTTTGAGAGCAGGTGAGCTCATGTAGATGTATTCGAGTCCCGGCATAGGCGCTATTCGCCCAATTTCGTACATTCCTCGTTCCATGCAGTCCGCTACTGCAGCTGAAACGTCAGGTACCATGTAGGCAATTTGCTGAAGTACCTGAGCATCCTCACTGTCGCGGTAGAAATAACTGTAGGGCGACGTCGCATCGTTAGTCTGTTGGATGAGTTCGATCTGCATACCTTGGTGGTAGGCTAATCCAACGCTCATGACGATATCGCTCTCCTCACCGTCAACATACGCCTTAGCGGGCACATTGCGATAGCCCCACCAAGGTCCCACGCCGAGGTCCTTGACCCATGACGCCATGGCCTCATCTAGGTCTTTCACCAAAAATCCCCACTGTTTGATAGGGCCTAGTCTTTCGTCCGCAAGCATAAGTACCGTCCTTTTCTTCTACCCAATGATACCCACATAACGACTGCGCGCGATAAGTGAGGGCCGACCCAGTTATGAAAACAGCGCGCGGATCTAGGCTCCAACCTAACTCCCTATTTAAGCGACCATAAATTATTCACAAATCCGTAACCTGAACAAAAATTTGACATGCTAGCGTGGCAATGGGAGCGGTATGACCCCGAGGTAAATATTCAAATTAAAGAAACCAAAGGATTTACAAACATGAAAAAGATACTCATAGCGGTAGCATTTGTGTTCAGCGCCTTTTCAATTCCAGCAAATGCTGATCACCACAGCAGAGCGATGGAGTTTTTCGCCTGTAATTTGAACGACGGCAAGGACATGTCCGACTTAATGAAAGTCGCCGATGAGTGGCGAGAATTTGCGGAAAAGAATTTTTCCGAGACCTATCAAGCAGGTGTTATGACACCTTATCTCGCCACTAGCAGTGATCACCCAATGGACTTTATTTGGGTCGGCTTTTCCAAAGACCAAGCCGCGTTGGGAACCGTCGCTGACGAGTGGATTGCGAAAGGTCAGAAACTCCAAGCTAAGTTCGACGCAGTGTCAACCTGCAATGCTCACTCATTCTGGCGAACCCTAGAACGCAGACCCTTTGACGGCATGGGCAAGCCTGCCTTCATGCAAGTGCGCTCTTGCACCGCGAAGGATGATGTCGTTTGGGGCCAGCTCTATCGCGCACAAACAGAGACAATGAAATGGTTCGATAAGAACGAAATTGCTGGCGGAAATTATGTCTGGATACCCCGCGTGGGTGACGCTAGAGAGAGCGACGTCACCTACTACGATGTGTGGGTAACAGCATCATTGGCAGAAAGAGGCGCTGCGGTCGAAAAGATGGGCACTCTCGATTGGAGCGAGTTCAGAGGTATATGGGGTGACGGCTCATTGGTTGAGTGTGACAACCCGCGCGTTTGGGCAATACAGCCCGTTGGCGGCAGCACCAAAGCAGAGTAATCACACAGCAGTTGCTCAAACGTAGGCGTCCATCACGGCGCCTACTTTTTTTATTAAGAGGCAATCACCATGAAGAAAACAAAACAGCTTGTGGCCATTCTTGCCACAATTATCGCCACCCCCGCTCTCGCGGATACACAGCAGGAGATTCGTGACGTGGTCGAGGCAAGCATAGCTCACACCAACGCCAATTTATCTCAGGACCCGTCTCGTATCTCTAAGGAAGGTTCAAAGGAATTCTTCTCGAGCGGTGGTCTGCTCAATAGCATTTCACGAGAGAGCGGTGGCAATACCTTTGAGGCTTTCAATGGATCTGTAAAACATATCGAAGTCGTCGTTCTCGTTGAAGGCAAAGCGGCTATTGCCCACTACTACCAAGAGGCTTCTATGAAGCCCACGGGGCTACCCGCAGTACCAAACTACCGTACACGCGTAACACAGGCCTTCGTAAAAGAGGACGGTATGTGGCGCATCAAAGCTGCGCACTGGTCACCCTTGCAAGGTGGTGCTGGAACTTCGCAGACCGTGGTCAAATAACAACATTAATCATAGACGTTAAGCACAAAAAAGCCCCGGAAGTCGGGGCTGCATTACAGTCACTCGCTACAAGCTACATTTCTGCCGCGTAGTAGGTTTCGCACATCATTGAAAACCCGTGGACCATCTCGCGCTTTCCCTCTACCTTGGCGATGATTTTGCTCACCCATGGCTCATTGCGGGCATCTAGCATACGACCCACCTCGGCAGCATTTGCGGCACCAAATGAGGTCATGATCATGCCTGCCGTTTCACCTGTGTCTCCCATGAAAACTTGCATAGAGACATCATAGCCACGCTTTTTCATCTCGGCGTGAAGTTGGTCTACGACCGAGACGTATCCCGCTGGGTTGTCCGTTTTGACGTATAAGTTGTAGTAGTAACCTTTCTCTGTAAGCTCAGCGGCTCGCACTATACGCCAGTTGTCCCAGGTACGAACTTCTCGCTCGACATTCATATTTGCGATTGCCTTTCGGGATACAGGATTCATTGGATCAGCGCTCCAGAGGCTCTCCTGTGAATCAAAAAACGACCAAAGGTAGTGGTCCCCCATTTTTTGAGCACCAGAAGTTGGCGAACAAAGGCCCATTGCCATAGCACCATTAGCTTTACTAATGGCGGCAGCGTTGGTTTTCGCCCACGCTGAGTAACCTGCCGGATCGTTCGTGTTCACGGTAACTAAGCTCATAACTGGCTCGGCCTGAACGCCGACAGAAAAACACACCAGCAGTGAACCCACGATTTTGCTTAGATTTTTCATTTTTACGTCCCTCTTTTTTTGTTGTTTATTTATCGGGCTAAACCGCTTGCCCACTGGCACGTTAACACCGCGCCTATTTTATTTTTGCGCTTAAGTCACACTTTGACTAAATAAAGACAACATCGAGCCATTAATCCGACAAAGGTGTCACTCAGAAGCGTCGGTTATCAGGACTTATCCATAAATAAAGAATCCACACCCAGTCCACCCATTTGATGTGAAAAGTAACAAATATATTGAAAACACAAATGACCGCTCCCACGTAGATATCCGGTGCGGCATGCAGCACTAAAGACCTGTTGTTTCGCCACGACGCTATTGGTTTAGACTTCTCGCCACGGGAAATGCTCAAGTGACACCTGACAAGGACAACCTCGCGCGCACACGACACTGGCTTCACGCTATTTTGCGGCCAGAGCGCAACTTTATTTGGGTAATCATCATCTATGGCATTGGCATCAGTCTTCTCACCCTAGCGGTGCCAGCAGCTGTGCAATACTTGATTAATACCATCGTCAATATCGGATCCTTCCGAGCCGTACTTGTCTTAGCGTTTTCCCTGTTCCTTATCTTGCTAACTTCGGGCGTTCTGAGTGCAATTCGAATGTGGGTCGTCGAGCTTTACGAGCGGCGAATCTTTGCCAGATTGACCAGTGAAATTAGCTTCAAGGTCATGGCATCACCTAAGGATCAATTTAAGGGCCCTTACGCCGGCTCCAGCAATCGATACTTCGAAATCTTACTTCTGCAAAAGAACATTCCCTTCATCATGCTGGATGGTTTCGCACTGGTATTGCAAACCGCTGTTGGGTTTGCGCTTGTGTCGTTCTATCACCCGTGGCTATTTATTTTTAACACCGGGGTTGTACTAACTATCTACACGATCTGGCGAGCTTGGTCGTCGGGCGCCAAGCGGACCGCCATAGAGCGCTCAAAGCAGAAATATGCAACTGCCAAATGGTTAGCCGACCTCGAATCTCTCAAAAAGAAACCCACTTCAGACGCATTAATGTCCGAGGCGGCTGTCGGCACTGAGGAACAGATTTCGCGCTTTATTGATGCGCAACGACAACACTTCTCATACACCTTTCCTCAATCCTTATTGTTCCTAGCTTTGTACGCCCTGGGCAGTGCTGGGTTACTGGGTGTAGGAGGGTGGCTCGTTATTGAAGGGCAGTTATCGGTGGGGCAACTCGTCGCCGCCGAACTCATTATGGCCTCAATTTTTCTCGGACTGTCGCGATTTTCGACATATCTCAAAGCGTACTACGAGCTTTATGGTTCGGCCGATAAGCTCGAAGAGTTACTCTCGCTTCCTGAAGATCAAATGCCTTCTACGGACCACGGCGCCACTACCGGATCACAGAAATCCGAGGAGGCAGAGATTGAATAAACACGCTTATTTTGAGGCAATGACCACATTTCAGGAGCTGCCGCTGCCTAACCCCTTGAGTGTCACTGCCAAATTACTCCTCGCCACGATTATTCTGATGAGTAGCATGCTGTGGATCATTCCCTGGCAGCAGACGGCTTATGGTGTCGGCATCGTACAAGCCGAAAACCCTAACGAACGGATTCAGTCGATATCTGCTTTGGTTCCCGGTCAAGTATCCGAGTGGCATGTGCGTGAGGGACAGGCGGTCAAAAAAGGCGATCCCATCGTCACTTTAGTCGACTCGGATCCGGCACTTATCGAGCGCCTAGAAAATCAAATAACTGCTCTCGAATTGCAAAAAGAAGCACAAGAGCAGGCCCTAATGTCTGAACAAGTGAACGTTACGCGTCAAGCGAGACTCGTCTCGGAAGGCCTTGCCTCACAGAGAGATCTCGAAAAAGCGAAAGTTACCATCCAGAACCTAAGAGCAGAGATTGCAAAGGTCGATGCATCAATCAACAAACTGAAAGTCGATAAGGCAAGGCAGTCACTGCAAACCAAAATTGCTCCAAGCGATGGGTTTGTAGTGAATTTACAAGCCTCTGGAAGTGCCACCTACGTCAAGGCGGGCGAGGTCATTGCATCGTTTATCCCCACCAATATCGACAGGTCCGCAGTCGTTACCGTTAGTGGTCTCGATGCGCCGCTAATTCATGTTGGGCGTAAAGTGGCGATACAGTTCGAAGGCTATCCAGCAATTTTATTCAGCGGTTGGCCAAATAGCAGTCACGGTGCTTTTGCGGGCGTTGTAACCTTTGTTGAGCCGATCGCAGATCCCTCCGGCCGTTTCAGGGTATGGATTCAGCCAGATTCACAAGAACCTCCCTGGCCAAATGACGGAGCCATTCAGCTGGGAAGTCGCCTACAAGCATGGGTTTTACTCGAAGAGGTTCGCCTAGGCTATGAGTTGTGGCGACAGCTAAACAATTTCCCCGCGATTCGTAAGGCAGCCTCATCGCAACCGGGAATCGAGTAAAAGACATGCAAAAGTTCATTGCAGGTGTTTTGTTAAGCGCACTCGCTAACCCGGCACTTGCGCTCACCATTTCAGAGCTTGTCACACACATCACCGCGACTCATCCAAGCTACCTAGCCGCAACCGAACGGACCTTAGCGGTGAGATCAGAGGTGGATGAGGCGGATGCGCAGTTTGATCCCCGCGTAACACAACAGTCGTTGGTTAGGACGAGTGGATACTATGACGGCCGATATGCCGAGCAGCAGATTATAAGGCCCATCAGACCAATGAACGGCGAGGTTTCTCTGGGGTACCGCATCTCGGACGGTCGCTTCCCAGTCTACGAAGATCGGCTTAACACACTAAACGGTGGTGAAATAAGTCTGGGCGTGAAACTCGCTCTACTAAAAGACCGAAGCATCGACAGTCGAAGAGCAAACCTTGAGACAGCCGCCCTGCGCTATTCCGAAGTCAACTCGGAGCAAGATGTTACGCTGAATGCTGTTATCTATCAGGGCATTACGAGCTACCTTGACTGGTTGAGAGCTGACCAAAAAAGAGCGGTTATCGAAGACCTTTTACTTCTTACCAAGGACCGTCTCGCGGGCGTTACCGCGCGAGTACAGAGCGGCGACCTTGCAGCTGTCGCTCTCTCAGAGCTGGAAACCACTTTGCTGCAGCGTCAGTTGCTCTTAATCGATGCGGACCGAGAGCTTGCTGTCAAAGCTGAAAACTTACGTTTCTTTTGGCCTCATACGCCCACACTGCGGCATAGCGAAAGTGCTACTCTCCGCGCGTTACTCGCCTGGCCCTATCGTCTAACACCCGAGCAAGCAGCCACCGTACTCGACGATCTCGAGTCTCATCCCACATTACGCAAAATCACAGCCAAAATAGACCAAACTGCAACCAATGAGAAACTCGCGAGGAATCAAGTGCTTCCCGAGCTAGATTTGGAGTTCAAAGTCGCAAAAAATATCGGCGGAGAGATTAACCCGCTCAGCGAAGGAGACGCAGTCGTTGGACTCAGTTTCAGCATGCCCATCGGCCAGCGCGCTGCTCGAGCACGCCAGCAAACCGCAAACGCAAATCTCAGATCGTTGGAGCTGGAAAAATTAGCAATTGAATTAGGTCTAAAACGCGATATCCACGTCGGACTAGAATCTATTGTCCTAGCCAAAAACGCCTTCACAACGAGCCAGCGGATGGAACAAGTTGCTCAGGAGCTTCTGCGGCAGGAGACCAAGCGCTTCGAGGAGGGTATCAGCGATCAATTTCTCCTAATTAATCGTGAGACCGCGGCGCTCGAGGCGCGACTCAGCGCCATAGAGGCCGAATTTGCGGTACTCCACCAAGAGCTTTTTCTTGCGGGAACACTCGCCAGACTGTCGGCACTTTGAAAGGTGCAGAGAGATACCCAATAGAGGCGCATGCAAGGATCTATCATTCTCGATTACCTCCCACGAGCAATAGCGTCAATCGAGGCCTTGATCGGCTGGGTAAGCGCGGGCGATATTGTCTACGAGCTGCACATTCATAGCACGGAGAGCCTTGAGTACGGAACTACTCCGTTAGATCTTGCTCAAGCCGCGAAAACAGTGCGATAACCGACGAACTGGCCAACTCTTGCCCCAGCGCATTGAATTGCTTAACGGCGCCGTCGAGGTCGGGATTCGCAAAATACACAATGGCATTACGAGTCGGATCAGAGGTTAGCTGGCGAGTAACCCGGTGCATGATTGCGGCAACCGATCGATTAGACTTTTGCGTAACGAAGTGAAGGGCCTCACCGAAGTTGATCACCAAATGATCTTGCAGAACGGGTACGTCTGCGAAGTCCCCTCCGAGCTCAATTTGAAGCCCCGGCGACGTCGCATCAAGGATGGTCACAAACCCATAGTCCGTGTGTGGCCGCAAGCCCAAGTCAGGCTCTCTTGTGTCGTAGTGCACGAAGTTTAAAAATGCCGTGCCCTCACCTATGGCGTACCCACCCGACGCCTCACCCCAGAGGCGCTCAGGGATCCCAGACTGGGCAAACACCTCTCGGATAATAGCGACCCCTATCGCATCCAAATGACGGCCAAAATCCGCCACCTCTGCGGGGTAGTGATCGTCCCAGCGATGGCGTTGCAGGGATAGCTTAGTCTGCTGATTGTTTTCGAGTGAGATAAAACCCTCCAATTCGCCGTATTGAGGGATATCACGGTACGGACTCTGCGGATCTAAGATCCCGCGGCCAAACTGACGCGCCCCAGCCAAATCGAGCGAATCCGGCACTTTTAAATAAAAAACTCCGAGCTCCCACGCGAGGCTCTGGTCTTCAGCACACTCAAAGGTCAGTCGGTTGAAATCAGCAATTTGAGCGATTGGCAGGCTTAAAGCCGATTCACTGTGCAATGTCATACCTCGCAATACATCTATTGGTAAGCGCTCGATCGAGTATAGGGAAGCGAGTAAGTACGAGACAATGAATCATCGAACGCTCAGTGTTAGCGCCCATCGCAGTTTCCAAGAGCAGGGACCTGAGCACCCGGATGCAATGAAGTTCTTGATAACTGTCATTTATTGCTCGTGGCTCCAATGTTCTGTCTTAAAATATAGCTCTCAAAAGCCCGCTATCGAAAGTCTCCAAGTTACGTGTCTGCTTTTACGTGTCCTTTCACGACTGTATTCGATAAATTAGGAGCAGCGCCCCTCGTGGGCAGCACGAAAAAACGTAAGATAATCAGCGAGGCTGAAGGTGCAGATAGAACCATTCAAAGTCGAAATATGGATGAACGAGTGGGAGACCCGCTGCACCTATAACTTGGCGGAGACCTGCGTTGCCAGTATCACGGTTGAGGAACTGCTGACACTAGCGGATGGCAGTGCTGACGATCTAACTGCACTACTCTCAATGAAATTAACCTATGGTGATATCGAAGGGTCACCACGGTTACGAACGGCTATAGCCAGCCTCTACGCCAACCAAAGCACCGAGGACATTACCGTTACTCACGGCACTATCGCTGCAAATATGCTGGTACATAAAGCCATCGTTGAGCCCGGTGATCACGTGGTATCCATCGTGCCAACATACCAGCAGCACTACTCAATTCCTACGAGCATTCAGGCGGACGTCACCACGGTGGCGCTTCGCGAGGAGGACCGGTTTCTCCCCAACCTTGAGGCATTGAAGGCGGCCATCAGGCCCGACACCAAACTGATTGCCTTTACCAACCCCAACAACCCCACGGGGGCGCTGATCGAGCAGCCTATGCTCGAAGCAATCGCGGCTATTGCGGACTCAGTCGGTGCTTATTTGCTTTGCGATGAGGTCTATCGCGGGACTGCACAAACGGGTGATGGCACATCACCCTCGATCGCAGACTTATACACAAAAGGCATTAGTACTGCCGGCATGTCCAAGGTCTTTTCACTAGCGGGCTTGCGCGTCGGTTGGGTAGCAGCCCCCAAAGAGGTGAGGGAGCAAATCCTTATCCACCGAGATTACGATACGATTTCAGTGGGCATGATTAACGATCATTTTGCGGCGATCGCGCTCGAGCATGCAGACAAGGTGCTAGCACGTAGTCAAGAAATCACACGTGGCAATCTTGCGATTCTCGACGCGTGGATTGCCAACGAACCCAGAATTAGCTGGGTCAAACCGCGTGCAGGCACCACCGCCATGCTCAAACTCGATATCCCAGTGACCGACCGAGAGTTTTGCGTCGACTTAGTTCAGACACGGGGCGTGATGCTAACGCCCGGTGACGCTTTCGACATGGAGGGTTACGCACGCATTGGGTTTGCCAACGACAAAGAGACGCTAACTGCAGGACTTGAGGTAATGTCAGACTACCTCCGCACGCGCTTCTGAGCAGCTTTAAAGGAAATCGCCGCTGGAGTGACTGCGTCTAATCGCCACCCGATCAAATCTAATGGCCTCTCTTAATTTGTTGTGAGGCACTTGGAGCAACTCTTTTCTGGCGCTCTGCGTGGTCGTGCTGAAATCATGCTCTGATGATCTGAGCGGTTCCTGAGCGAGTCTTCGGCTGTGAACCGTGGATAGAACTCGCTTAACAGTGTCACCAGATGCGACTCATGATCGCCTACCAAAATAACCGCTTTGTGATAACGTCGAAACCACAAACCGAGTAACCCAGAGAGAGAAAGGATATTCACTATGGCAGAAGCATATATCGTCGCCGCAAAGCGAACCGCGGGTGGACGTAAAGGCGGCGCACTCGCAGATTGGCATCCGGGAGATCTCGGTGCACAAACCCTCAATGCTATCGTAGATGACAGCACAGTCGACCCCGCAGCGATCGAAGACGTAATTGTTGGCTGTGTTTCGCAAGCTGGCGAACAGTCCAATCAAATTGGTCGCACTGCGGTGCTCGCCTCAAACCTCCCGCAGAGCGTTCCTGCGGTAACCATCGACAGACAGTGTGGTTCATCGCAACAAAGTATTCAGTTTGCTGCGCAAGCGATCATGTCGGGAACACAAGACCTCGTCATTGCAGCGGGTATCGAGAGCATGTCCCGTTGCCCAATGGGTATAAATGCGCGCGCGGGCAAGGTGTTTGACGTACCCACCGACCCAACGCCCCAGTCGGTCAAAGATCACTACGGTATTCGCCAGTTTAGCCAGTTCATTGGGGCGGAAATGATTGCCAAAAAATGGGGTCATACGAAAGAAGCGCTCGATGCGTACTCAGTACGTAGCCATCAGCGCGGTCGTGATGCGCGTAATGCGGGCGCTTTCGATAAAGAGATTGTCGCAATTATGGGTCGCACTGCAGACGGCGGCACCGCCCTGCACAAGCACGACGAGGGTATTCGTGACGACGCCAGCATGGAAGCAATGGCGCAGCTCAAGATATTGATGGAAGACGGTGCGCTAACGGCAGCTAACGCAAGTCAAATATGCGACGGTTCTTCGGCGGTGATGATAGCGTCCGAGCAAGCGTTGAAAGACCACAATCTCACACCACTCGCCCGCATTCATAACCTGACGGTGACAGCGGGCGACCCCGTTATCATGCTTGAGGAGCCGCTCTTTGCAACGGACCGTGCACTCAAGCGTGCGGGTATGAGCATCAACGATATAGACCTTTACGAAGTCAACGAAGCATTTGCACCCGTTCCGATGGCATGGCTCGAGCACACGGGTGCCGACCCAGACAAGCTCAACGTCAATGGCGGTGCGATCGCACTGGGTCACCCACTGGGTGCTACAGGCACGAAGCTTATGACGACACTTATCCATGCGCTTCATGCGCGAGGTAAAAAGTGGGGCCTCCAAACTATGTGCGAGGGCGGCGGCATTGCTAACGTCACCATCATAGAAGCCCTCTAAAACCACTCAGCGGGCGCTGAGGCGCCCGCATTTGCACTCGCCTGTTAAAAAAGGTTGAATGTACCGATGCCATAAAAATAAATAGGCACTGTGATGCAAAACACAATGAAAAATATGCGTATACAAAACACGCGACACCGTATGCCAATGGAAGCGATAGGCAAGTGCATGAGTGCGCTCCTCATAGCCGCAATTGCGACCGCTTTCCTCATGGCTAATGGAATGTTTTACGAGGCATTGGTGGTGCAGCTCAATGAGTGGGTCGCTGGCCAAACTCCCATCGCATGGGACGCATCAACGTTTTACCGCTAATAACGGTGTCGTAACCTATTCCCACTCACGCAATGACGCTTAGGCGCCCGAACGACTGAAAACATCGTGACGAAGTCCGACAATATCGCCTTGGATACCCTCGAATGATGGATTGTGAGGGTGATGGATGGAGACTCATTGTCCACCAGAGCTCGCTGATATCAGGACTTCACTCTCTTCGTACGTTCGAGGCAACAACGCCACAACCATCTAGCGACTTAACTCAGACGAATTTGCGTCGTCGCAAAACTGTGGTTTGACTTGCACACTTATCTATCGCTGAGATAGCTGTGTCACATAAGTCCTGCTAACGTGCCACCTTCTAAATTTTTGACGAGTATTACGCATGCGCGCTCGATCGCTGGCCCTCGCTTCGGCATTCTTCACTACCGCTTCATTGTTCTTGTTTACAACACCCGCAGCCGCAACCCCCATCAGCATCATGACGTTCAACGTGGAAAATCTGTTCGACGCAACGCACGACGCGGGTAAAAACGACGAGACCTACCTCCCTGCGGTAACCAAGAAAGACTCAGCTCATATCGAAAAGTGTAAAAAGATCTCGGTAAAACGCTGGAGAGACCAGTGCTTGTATTGGGATTGGAGTGAAACGGTCGTCGCGCGAAAGCTTGAGGTGGTCAGTGCCGCCATAAAGCAGGTCAATAATGGTCAAGGGCCTGACATCATCGCGTTGCAGGAGGTGGAGAACATCAGCATCCTAGAGCGCCTTCGTGTCGAGCATCTCGGCGGCCTTGGGTACAAGCGGGCAGTCCTGCTCGAGGGCAGAGATAGTCGCGGCATCGATGTCGCTTTTTTATCCAAATTCCCGACAAGAGATGAAAAGCTACACCCTATTACATTTCCGAAGTCGTTAAATAAACGCGCTGGTGATACGCGCCCTATTCTGCAGACAACGTTTGATCTTCCTAACGGAGAATCCATCGTGGGCTTCAGCGTCCATTTCCCGGCCCCATACCATCCGACTGAAATGCGCGAGGTGGCGTACACGAAACTGAATGCTGTTGTCGCTTCGTTACCTAATAGCCAAGCTGTCTTTGCAGCGGGTGACTTCAATACGACGCGAGAGGAAGATGCCAATAAAGACATGCTCACTCGATGGGTGCGCCCAACGTGGCAGATCGCCCATGATCTCTGTGAAGCGTGCCCAGGTACAAGCTATTACGCGCCAAAAGACGATTGGTCATTTCTCGACATGGTGTTGTGGCGTGAGACAGCAGGCTGGCAAATGACAGGAAGCTTCCTGGCGAACCAAACGCCAGAGCAGGTACTACCCAATGGAACACCAAAACGCTTCCAACTCCCCAAGGTCTCGGGCGTATCGGATCACTGGCC
>CBFHHL010000061.1:0-3974 GCA_965655685.1 Luminiphilus sp.
TCCAAATAGTTTCTGGGATAATTTCCTGTATGGCGCGGTCCACTTCCTGCCCTTATACGCAGTTACCTTCGCGGTTGGTGGTTTCTGGGAAGTGCTTTTTGCGATGAAGCGTGGCCATGAGATCAACGAAGGCTTTTTCGTCACTTCAATACTATTTACGCTTACGTTACCGCCGGACCTCCCGCTGTGGCAGGCTGCCCTGGGGATTACCTTCGGTATTGTCGTTGCTAAAGAGGTGTTCGGTGGTACAGGGAAGAACTTCCTAAACCCCGCACTCACCGGAAGAGCCTTTCTGTACTTCGCGTATCCAGCTCAGCTATCGGGCGATACCGTGTGGACTGCCGTAGACGGTTACTCCGGCGCAACAGCGCTCAGCGTAGTGGCTAACGATGGTATGGCGGGCCTCACATCCGCTTACACCTGGTCAGAGGCATTCTTGGGCGCGATGCCGGGGTCGATTGGAGAAACCTCAACGCTTGCAATCATGATTGGCGGGGGTGTCCTTCTGCTCATGGGTATTGCCTCATGGCGTGTAGTGGCTGGCTGCTTTGCGGGCATGATTGGCTTCTCGCTGTTGCTCAATGCAATTGGATCAGATACGAATCCCATGTTTGCCATGCCTTGGTACTGGCATATGGTGATTGGAAGTTTTGCGTTTGGCGCATTCTTTATGGCAACTGACCCAGTGTCCGCTGCTATGACGAACGGCGGCCGTTGGGCCTACGGTGCTCTGATTGGTGTCATGTGTGTGTTGATTCGAGTCATTAATCCAGCCTTCCCGGAAGGCATGATGCTAGCCATTTTGTTCGCGAACCTTTTCGCTCCGCTGTTCGATAACTTTGTGGTACAGGCAAATATAAAGAGGAGACTTGCTCGTGTCAGCTAAGAACGAAACACTTTCTCGTGTACTTACCGTGGCGCTTGGGTTGTGCATCGTCTGCTCTGTGGTTGTGTCCACAGCTGCAGTCGCCTTAAAACCTCAGCAAGCGGCCAACAAAGCGCGTGATTTAAAACGAAACATCCTTATGGCCGGTGGCCTCTACAACCCGGAACTCAGTGTAGAAGAGCAGTTCGCAAGTATTGAAGCGAGAGTTGTTGATCTCGACACCGGTATGTTCCTCGATGATGTGGACCCTTCGACATTTGACCAGCGAAAAGCGGCGAAAGATCCGTCGAGTTCCAAGGCTTTGTCTGGCGACGAAGACCTAGCAAAAATATTGCGCAGAGAGAATCGCGCAACCGTCTATCTGGTCAATGATGAGTCGGGCGCCCTGGACCGTATCATCTTACCTATCCACGGCTATGGCCTGTGGTCTACGCTGTATGGCTTTGTCGCTCTCGAATCTGACGCTAACACCATTGTTGGGCTGGGATTCTATGAGCACGGGGAAACGCCTGGGTTGGGAGGAGAGGTTGATAACCCGAATTGGAAGGCTAAGTGGCCCGGGAAGCTGGCGTACAAGGATGGCGAAGTCGCAATCAGTATTTTGAAGGGCGCTGTTAACCCGGCTTCAGTCGACGCGAGCTGGCAGGTCGACGGGCTATCGGGTGCCACGCTCACAACAAAGGGCGTTCACAATCTTGTTCAGTACTGGCTCGGTGACGATGGTTTTGCGCCGCTGCTTGGCAATATCCGTGGAGGTAATGCGTGATGAATATTCGAGAGACCCTCTTTTCTCCCATCATTCAGAATAACCCTATCGCATTGCAGATCCTTGGTATCTGCTCAGCGTTGGCCGTCACTTCGTCGCTCGAGGTTAGTCTGGTGATGTCAATCGCGCTGACGGCAGTGACCGCGTGCTCATCGTTCTTTATCTCGATGATCCGAAACTTCATTCCATCGAGTATTCGTATCATCGTTCAGATGACGATAATTGCCTCTCTGGTGATCGTGGTTGACCAAATCCTGAAGGCGGTTGCGTACGACATCTCTAAGCAGCTCTCCGTGTTCGTCGGTTTGATCATTACGAACTGTATTGTCATGGGTCGGGCAGAAGCGTTTGCTATGAAGAATCCGCCGCTGCCAAGCTTTTTAGACGGTCTGGGTAACGGTCTTGGATATTCATTTGTTTTATTGGTTGTAGGTTTCGTTAGGGAACTTTTCGGCGCCGGAAAACTATTTGGTGTTGAGATACTCCCGCTGGTAACCGAGGGTGGTTGGTATAATCCCAACGGACTCTTACTGCTGCCGCCCAGTGCGTTCTTCTTAATCGGTTTTCTCATTTGGGCGATCCGCGCAGTGCAAAGCGATCAAGTTGAAGAGCCGGAATTCAAAATTGCCAAACACACTGCGACCGAGGAGGCTGCGTAATGGAACATTATCTAAGTCTCTTTGTTCGAGCCGTCTTTATCGAGAATATGGCGCTGGCCTTTTTCTTGGGTATGTGCACATTCTTAGCGGTCTCCAAGAAAATCTCCGCGGCATTTGGTCTCGGTATTGCGGTTGTTGTTGTGCTCACTATCACGGTGCCTGTCAATAATCTGATCTATCAAAATTTGCTCGCTGACGGTGCGCTCGCATGGGCTGGCTATCCCGATCTTGATCTGAGCTTCTTAGGCTTGCTTTCTTACATCGGTGTTATTGCGGCGCTGGTGCAAATCCTTGAGATGTTCTTGGATAAGTATGTGCCTGCACTCTACGCAGCCCTTGGTGTGTTCCTGCCTCTCATTACGGTGAACTGCGCGATTCTTGGTGCGTCATTGTTCATGGTGGAGCGTAGCTACAACTTTGGCGAGAGTGTTGTGTTTGGGTTCGGTTCCGGCGTTGGCTGGGCATTAGCCATTGTCGCGCTTGCGGGCATCCGGGAAAAGCTGAAGTACAGCGATGTTCCTGACGGGTTGCAGGGGCTTGGCATAACCTTTATCACTGTAGGACTGATGTCTTTGGGCTTTATGTCCTTTGGCGGCATCGATATCTAATTCGCTGTTAATAGCGTTAGGAGAGATAAGTGTTTACAACTATTTTCTTTGGCGTCGGCATGTTCACTGCCGTTGTTGTCGCCTTGGTAATGGTCATTCTTGCAGCCCGCAGCAAGTTGGTTGCGACTGGCAATATCAATATCGAAATTAACGGCGAGAAGACGATTCAAGTGCCGGCCGGCGGCAAACTACTGCAAACGCTTGCGGATGCCGATCTATTCCTCGCAAGTGCGTGTGGCGGCGGCGGTACCTGCGCGCAGTGTAAGTGTGTTGTTTCAGAGGGTGGTGGTTCCTTGCTTCCAACGGAAGAAAGTCACTTTACCCGCCGAGAGGCAAATGAGGGATGGCGTCTTTCCTGTCAGACTCCCGTCAAGCAAGACCTCAAAATTGAAATTCCTGAAGAAGTCTTTGGCGTCAAACAGTGGGAATGCACGGTTGAGTCGAATGACAATGTAGCTACGTTCATTAAAGAACTGGTGCTTCGTTTGCCTGAGGGTGAGACCTGTAACTTCCGCGCGGGTGGTTACGTGCAGTTAGAGTGCCCACCGCACGCCGTTAAGTTCTCAGACTTCGATATTGGTGAGGAGTACCGAGGCGATTGGGAGCACTTTGGCTTCTTTAAGCTCGAATCCTCATGTCCTGATACAACCATTCGCGCTTACTCGATGGCCAACTACCCCGAGGAGCATGGGGTCGTTAAGTTCAATATCCGAGTGGCGACGCCGCCGCCACGCACGGAAGGTTTACCTCCCGGCATCATGTCGAGCTGGGTTTTCGGCTTAAAGCCCGGTGACAAGGTAAATGTCTACGGGCCGTTTGGAGAATTCTTCGCAAAAGAAACCGATGCGGAAATGGTCTTTATCGGTGGTGGCGCGGGCATGGCGCCTATGCGATCTCATTTGTTTGACCAGCTGCGCCGGATTAAGACCGATCGTAAGATAAGCTTCTGGTATGGCGCGAGATCACTGCGTGAGATGTTCTATGTTGAAGACTACGACACCCTGGCAGCAGAGAACGACAATTTCGATTGGCACGTTGCGCTCTCTGATCCTCAG
>CBFHHL010000062.1:0-12029 GCA_965655685.1 Luminiphilus sp.
GCACCGATACCCAAGAGATGGGATACGTCTTAAAGTTGGGAGAGTCGGAGGCACCTCAGGGTTTGAGTGCGGCGATGTCCGTTGGAAACCAATGGCAGGACTTACTTACCAATGAATTTAAAGCGGGCCGCACCGGTAACGAGATATTAGCTGCGGCGCAACACTCGCTCAAAGAAGTGGGCATCAAACACGCGATTTACACCCACCCTTTGGGTGTGTTTGGTCATGCGCCCGGTCCTACGATCGGGATGTGGGATAACCAAGGACCTACAACTGGACGAGGCGATTGGCCGTTGTACCCAATGACGGGGTACGCCATAGAGGGAAACGTCACAGTTAATATTCCCGAATGGGGAGGCCAGCCGGCGCAGATGAAACTGGAGCAGAGTGCTTTTTTTGATGGCAGCTCGGTGGAGTATCTTGCTGGGAGGCAGATAATGCTCCATTTGGTAAAAGACTAGGTTGCCAATATAGGTGCATTAGACGGCGGAGCGATTTTCGACCAATAGTGCGTTTCTTTTGCTCAGGTCTAGGATGTCTCGTTTCGCGGAACTGTTTGAGAGAACGAAGTGGTTCTCTGGCGTAATGTGCGGTCTCTCCTCTGGGGTCAAGCCAGAAGATGTCGATCAGTGGAGCAAAGAAACCAAGAAACGCTGCGCGGCGGGTGGCTCTTTTATGGCATCCGATCACCCCATTGCAAGCAAGCAAACAAGCTGAGGTGTAAAATCAGTGACTAATCCAAAGATATTCATTTCTATAGCCTGTTTTTCAGATCCCGACGTCGTAGACACAGTGGAAGACGCACTGGTGCAAGCAGCCGATCCAGAGCGACTTATCTTTGGTATCTGCCTCCAGGCCCTGTCGCATGATGAATCCTACGACGCCCTGAGCGAGTTCTCCCAAGTTCAGCTTGACCGAATTCCAGTCGAGGAAGCGAGAGGGCCCATTTATGCGCGATCGCGATGTGAAGCGCTCATGGAGGATGAGGACTACTTTCTTCAGCTCGACTGCCACTCGCGTTTTTACACTGCGTGGGATGAGATCCTTATCGAGGAGCTTCAGAGTGCACTCGAGCTCAACGAGAGAGCGGTGATCTCGCATTACCCCATAAACATCAAAAATATGACCTCTGAGCAGCACGCTCCACTGATTGGTCATGTGAATCGCTATAGGCAAGTAGACGCAGACGCAATCAAAAGCCATGGTTCATTGGTCACTCTGCCCGACGTGCCAATCGTTTCGTTCGGTATCAGCGCGGCGATGTTATTCATGCGAAGCGAGGATCGCCGGCGATTTCCCTATGATCCCGAGCTCGATTTTGGCTTGCATGCTGAGGAGCAGGTTTTGTACGCAGCTCGACTGTGGACGCATGGCTACGATATTTTTTGCCCTACGAGGCACGCCGTTGCAACGGACTATATGGGTTCCCGTGATCGCATTCCCGATGAAGCAAAGCGTATCAGTAACAGCAATCGGACTGGCTGGCCCGAGGCCTCTTGGTCTAAAGCCAAGTACTTATTGGGTTTAGATTCATTGGAGCAGGTCGACTTGGTGTATCAGGACTCGATGAGAGAATGCACTGAGAAATTCGGTATGGGTCGTGAACGATCCTTGTTGGACTACTACCGTTTTGCTGGCATCCATGAACAACTGAAAGAGGCGTTTCCGAACTACCTTTTTAAGGACGAGTAATCCTGAGAGTTCTAGACCCCGAGCCGCGAAAAACTTGCCCATTAGGACACGCATCCTCTTGGTTGGTTCATAGACGGAGTGAGTTGCAGGTGCTTGGGTTCACCGATGCTTAGGTACTTGGGCGCCTAGATGCTTCGAGACTTTAACGCGATGGCGTTTTTGTGGTCGTAAGTCCCTAAGCCAGGCTTCGATGCATCAGTGAGTTCACCCCATTGGTGGTCCCACCCGGGATACAAATGTTGCGGTCGTGGACACCGTCCGCGCAGCTACTCAACGCTCGCTGATTGATTCGGCATTATCGAGGTCAGCGTCAAGCCTTCAAAGTTACGCTTGACGGTAAAGCGATATCGCTCACTGTCCTCTTTTACAGCTGCCTCAGCCTCTCCGAAGAAGAAACTAATGATCACATACCGACTGCCTGAGGCGATCTCGTTGACTTGATGAAATAGAGCTCCGGGAAATACCACTGCGCCATATTTTGGGATCGAAAGCACGTCAGTGTTGTACTCCGGGAAAGCGATACCGCCGCCCTCATAGTCGTCATTAAGTACTAATGTGATGGCATAACGTCGGTGTAAGTGGGGGGCTATCGTGTCTCGGTGCTTCCCAAACTTGCCACTGTTAGCGCCGTCATATCGACAAATCTTGTAAGTCTCGCGGTGGGATATTTCTGAATAAAAAACCTTTTCAATTTCGGGTAACACTGACTTACACAACTTGTCGTCGAGCCGGTACTCAAGGCCTTTGTCGGGATGAATATGAATTCGGCGTTTGAAGTCTCCGTCGGCAACGAAGCCAATATCCACGTGGTCGTCTAGATAGTGAATCAGATCTTCCGCAAGTGCTTCATCTATCGCATCTGGAATGACGAGTACAGGCGCAGGTAGGTTGCGAGCCGAAACCTCGACTTGAGCAATTTCAGCCTCCAATTCTTCGAGATTTTGGGCGTCAACAAAATCCACGATTTTCAGATTCGCATCGGTGACAAATGCACTGATTGGAATGAGGGAGTGAAGAAATAAGGCGCTGAACGCCGAGCTTGAAAACAAGCGAGAGTGCTCAATATCCAGTTCGTCTTCGGTCACGACAAAGTGGCGGTAGGGAAATTTAAGATTGACCGCGTTATGAGCCAACGCCATGTGCGAGCGTTTGATGATCACGAAGATGTTTGGCTCGCCAGCCTTGGCTTGGACATCAAGACGATGGTCCTTCGACTCGATCAGCGCATTAGGAATGTAGTCACCAATCGAGAGGCGTGAACTCCGAGTTAAACTTGAATCGCTTTGCACACTAATACCAGGTTCGGTTGTAATCTGGTCGTAACGCTATCACTTTTGGATAAATATTGGATGATAAAAGCGAACGAAACATTCGACGGCACATGGCCTTTCACTCCCCGTTTTACCTCGGTGTCAGGTTTTAAACAGCACTATGTTGACGAAGGAGCTAGGGAGGCCGAAGTGGTTGTATGCCTTCATGGTGAGCCGACCTGGGGTTATCTCTACCGTAAAATGATCGGGCCGCTAGCAGAGAACTATCGGGTCGTTGTGCCCGATCACATGGGCTTTGGAAAATCGGAAACACCTCAAGACCGCATTTACACCTTGCAGACCCATGTAGAAAACCTAGAGCGTTTTGTTGAAGAGCTCGATTTACAGGACATAACGATTGTTTGCCAGGACTGGGGTGGTCCAATGGCCGGTGCCTTTACTGCCCGCAATCCGACCAGAGTGAAGCGCTTGTTCATCGCAAACACGGTGCTCGGCTATGGCGGTGGACAAGCGGCTGGTGGTCGAACGCCTTGGTTTGAGTGGATTGCCAAGCATGAGGAGGCCGGGACGTTAAACGGGATTCTTGGCGAGCTAGGCAGCACTGTTCTTTCGGTTATGAAAATTATTGGCTTCCAAAACTCATCGATCGTTGACGATACGTGGATACGTGCTTACTCGGCGCCATTTCCGGATCGAGCGTCGTGCATCGGTGCGATTAACTTCCCGCTCGATGTACATTACGGGCGATTCCTACCCTTTGTGTTCGAAACTATGGAGACAGGTGACATGGAGGCCTTGAGAGCAAAGCCAGCCATGCTGATCTCCGGGGATAAGGATTATGGGATTGCCCAAGATCATGCGATTTCCGACTTCAAGGGCATTTATCCTCATGGCCAGGTCGTCAAAGTGGATGGAGTAGGGCACTTTTGTCAGGAGGATATCCCTGAGGAGCTTGTGCGGTTCATTGCGGAGTTTATCCGCGATAATCCTTAATGAGGCTAGACCAGAGCGCCACTGAATACCCAAAGACCCGCTAGGCCGAGCATCGCGCCTGCCATGCGATTCGCGTTCATAAACCCTTGAGAATCGGCGAAGCGTTTAGCCAGCCACTGGCCACCCGTCGCATATGTTGTCATGGCAATGAACTCAGTACTCATCATGATGATGAGCATAGTGACGAATTGCGGATAGAGCGCGGCGTCGCTCTCCACGAAGCCGGGAAGCAGCGCCATTAAAAAGGCCCAACCTTTAGGGTTACTTACCGCTGTCACGTAACCTAGTAATGTCAGCGTACCTGCTTGGGTTTCATCGAGTCGTCGTGCCTTCAGGTTTTCAGGTGTCTCGTTAAACAGGCGGGTCGCCAAATACAGCAAGTATGTCCCGCCTATGGCTGAAATTACTTGAAAATATAGGGGATCTCTCGTCAGCAACCATCCCAGACTCCAAAACGTTGCTGCGAACACAGTGGCGACGCCCGCTAACTCGCCCCACATCATCCAAAGTGTGCGGCGATAGCCTATTGAAAGGCCCAACGTAAATGCTAAGGTCATGCACAGGCCTGGAGTGAACGACACTGCAGCGATAGTAGGGATAAATAATAGAATGAGATCCGGCGTCATGATTACCTCTAAACCGGCGGTAATAGTATCAGGGTTCGACCTTTCGAGTCGGTCGTTAGCGATAGAAACCTGGGGCAGATGGCTCTTGGCTATTTTCACAAGCCTCGTTTTGACGGGAGCTGTGTCTGTTGCGCATGCCCAGGTGACGTTTTTCTCGGAAGGTCCTGGGGCAGATCAGGACCTGCCCTTCTCAGAAGCAGTTCGTGTAAACGGTTTGCTCTTTGTTTCGGGCCAGGTGGGGACTGATAACTCAGGCGCACTTGTAGCAGGAGGAATTGAATCCGAGTCCCACCAAGTAATGAAAAATATCAGGGACATTATTCATCGTCGAGGCTTGACGATGAATAACGTTGTGAAATGCACGGTTTTCCTTGCCGATGTGTCCCAATGGGGTGAGTTTAACAAGATCTATACCACCTACTTTAGTAAACCATACCCAGCGCGTTCCGCATTGGGTGCAAATGGTCTTGCTTTGGGGGCCGCATTGGAGGTTGAATGTATAGCCGCTTACCCAACACTCTCTGAGCCGAGGTCCGGGCATGATGAAAGATCCTAGAGGTATACAGCTTCTAAGTATTGAAACCGTGCCCGTTGGGATGAAGCCACTGGGTCTCGTGAGAGGAAGCACCGCGCGTTCTCGGAACATTGGAAGAGACATCACCGCTGTTCTAAAGAATGTCGTTGGGGGAGAGGTGAAATCCTACACTCAGCTAATGGCAGATGCACGTGAGGAAGCGATCTATCGCATGCAGGAAGACGCTGCGAGATTAGATGCGACTATGGTGGTAGGCGTGCGTTTTGCGTCGTCCATGATCACTCAGGGCGTTTCAGAGATGGTTGCCTGGGGCACAGCCATTGGTCCGAGTGAGGGCTGAGGCGCATGTGGACGCTACTGATAATTGCCATCTTGTGCATTCCTGTCGCCTACAACCGGATGGGTGAGAGACGCGCTGAGCGCTTTGAGAAACGCGACAACTGAATGGTCGTAAAGTTAACGTGGCAGGTGTCGCCTAAAAGGTATCCCCCGGCTCTAGCTCTCCAATACGTTGCAATCTCGACGTTAGTATCGCCGCTTGGCGATGTTTTACCGCCTGTTGATACACTGGGTCCGTAACCATTTCCAAGAAGGCACTCGCACTCGGGTAGCGTGCTATGAAAACCTGATCCCAGTGTTCATGGGTTGGGCCAATGACTGTGCCCTCAAAATTCCCGCGGTAGATAATCGAGCCGCCAACGCGAGAAAAAATGGGGCCGCTGTCCTTACCGTAGTTAGCGTAGGCTTCAGCACCAGTCATTGGCGTGTTCTCAAGGGGGTGGCCGCCTTCGTATTTGGCCTGTTCATAGAACTTCAGCTTGTTGAGCATTAGGATTGGTGTATGTCGGTCTAGTGCTTTGAAGGCATCGAAGTTCTCGCGCGAGGGATCTACAAATTGTTCACTGTCCATGAGAAGTCGTTCCCGGTGCTAAGGCCATGGTATTCTTGGCGTCGTTGTTTTAGTAAGTCATTCAGTTTGTTTCATATCTTTTATGACAACACCAAATACCCTGAACGAGTGAAAAAAGAACGGCAACATCATCGAAATTATGGTCTTGCAAGAGCACAGCGCAGGGCGTAAGGCCCGGTAAAACATGCATGTCATGCAGGGCATCTAAAAGATGGAATAGACGAAGAGGCCACGGTGCAGGATTTAGTTCGCAATACACTTGAAGAACATATTTTAGTAGCTACAGCCATGCAGGCCCTTGAGCCAAAGATCACTGAGGCTGGCCGTACCTGCGCTCATGCCCTGCAAACGGGCCATCGGATCTATTTGTGTGGAAACGGCGGCTCTGCTGCGGATGCACAGCACATTGCAGCTGAGTTGATTGGTCGTTTTGTGGGGGAGCGGCGCTCGCTTCCAGCCGTTGCATTGACCACCGATACGTCAGCGCTCACCGCTATCGGTAATGACTATGGGTACGATCAGGTGTTTAGTCGTCAAGTTGAAGGCCTCGCTGAAGAGGGTGACGTGCTGATCGCCATTTCAACCTCAGGGAACTCGGCCAATATCCTAAACGCTGTTGAGGTGGCACGAGGCTGTGGTGCTCGAGTGATTGGCTTGTCGGGTAAATCGGGTGGAGCGCTTGAGAATGCAGCTGATCTGTCAATCATTGTTCCCTCGGACGTGACCGCCCGAATTCAAGAGATGCACATTGTGATCGGCCATCTGTTATGTGCACTTATCGAACGCCAACTAGAGCTCGACTAAGTTAAGTAATGACTCTTCGTGCCGCCTTTTTAGATCGTGACGGAGTCATCAATGTTGACTCGGGCTACGTCGGCCGCTGGGACGACTTTGAATATCTTCCTAAGGTGGTTGAGGGTCTAAAAGTACTACAAAACGCCGGTTTTGAGCTCGTCGTGGTTACTAATCAATCGGGTATCGCGCGGGGTTACTACTCGGAGGCTGACTTTCTTTCTCTTTCGGAGTTGATGAAAGCGGATCTCGCAAGCAAGGGTGTCACGTTATTATCGGTCTATTACTGTCCCTACCTCGAGGACGCGGATTTAGAGGCTTATCGACAAGCTTCAGAATTGCGAAAACCTGAGCCGGGGATGTTGTTAAAAGCCGCTGAGGAGCATGCTCTGGACTTGGCTCGATCGATCATGGTTGGCGATAAGGCTTCGGATATGGTGGCCGCGGAACGCGCAGGCGTCCCTGAGCGCTATCACCTGACAGAAGAGGCCCCTTACGAGGCTAGTGTGAGAGTTAGTAGCCTACTTGAAGCAGCACTAGAAGCCACCGGACACTCGACTTAGGGTGTGAGGCCTACTGAGAGGCCAGAGTTCCGGTAAGGTGTCTGTGACCCCAGTTGCTGCCTCAAAAGGGACTGAAACTGGGCCTTTTTTAAGTGACCGAAGCAGACTCTATCGTGGCCGCGTGTTATGAGTACTTTTGGCAGCATTAAAAATGGTAACCCAACAGCTCGATGTCACGAGCAAACGCCTTTTCAACGAGCGCCTGGGTTTCCTGCGTGTAGTACTCCCGATAAGCAAGTCGATCACCCGCTTTTCGTTTGTGAGGCAACTCGATTCTAGGAATTCCAATGACCTTGCAGCAGTGATCGAAGTCTTGCTGTAGCGTTTCATAATGCCCAATGAAGTCGACGATTAGCTCCCCGTTGAGGTCTACTAAATAATTCGATTGCGGCGTAATTGAGGTGTCGATGTGGTACTGCCACTCGCGTTCAGGGTCCAACTTTCGATGTAGAAACTCGGCGAAGCTTTCATTGGGCTTCATGAGGTTGGGTCGTTCACGTTGGATATGGTGATACGAGCTCACTTGCAAGTCCCAAGGATTGCGCACGAAGGCAAACTTAAACAGCGAGTCGTAAAACTCGTGTGGAAGCATTTCCTTGGCGGCAATAGCTTTTGCGTGTCTCGGCAGCTTTATCGCTAGTTCATGGTTAGTCATGCTGCTTAGTTTGCTCGCGAGCCATATCGGCGCGTAGTAGGGGTCTCTCCAACGATATTTCTGTAGCGCTGAGCGAACGCTCGTACCGCCGGTTTTGGCAATGTGGATAAACAGGAACTTTTTCTGGTGTGATAACAACATGTCGCGATGAAACACGCTGGCGAACAACGGCGCAAGTCAAATTGTTGATTTTTGGCTTATTAACTTTTGTTGGCTGGAGTTGCGCTGCGCATTTCGTTAACCTGAGCCGCGTATTGATGGGAAGCCCAGCCGCCGAAAACTCAAAAAAATGTCGCAGCAAACCCTGATTCCAGCGCCACTTATGTGGGTCTTCCTCTTTTTTTCACTTGCGGTGAGTGTTGCAACGCGTCAGTTGATTTGGCTCATGGTCGTTGTGACGATCGGAACGCTGTTGACTGATCGTAGGTCTGTGTTTTCAACCGAAGGCATGAAGCGAGCGGCCTTACTATTTGCCTGCATTGCTATCCCGGGGTTTATCAGCCTCATTTTCTCGATAAACCCTGACCGGGGATGGTCCGCAGCATTCCGCTTTGCGGCCTATGGTTTGGCGGCCTGGGTCGTGCTCAGTGCGAAATTGGAAGAGGGTGATGCCAAACAGATCATGTCATGGCTAGGCATATTACTTGTCGCGTGGGCTATCGATGGCTTCATCCAGCTCTTAACCGGCGTCAGCCTTTTGGGCGATCCGCTGATTGAACTGGGTGAGTCGGGTGCTGTAGTAACAGGGTCCTTACAGCTAGGCTATGGCGCCACAATTGCAATTCTCTCGCCATTTTTTCTTGAAGCCCTTCGGCGGGCGGGTGGTGTCGGTATAGGTGTTCTTTCAATACCTGTATACGCGGCAGTTGTCATGAGCAGTCATCAGTCCTCTGCGGTTCTCGCACTTATTGGACTCGCTGTCTGGGCAACGCTAGCGCTGAGACACCCTGAAGTCGGCGCGAAACGGCAAATCACTGGTTTCGTGGTCTCTGGGATTGTTGGCCTTCTGGTGGGTTCGTACTTGTCTATCGTCACTGGGCAAGTCAGCACGATTGCCGACGCACCCGCGCGATATCAATCGATCCTTTACCAGCCCCAGCTATGGGAAAATGCGTGGGTCGCATTCAGAGAGAACTGGTTCACGGGTGTTGGCATGAGAGCTTTTGGTACGTTTGCTGCTGCGCAAGATGCCTTCCAGGGCACAGGGGTCTCCGAAACCTGGCACCCGCACCTCACCTTACTCGAGGTCCTCTCGGAGACTGGCCTTGTTGGCTTGGTGGGCTACGGAGCTCTCCTGTATTTGTTGTGGGGCTACCTCAGGGATGAACGCATGCCAGTAGCGGTGGCGGCATTGGTGGCTATTCTTGCAGTGTTCCCCGTTGGCACCGCGGTCGGGATTTACAGTTACATCGGTGGGAACTTAATTTTTCTCACCTTTACCTTGCTCATTGCCCTAGATAGGGACTGCCCTTATCCAACGCCCATGCCGGCTATCGATGCCGACTGATTAACGAATGTCAGTAACTTCTCCAAAGCGAATTTTGATCATCCGTTTAAGCGCGATTGGAGATGTCGTGTTTGCATCACCGTTAGTAGAGGCGTGCAAGCGTCGATACCCCGATGCAGAGATCGATTGGCTTGCAGAGGGAGTGGTTCGTCCTCTCATTGTCGGCATGCCGTCGGTTGGGCGGGTTATTCTTTGGCCTAGGCAGGAGTGGCGGGCCTTGTGGGAGGAGAAGCGTTTAATCGCTCTCTTCAAGGCCGTTGGACGCTTTCGCCGCGAGCTCCAATCGAGAGACTACGAATTGGTGGTCGATGCTCAGGGGCTGCTGAAAAGCGCCTTCCTCGCGTGGCTAACGGGTTGTCGTGAGCGTGTTGGTTTTAAGTCGAAGGAACCTAATGGGCTCTTCCTATCGAAACGTTATCCCAAGCAAATAACGTCAAGGATCAGCTCAGAGTATCTGGGATTAGCGCAGGAGCTTGGATGGGATGTCAGTCAGTTTGACATGGTGCTGGGTGTTAAGGACGAGGATAATGCACGGGCTGCGTACGTTGCTGAGCCACGTAGCTATATCGCCATCGCACCCTTCACCACGCGGCCCCAGAAACATTGGACACCAGACCACTGGCGCGCTCTTATCACCGCGCTCTCTGCTCAAGGTTACACAATAGGCTGTCTTGGCGGCCCTGCTGATCGCAGCGAGGCGGCCGAGATGCTCGAAGGGTTGAACGTTGAGAATTGGGTAGGCAGTCACCCACTTGGGGTTAGTGCAAGCCTTGTGAGCAATGCAACGGCGGTTATTGGCGTAGATACGGGGCTTACGCATATGGGCATTGCTGCGGGTGTGCCCACGGTTGCCCTGTTTGGTTCTACCTGCCCTTACACGGAGACAGGTCGAGACAATGTTGACGTGATTTACCACCAGCTTGATTGCGCCCCGTGTAAGCGTCGTCCCACCTGTGGCGGAGCATACACCTGCATGACCGGGATATTACCTACTGAAGCGTTAGCGGCTTTAGAGCGGGTTTTGGGTCGCACGTCTGTTGCGTGCAATATCGAATAAACTATCCTCGAGAGTACAAACCTCTGCGACCTTCGCAATGGCAGTCTTGACAGCAGTAGAGAATTTTTTCATGGCTAATATCCCAGATTTCCAGAACGCTAAGGTGCTAGTAGTCGGCGACGTCATGCTAGACCGGTTCTGGCATGGAAGTGCTACTCGGATGAGCCCAGAGGCGCCTGTGCCTGTTGTGAATGTGGGCGAGGTGGATGACCGACCGGGCGGGGCAGGTAATGTTGCGGTGAATCTCGCTGCGCTCGGTGTCAAGACGACCCTCTCAGGTCTAGCTGGTGATGACGAGCATGCAAAAGTCCTGCGAAAGGCGGTAGAGGAGCGTGGTGTCAGATGGTCAGTTTTGCCGTGTGAGGCCAAAACAATCGTAAAGCTCCGAGTACTGAGCCGAAACCAACAACTTATTCGTATGGACTTCGAGCAACCTCTTGATGATTACGCCGATGAGATGTTTCTCCGATACGTGAGTAACCTCATTGCTGAGCACGATGTCGTGCTGCTGAGTGACTACGCCAAAGGGACACTTCGTCGTATCGAGGACTTGATAGACGTGTGTCGCGAGCAAAATATTCCATGCCTAGTTGACCCGAAAGGGGACGATTTTTCCCGATATCGCGGCGCCACTATGATTACGCCCAATTTGTCGGAGTTTGAAGCAGTTGCAGGCCCCTGTAATCAGGTGGACCAGAAAATTAGTGACGCAGCGAGGGCCATGTGTCAGGACTTTGGATTCGACGCTGTTCTGGTAACCAGAAGCGAGCGCGGGATGACACTGCAACCTCGCGAGGGGGATGCTTTGCATCTACCAGCACTGGCTAAAGAGGTATTTGACGTGACCGGGGCGGGCGACACGGTAATTTCAGCCGTTGCCGCAGGTATTGCCAGTCAGACTTCTCTAGAGCAGGCGACGCGGCTTGCGAATATTGCGGCTGGCTTGGTGGTTGGAAAGGTCGGCACTGCTTCGATTTCTCGGGATGAGCTTGTCAACGCTGCCGGCGCAGAATCTGCAGTAAAGGTTCCTCCGGATTTTGGTGTTGTCGAGGAGGAGGGCTTATTAGAAGTAGTTTCGCAACTCAAAGAGAATGGTCAGCGTGTGGTTATGACGAATGGCTGTTTTGACCTTCTTCATCCCGGCCACGTTAGCTATTTAGCATCAGCTGCAGTACTCGGTGATGTGTTGATCGTCGCGGTCAACGATGATGCCTCGGTGGCTCGCTTAAAAGGCCCAGAGCGGCCTGTGAACGCTTTAAGTGCCCGCATGGAGGTGTTAGCAGGCCTTAGGTCTGTTTCCTACGTCGTGCCTTTTGCGGAGGATACACCCGCGCGTTTGATAGAGGCAGTGTCACCCGATGTCTTGGTCAAAGGGGGGGACTATGTCGTCTCGGAGATTGCGGGCCACGAACACGTCCTGAGATCGGA
>CBFHHL010000063.1:0-4592 GCA_965655685.1 Luminiphilus sp.
AATAATCACTGTTTCAGCGTCATTTATATTACGCGCGCCGAAACCAAGGTTAACAGTCTGACGTCCGTCAAAGGATACTAATGAAGTCTGGTTAAACAGGAAGGTATTTTTCGTTTCATGTAGCCGCAGAACTGCCATCGCTTCCGTTTTGGTCGCCGTACCATTCGTATCCAGCCCGAATGCATCACTGCCTAGCGAGAGTTCTAGATGTGTAAATGGCGTGGTCGCCACTACACTGTCCTCGATACTATCAAGTGCGCTGTTTGCTGCGTTTAATGAATAGTCAACGACTTCGTTCTTTGTCGCTGCCTCTGCATCTCCATCTTCAAAACCCTGTGCAATGTTTTTCACAATCGAGGGCAGTTTATCTTTGAAGAAAGATTGTTCCGCATTCAGAGCAACTGGTGTAATTGCTGTTGATGCAACTAAAAACACACTTAACTTTTTGTACATTTGGTGAACTCACGAATTGCAATTTAATATTATCATATTGAGATTAAAATGAATGATTTTCTAATCATTGCAAGAAGTTTTTGCCTCAGATATATCTAGCTTGTGAAATAGGTCGTTAAAATGAATTCAAAACTGCAAAGTTTTCTACAGCTCAAGAAGCTTTTGGTTCTGATGGAAGCTGACCTAGGTATTGATAATCTTGAGCAAAATGAGCGCGACCTTCTTGCTGCAATCGTGGATATTCAAAAAGATGATGGATCATTCGATAGTGATGCTCTGAAATCACATATCCTTACATCAAAACAATCTAACGCTACTTTTTTCCGCACCCTTCGCTCGCTCCAGGATAAAGGTTACGTTGCAAAGAGATCAGGCTTCGGACGCGGTTCTTATGTACTAATTAGCGAACCGACGAATTAGTCTTAACACTAACATTAGTGCAAAGAAGCAGACAAATGTCCCCAGTGTATCGCCGACCATGAACGCTAGCATTGTTGGAAGACTGTTTTCAGGTAAAATATCGCCTACGAAGATAATATTGTGACCTAGCGAGTTAATTATGGATGACACAAATGCAATCAGCATTAGGTGGCGCCAGGTTGTCGTCGATATTGGGGTGTTATGGGTAGGTGGGTCGTGCTGCGATCGCAGAGGTTTTTAGTTTTGAGCGGTTTATACATTACCCCTCATTCGCACGACACTCTGAAACATTACTGTCAAGGTCTCGCTTACCTTACTCCAGCCACCCGCCAACTGACCGTGCGTCGCGAGACATTCCTTCAAGAACCGACCCGACACCATTTGCGAGCGACCCTGTGCCACTGACAACGCCTCGTGCAGTGCCGCAAGCTCCAACGAGGCTCACAAGCCCAATGACAAGAATTAAGTGTTTCATTCACTGCTCATTTCAATATTTCTTGTGAGAAAAATAACGTTTCTAAGCTTACTTGTAAAGTTGAAGAAACGAATCTGTTTACTAACCGGCCGTCATGAAGGTTGTAGTCAAAGGCGCGTGTAATTCCCGCAGACCTCTTATATTTTTTACGGGTCACTAACGATGTCTGCTTGCTCAACAAAAATTAGTCGTCTAACGTGGTTGAAGAATTTTAGGTCGAAGAATTCTTGGGGGAATTTAATGAAGTGGTTGTTAGCGAGTGCCAGCCTGTCAATTTTCGCGCTTGTGTCATGTGGGATCACGTTAGATAACGTTGAACGAGACTACGACGCTGACGTCGAGGCGCTGGCGACTGCGTCGGCAAAACCAACGGCGGGAGATCCCGGCCCCATTAGCGCGGGCGCCACATTGTCGAGCAGTCTCGCAATCGTAATTTTGATGGACCCGGACGTACGTTCAGCGCAGAGGGCGAGTAGTGCGGCGTCAGCCGGCATTGGCTCAGCCAAGAGCCTGCTAAAGCCTCAAGTAACCGCCTCACTCCTCGCGGGGGGCTACCAGGACGACTTATCCGCGTCATCTACGAAATCTGGGGCGTCGGTTGATGCGCGGGTCACGCAACTCCTGTTTGATGGCGGCGAGGCGCGCGGCTCTATTTCAATTTCCGAGCTGGAGGCAAGAGAGGCCAAGGCCTCGGGAAACCTTGTTGCGAATGGCGTCGCATCTCAGGCCGCAGCGGTTTGGCTAGCCACTTGGAGCGCGCAGTCGAGCCTCGCATCCCTGGAGGCATTGGAAAACGAACTGATGCCGCACGCCAAACAGGTTCAGCGCATGGCCAACTCCGGCATGATAGACCGGTCTGTCTCAGACATGATAGAGGGCCGGATGCTCGAATACGCACTCTCTGTCGCGGAGGCTCAGTATCAGTTGGATACTGCCTCCTACGCATTCAAAAAATATTTTGGAAAATCGCCTTGGCTACTTGATTACCCAAACCCTCCGCTAAACGTGGCGGACTTGGAGGCGAGGGCGTCTAGTGCGGTCACGCCGGCAGTGAGACAGGCGGCTTTGCGTGTCCTAGCTGCGCGTGCCCAACAAGATGTGGCGGCCGCCAAATATTCGCCGCGTGTGTCAGTGGAAGCCGGCGCCAATTCACCCATGGATCGTGACGAAAACCCAAGCGCGCGCATCGGCGTGAGCGTCGGATTTAACTTCTACGATGGCGGCAAGCGCGCCGCAGATTTGGACAGGGCCCGTGAGAGTGTCGTGGCTGCGGAGCACGCCCTCGCGAGCGCGCGCCAGGCGTCACGGCAGGCCGTGTCTGACTTGATTGAGCGCCGCAAGAATAGTGTGGAGACGATCCGTCTCCAGTCCGAAAAATTGGATGTAATAGAGAGGCAGCTTAAGGTTGCGGGATCCCAAATACAGACGGGCCAGGCGGACGTCGCCAAAGTATTTGAGTTGAAAGTGCAGCGCCACCAGTTGGAGAGCGTCCTGCGGCAGGCCCGCGCAGACTTACGCGTGGCAGAGTATCAGGCGGCGTCTGAGCTGGGCCTTTTCTCACTCCCCGATGAAAATGGAATTGGCCAGTGAAAGACGAAGACCAGGTGGGACCTCACGACGACCAATCTGATGCAGGTGAGGCGAACTCGGAAGTTGTTGTAGCGGGCGAGGCGGAAGCTATTGGCCCAGATGCCCTGCCCAGGGCCCTGCAGGCCCTTCTCGCACTCGACGGAAAGACGCTCTCGGTGGGTGCAATTCGGGATTTGGGGAACCCGGCGGAGGGATCCTACACGCCTCGTGAGGCGGTGAACGCCCTCACGGCGCTTGGCTACAAGTCAAATTTTGGCCGCCTGCGGGCGAGGTCGTATCGCCCGACGCACTGCCCACTCATAGCCTTCACCAAATCCGGGGGCGCAGTCCTCGTCGAAGGTTTCGAAAACGACGGCCGCCTGCGTTACACAGACTTCGACGCCGGGACTGGCGCCCAACTCGCCACTCGCAAGGAGTTTGCAAAATTCGTGGATGACTATGTAGTGCTGGCGGACCGTGACCCTGCCTTCGCGGGGGAGCCCGGCGGCGCTTCTTGGTTTTGGGGCTCACTCGCGCAGAGCAAATGGCTCTATTTCCAAGTGTTAATTGCGGCGGCATTGACTAATTTCTTGGGATTGGCGACGTCGCTGTTCATCATGGTTGTCTACGACCGCGTCGTTCCGAATGAGGCAATCGAATCGCTGATAGCCCTGACGGTGGGCGTGTCGATTGCCCTGGGCTTTGACTTCCTAATTAAGACGCTTAGGGGACAGTTTGTAGACCGCGCGGGGCAGCGGGCGGATGGGCGCATGGCGCGCATTATTTTTGACAAGCTGTTGAGTTTGCGCCTCGATCGGCGCAACCAGAAGTCGGGCGCGATGGCGAGTGTCGTCCGCGAATTTGACACGCTGCGCGAGTTTTTTACGTCGGCCACTCTGGTAGCCGTCGTCGACTTGCCATTTGTCTTCTTCTTCATTTGGGTAATCAGCCTCATCGCTGGCCCTCTCGCACTCGTCCCACTCGTGGCCGTGCCGGTCGTTATCTTCGTGGGGCTGATTATTCAGCCATTCCTGGCGCGGATTGCGGAGCGTTCCATGCAGTCCACTATGTCGAAGCAGGGCGTGTTAATCGAGACACTTAATGGTCTAGAAACTGTGCAGGCGACGGGGAGTGGGCGCCTGATGCGCAAGCGTTTTGAAGACGCCGCGAAGGCGCAGTCCGAGTTGGGCCTCAGAAATCGTATGCTCTCACAGTTCGCCATTAATAGCGCCGCATCCGTGCAGCAAGTTGCCCAAATCGCGACAATATTCTTTGGCGTCTTCCTAATTCAGGATGGGGTTGTCACAATGGGGGGCATGATTGCCGCGGTCATCTTGGGTGGGCGCACGCTTGCGCCGCTGTCGCAGCTCGCCTCGGCACTGTCGCGCGCAAACTCCGCGCGCCAGGCCTACCGGTCGTTGAGTGACCTAATGGCCCCCGACGGCGAGGCGTCACACAGCGCCAAACTCAGTCGGCCCTCCCTCGATGGGTCAATTGAGCTTAAAAATTTATCCTACGCCTTCCCCAATGCGCCCTCGCCCACAATCAGTGACGTATCGCTCAAAATTACGCCGGGCCAGAGAGTTGCAATTGTGGGGCGCATGGGGTCGGGTAAGTCGACACTGGCGCGCATGCTCTCCGGACTAGTTGAGCCCTCGGCGGGTGCCGTGTTAGT
>CBFHHL010000064.1:0-89272 GCA_965655685.1 Luminiphilus sp.
CCGGTAATGGCTCACTGCTTGCGACCCACGCTGACAGAAAAGCATTATTTTTAGAAGCGGGACGGCTCGTCGTGGAGCTTACTCGGCGGTACTACGTCGAGGACGATGACTCGGTGCTGCCCCGCAATATCGCTAACCGTGCCGCCTTCGAAAACGCCATGAGTCTCGACATCGCCATGGGGGGATCGACCAATACCATTCTGCATCTGCTGGCAGCAGCACAGGAAGCCGAACTTGATTTCACCATGGCCGATATCGATGCGCTTTCGCGCAACGTACCCCAGCTATGCAAAGTTGCACCGAGTACGCCGCTGTACCACATGGAAGACGTTCACCGTGCTGGTGGTGTCCTCGCTATTTTAGGCGAACTGGCGCGATCGGGTCGCCTTAACCGAGACTGCAATACGATTCATACCAACACCCTTGGTGAGGCTATAGCAAACTGGGATATTGCCGCCACAGACAATGCTGTCGCGCTAGAGCGCTTCAGAGCAGGGCCTGCTGGCATACCGACGCAGGAAGCATTTAGCCAGGCGACGCGCTGGCCCTCGCTCGATCTAGATCGAGAGGGTGGCTGCATTCGATCTGCCGAGCACGCGTACTCCGACGAGGGTGGGTTAGCAGTGCTATTCGGCAACATTGCTGAGGACGGCTGTGTTGTTAAAACAGCCGGCGTTGAGGACGAGCTGCTGGTATTCGAAGGTCGGGCGCATGTATGTGAAAGTCAGGAGGATGCAGTGGCAGACATTCTTGAAGATCGCGTACACGCGGGTGATGTTGTTATTGTTCGCTACGAGGGTCCCCGCGGTGGTCCGGGCATGCAAGAGATGCTCTATCCCACGAGCTATATAAAATCCAAAGGATTAGGCAAAGCCTGCGCACTGATCACTGATGGACGTTTTTCAGGTGGCACGTCAGGATTGTCAATTGGCCACGTTTCACCCGAGGCGGCCGCCGGTGGCGCCATTGCCTTAGTACAAAACGGTGATCGTATCCTAATCGACATTCCGAACCGCACAATCAACGTTCAACTTAGTCAAGACGAACTCGATGCGCGACGTGATGCTCAAGCGGCAATTGGCTTTAAACCCGCCAAGCATCGGCCTCGCAAAGTCAGTCCCGCGCTAAAGTTCTACGCCAAAACAGTCACCAGTGCAGACCGGGGTGCGGTGAGAGACCTATCCTTGCTCGATAACTAAGCGCTCAGCGATAGACGCTGCTGTCAACGCATCGATATCATCGATAAGACCCTCTAGGAACCGCCGCATCCGGCGATCCTGTCGTTGGGTTCGCGAATTAATGATCTCGACTAGGGTCGAAAGAATGACGGCACCATTGTGCTCGATAGCCGCGACATACTCGGGAGTGCGCGCCTCAGAGCGTGTTTGTCCGAGTTCACGAACTTGTACTTGCCAGCCCAGGGGTTTTGTCTCGAGAATGACTCGCAAAGTACTTCCCCAGCGCGCGCGATCGGCGTGCCAAAGACCATCAAGACGAATGAGCTCTTTGCTGCGCGCTTTTATATCTTCACTTTGATCCTGATTAGGCCTTCCCATCAGACGTTTAACCAGGTCTATCATCGTTTTGGCTGAGTCCGCATAATAATCCTGCTCATCCCTAACTAGGCGCTCCTCGGCATACTCCGTTTGATTTCGCTCAAGCTCGGCAAGGAACTCCTGTATTTGATCCTCAGAAAGATCTTCTGCGGTCGCGAGAAGCAACTCGATGAATTGCACCTGAAATCGATCAGCAGCGAGATCAATTTCCTCTGAAATCACCACAGCTTCCTCGAGGGTTACGCCGTCATCGAGAGTTGCTAAAGACCGAACAATAAACTCCCGATAGCGCGGTAGCTCCTCACTCCGATGCCAAGCCAGGAAGTGATCCAGCCGTTGATCGAATGCCGCTTGTTGCTCGCGGTTCAAGGTAACGTAGTCATCTGCCGCCCAACGAATAAACGTATCGGCTCGGTTGTAGAGTAGGCGGTTGGCTGAACAACCGACGAGCGAAATCATTAGCAGGAACATCAGCAATAGACGCACGGTTTTCATGCTTTAACCACCCCTTATGAAATCCTCAAAGCAACGTAGCCACCCTATCAGAGTTTAATCCCTGTAAGTCCAGGCGGTGCGGGTTTACGGGCTGGCAATCGCTAGGCGGCGCTTGAATACGCGTTACTGTGTCGACCTAATCCTGACAAAATGGCTCCCATCGTGGCATGCACAATATCACTGCTTCGACCCACACCACACACACGCGTTCCATCAATCGCTAGCTGCACGTAGCAAATGGCTTCAGCATCACCGTCCGAGCCTAAGGTGTGCTCGCTGTATTCAACAACGATGATTTTGTGCCCCGTGTATTTCGAAATGGCGTCAGTAAATGCACCTACGACTCCCGCTCCCTGACCGGATAGCGTGGGTGAGTCATCGAGGCCGTTAATCTGAACGTTAAGTTGATCCACAGTTTCATCGCGAGAAAGCTGATACTTCCCAACCGATAAGGGTGGCTCGTCTAATTGGTAAGTACTCAAGAAAAGCGCATGAATATCCTCCGATTGCACCTCCGACTCGGATTGCTCCGCAAGCGCCTGAACCGCTGCACTAAAATCGACCTGCAACCAACGCGGTAAATCAAGGCCATAATCCCGGTTCAACACGTAGGCAACGCCGCCTTTTCCTGACTGGCTATTGATGCGAATGACTTCTTGATAGCTCCTACCGATATCTGCAGGATCGATCGGCAGATAAGCCACTTCCCACAAGCTGTCGGCATCCCGTCTTGCCAAACATTTGTTGATTGCATCTTGGTGACTGCCCGAAAAGGCTGTAAACACTAACTCACCGGCGTAGGGGTGTCGGGGATGCAGCGGTAACTGAGTACATTCCTTACACACTGCAATCATCTCGTCCATCTTAGAAAAATCGAGTTTTGGGTCGATACCTTGGCTATACATATTCATTGCCATGGTAACGATGTCCATATTCCCGGTGCGCTCGCCATTGCCAAGCAAGGTCCCCTCTACCCGATCCGCGCCAGCAAGCAAGCCAAGCTCACCCGCAGCGACAGCACCGCCACGGTCGTTGTGGGTATGTAGTGAAATCAAAAGCGAATCTCGTTGGTTCACGTTGTCACAAAACCATTCGATTTGATCCGCATACACATTAGACGTACTGACCTCCACCGTGGCCGGCAAGTTAATGATCATCTTGTTTTCAGGTGTCGGCTTGATGACGTCAATAACCGCGTTACAGACCTCAACGGCAAAATCCATCTCGGTGCCAGTAAAACTCTCGGGACTGTATTCAAAGACCCACTCAGTTTCTGGATGCTTAGCCGCTGCAGATTTTACGAGCTCAGCGCCATTAACGGCAATTTCCCTAATACCCGCGCGATCGAGGCCAAATACATAATCACGTTGTACGGTTGATGTGCTGTTATAGAAGTGCAAAACCGCCCGGCGGCAGCCTTTTAGCGCCTCGAAGGTACGTGTGATCAGCTCCTCTCTGGCCTGAGTGAGCACTTGCACTGTCACGTCGCTGGGAATTCTGTCCTCTTCGATTAGCTTGCGGAGAAAATCAAAGTCATGCGACGACGCCGACGGGAAGCCTACTTCAATTTGCTTGAACCCAAGGTCAACGAGAAGCTCCCACAAGCGTAGTTTCCTGTCAGACGTCATCGGCTCGATCAGCGCTTGATTTCCATCACGCAAGTCGACGCTGCACCACTCGGGCGCCTTCGTCAGCACTTGATCAGGCCATCGGCGATCGCTTTTCTTAAGCGGCTGATATATCGGGTACTTACGATGATCAAAAGCGCCAAAGCCTTCGCTACTCATAATACTTACTCACCATTTATGCGTTCAGGGGCGCGAGTATACGCCGTCAGTGGGAGCGAAAGATGTCAAATTGGTAGCAAAAACCCCGCTTGGGAAGAGATAAAAGACAAAAATCTCGATCTTTTTAGTTAAAATCGCTATCTTTATGAAAATGGACGACACAAATACATTAGACCGCGTAGATTTGAAGCTCCTGTCACAGCTACAGCGAGATGCAAGCTTGAGCAATCTAGATCTTGCTGACCGAGTGGGGCTCTCCCCTACGCCTTGTGCTAGACGCGTGAAGCGACTCGTGAGCGCGGGCTTTATTGAACGGCAAGTAGCGGTACTAAACCCTGAAAAATTGGGCTATGACTTAACCGCGCACGTCAGTATTTCTATGGACCGGCATACGCCCGATCGATTCGAAAATTTTGAAGCTGAAATCGCGAACTACGATGAAGTCGTTGAGTGCTCGGTTGTGACCGGGCAGAGCGCAGATTACTTATTGCGCGTTGTTGTCAAAGATATGAAGCACTTCGAAGCCGTTTTACTAGGCAAACTCACGCGAATATCTGGCGTAACAGGCGTGCACTCGAGTTTTGTATTGAGAAAGGTCATTAGCCGAACGGAAATACCACTCGGCTAACTAAAGAGTTATACAGCGGCGTTAGTCGGAAGCGCTCGCAGCCGCATTGATACGTGCCAACTCTTTATCTGCTAAGAATGCTGCGATTTTCAGCATGTTCGCCTGGCTACCCGCTTGACGCGTATCGATTCGATACTTCCCGTTGACCATCAGCGAAGGCGTACCGTTGATTCGTGCACCCTCCGTTCTTGCGGCCGCCTGCCGGACCATGCTGTCAGTGCCAAATGAATTGAATGCGCGGTCAAACTTCTTTGCATCAACCCCACTATCAACGAAGACGGAACGCACCGCTTCAGGCGTTGCGATGCGCTTGCGCTGTCGGTGAATCGCGTTGAACATGGCGCCATGAGCGGGGTCAAGCACGTCCAAAATTTGCGCAGCGTAATACGCTTTCGCTAGTAACTTCATGCCCGCATTGTTGCCCCAGATAACTGGAATTCGCTGCACTACCACGCCCTCGGGCAACCGCGTTTCAAAAGATTCCAGCAGGGGTTCAAAATTGAAGCAGTGGCCACATCCGTAAGAGAAAAACTCGGAAACAACGACTTTGTCACTTATACCGGTGTGAACGGAGGGTTCGATCAACTCGTAATGAACCCCTTCTTGATACTGCTCCTGCGAAGCTACAGCGACTGATAACAGTGCGAATGCAATAAAAGAAACGGTACGTAGAAGGCGTAACATGTTGATCTCCCCCGAGTTCGTTATTAAATCTTACTGAAGACCAGCAACATAACTTGCAACAGCTTTGATCTCAAGATCACTCAAACCAAAGGCGATGGTTCGCATGATTTTACTGTCACCGCCATTCGTTCGACCGCTTTCATCCTCGTAACCGAGTCGGAACATCTCAAGCTGCTGCTGTACGTAGTCAGCGTGCTGACCTGCAAGACCAGGGTAGCCAGCGGGGCCATTTCCTTTGCCCGAGGGACTGTGGCAACCAGAGCACGCAGCGACTTTACGCTCAGCAACGCCTGCAAGATAGATCTTACGACCTAGCTTCACGAGGTCTGGATCCGTAGTGCCTGACGTTCGCTCGTGCGAATCGTAGAAGGCCGCAAGGTCTGCCAATTGCTGATCGGTCATGTTGTCAACCTGTCCCGCCATAAGCGCAACTGGACGACGTCCATCACGGATATCTTTCATCTGCTTGAGAAGGTAGCGCTCACCGAGGCCCGCAAGCTTTGGAAACGTTGGTGCGAGGCTATTTCCATCGGTACCGTGGCACGCTGCACAGGAAGCCGACAAGGCTTCGCCCGCAGCCGCGTCGCCCTTCAAGACACCATCAGCTGCTGAAACAGTGCTGGACATAAAGAAGGCCAGTGCCGCAATCGCGCGATAAAACATCATCCTTAACTCCTTGTTACCCAATTATTGGGGTGTCGACATGTATGTGATGAGGGCCTTGTAATCGTCGTCACTGCAAGTTGTACACATACCACCAGCGGGCATAACACCCAGGCCATTCTTGACCGACGACACGAGCGCTTCCATTCCTTTTGCTAAACGTGGCTCCCACTGCGCCGCATCACCTGTCTTAGGAGCACCGGCAACGGCGTATGCGTGGCACGCACCGCAGGATGCCGCGTATTGAGGTGGCTGCTCCGCGGCGTTAACTGCCACGGCGGCTAATGGCGATGTGACTACAATGAGTGCGAACTTTAAGATGTTTAATTTCATGATTTCACCCTTTCTAGCGGTGCAAAGACCGTTTAATTCTGTGATTTTGTGGCTGTACCCACGTCTCCCGGCTCGGCATTATAGTCACTGAGCCGAAAACACCAAACTTTACGTGGATTACTGTCATTAATACGCCCAATAAGTCTCAAAAGCTTAATTTCAAAAGCGCTGAATTTTTACAATCTGCGAGCGCCTTAAGTAACGCGCCCGCAGACTTTGGCTGTGAGGTTGCCTTTGCCGGCAGAAGTAATGCGGGGAAGTCTAGTGCGATTAATGCGCTCACCAGTAACAGCAAGCTAGCAAGAACCTCTCGCACGCCTGGAAGAACCCAGCTCATCAATTTCTTTAGCGTGGCCGATCAAGTTCGCTTAGTAGACCTGCCCGGTTACGGCTTTGCCAAAGTGCCTCTTAGCGTGAAGCAGGAGTGGAATAAACAACTTGAGCGCTACCTGCAATTGCGACAAAGCCTCAAAGGACTAATCCTGCTTATGGATATTCGGCATCCACTCAAAGACTACGATCGGCAAATGATTGAGTGGGCGGTCAAAAGCGAAATGCCAGTGCATATATTACTAACCAAAAGCGACAAGCTAAAACGTGGCCCAGGAAGAAATACGTTGCTGACCGTCAAAAAAGAACTCAAAGATCACGATCGATGGATCTCGGTTCAGCTATTTTCATCGCATAACCATGACGGAATGGACGAACTCCAACGAACGCTAAACTGGTGGTTGACGTTGCCTGATGCCGACGGCGCACCCATTGAAGAAGAGCCAAACGGGTGGGCCGACCCAGCACTAAATCAAACGCCAGATTCTCAGTAAGACGCGCTAAACGGCTATTAGCGGTTTAGTGATTGAGCGCTTAGTGCGCCTCGTCCCAGTTATCACCGAGACCGACCTCGGTGAGTAGCGGAACCTTTAGCTCAATAACATTGGCCATGCGGGTTGTTACCTCGTTGCACAACTCGGTACAGGCATCCTCAGCAACCTCAAATACTAATTCATCGTGAACCTGCATGATCATCTTGGCATCAAGGGCTGAGTCGGTGAGCCATCGGTCCACCTCTATCATTGCCAGTTTTATGATGTCTGCCGCAGTACCCTGCATCGGTGCGTTGATCGCTGTACGTTCTGCAGCCAACTGGCGCTGCTTATTCCTCGCATTGATTTCTGGCAAATACAAACGTCGGCCAAGCAACGTTTCAACGTAGCCCTGCTCATGGGCGAGCGCTCGGGTTGCATCCATGTACTCAGCTACACCAGGATAGCGCGCAAAATACCGGTCTATGTATTCTTGGGCTTCGCCGCGCGCAACTCCGATCTGTTTCGCGAGGCCAAATGCTGACATACCGTAGATCAAACCGAAGTTAATTGCCTTGGCCTTGCGTCTCTGATCACTACTTACCTCACCTAAAACGACATCAAAAACCTCTGCGGCCGTCGCGCTATGAACGTCGAGCTCATTAGCGAAGGCATGAAGTAGTCCTTCATCACTCGAAAGGTGCGCCATGATTCTAAGTTCGATTTGCGAATAATCTGCAGCGACGATTTTTCGACCCTCGGGCGCAACGAAGGCCTGTCGAATGCGCCGTCCTTCCTCAGTTCTTACGGGAATATTTTGCAAATTGGGGTCGCTGGAAGAGAGACGCCCAGTAGCTGTCACTGCCTGGTGGTATGACGTATGTACACGACCCGTTTTAGGATCAACCATTTCGGGCAACTTGTCTGTGTAAGTTGACTTTAGCTTGGCCAGTCCGCGGTGTTCGATAAGCACTGCCGGTAACTCGTAATCGTTCGCAAGCTCAACCAACACCTCTTCTGCGGTTGAGGGTGCACCTTTGGGCGTCTTTTTAATGACCGGCAACTCGAGCTTCTCAAACAAGATCTCACCAAGCTGCTTGGGTGAGGCCAAGTTGAAAGGCTGCCCAGCAAGATCACATGCCTTGGCTTCTAACTCGGCAAGTCGGCTTGCAAGTTCACTGCTCTGCTGGCGCAAACGATCGACTGAAACGTAAGCTCCGTTGCGCTCAATTTTCGACAGAACAGGCACTAAAGGCAGCTCAAGTCGCTCGTATACCTCTCGAAGCTTCGGCTCCGCCGCCAGTTTGGGCTGAAGTGTTTCGTGTAAGCGGAGCGTCACGTCCGCATCTTCAGCTGCATACTCTGCTGCTTGCTCGATAGGGACATGATCAAAAGTGATCTGCTTGGCGCCTTTACCTGCCACCTCTTCGAAAGAAATAACTCGCTGCCCCAAGTATTTGAGTGCGAGGCTTCCCATATCATGACGGCTACCCACTGCATCCAAAACATAGGACTCAAGCATCGTGTCGTGTGCAATACCACGAAGCGTGATGCCGTGGTTCGCCAATACATTGGCGTCATATTTAAGGTGCTGTCCGACCTTCTTGACTGCATCCGACTCAAGCAATGGGCGCAGCTGCTCGAGGACTGCTTCGCGGTTAAGCTGGCCTTCAAGCCCCGGATTAATATGAGCGAGCGGTACGTAGGCGCCTTCACCTGCCTCTACGGCAAAGGAGACACCTACAATCTCTGCCTGCATATAGTTGAGACTGGTGGTTTCAGTGTCAAAAGCGAACAGTGGCGCGTTCTCGAGACGGCGTAGCCATTCGGCAAAAACACTCTGGTCAGTAATGGTCACCGTTTTCAGCTCTGGCACTCTTGCCGCCGCAGCCTCGGGCGCTGCATCTGCAAAGAGTCCAGGACTCAAAAGCTCATCCAGCCAAGACTTAAACTCGAGATCACGATAAAGCGCAATAAGGCGCTCATTGTCGGGTGATGTTGAACGAAGATCCGCTTCTGCTAAATCGAGATCGCAGTCGGTCTTTATCGTCGCAAGCACGTATGACAGCTCCGCCATTTCTTGGCTCGCAAGGAGCTTATCGCCCAGCGACTTTGCGCCACGAACCGGGAGGTCAGGCACGCGATCCAATTGTGTATAAATGTCGGCAACGCCACCTAGATTCTGGAGTAACGCCAAAGCGGTTTTCTCACCAACGCCCGCTACACCCGGTATGTTATCTACCGAGTCACCCATAAGCGCCAGTAAATCGATAATTAACTCTGGAGGGACACCGAACTTCTCAACGACACCCTCGCGATCGAGTACGGTTTGCGTCATGGTATTGACGAGCGTGACATGGTCATTAACCAACTGCGCCATGTCCTTATCGCCCGTGGAAATCAAAACGGGCCGTTGCTGTTCTGAGGCCATAACCGATAGCGTTCCGATAACGTCGTCAGCCTCTATACCGGGAATCGAAATCAATGGGAGGCCCATGGCGCGTATCACATTATGTATTGGCTCGATTTGCTCGCGCAGTTCTTCAGGCATGGGAGGTCGATTCGCCTTGTACTCAGAGTAAATCTCGTTTCGGAACGTCGGGCCCTTGGCGTCGAAAATAACAACCAGCTGATCAGCCGGATTATCGGCTTGCAGCCGCTTCAACATGCCGATAACGCCCTTAGCAGCTCCAGTGTTTAGCCCTTTACTATTTGTCAACGGAGGCAACGCGTGAAACGCCCTGAACAGATAAGAAGAGCCGTCAACCAGAATTAGCCGAGACGCATCAGTCATACTGCTGACTCCAATAATATTGTGCTGAACGCAAGGTCACTTTTACTTTGGCCAAATCGAGAGGCGCCCGGAAAAAACCGTGGAAGTCACCTTTGGGGTTAATCAGCACCACGTTTGCGCTATGGTCGATTTGGTAGTCGCCGTCTTCCATGGTGACTTTACGAAAGGGGGCGTTAAACCGACGAGCGAAACTCAAAATATCGGGGAAATCGCCGGTCACACCTAAAAACTCTGGATGGAAGTAGGGCACGTACTGCGCGAGTTGCTCCACTGTGTCACGCGCAGGATCAACGGATACCATCACCACGCGGGTACTCTCCGCCTCAGTACCTACTAAGTTACCCTTCAGCTCAGCAAGGAAGGACATAGTAGTGGGACATACGTCGGGGCAATAGGTAAAACCAAAAAAGAGCAAAGTCCAATCACCCTCTAAGCTCTCCGCAGTGAAGGGATCGCTGTGATGGTTTACTAACTCGAACTCACCGGGGTCTCTCGGCGTGTCAAAGATAAACAGTCCGTTCGCCCGCATCTCAGACACCGTCATGATTCTCGGTTGTTGAATCCGATGGACAAATCCCGAGACGATTACCGCAATTCCTAGAAGAATTGCAGCAACTGTTAGGCCTATACGTTGGCGCTGAGTAAAGCTCACGACGGAACTCCTAATATCCAGTGATCCGCCAACATGGCAATGAATAGGAGAAGGAGATAGTTAATCGAGTACTTAAAGGTCTCCATCGGTGCCTTAGGGTTCTTGTCACGCAGAATCTCAATCGACCAGTAGAGGAAAATCACGCCGAGCACGACGGCGGACACCAAATAAATCCAGCCGCTCAATAACGTCGCATAGGGCAGCAACGTGATCAAAAACATAAGGATCGTATAAAGCAGAATGTGCAGGGCGGTGAAGCGATTGCCATGCGTTACTGGCAGCATCGGGATCCCCACAGCCGCATATTCCTCCTTACGATGAATAGCCAGCGCCCAAAAATGAGGCGGCGTCCATGCAAAAATAATCAATACCAGAAGAAGTCCATGCGCGTGGACTTCGCCCGTTACAGCAGTCCAACCCAGTAGTGGTGGTGCCGCGCCCGCCAGCCCCCCGATCACAATGTTCTGCGGCGTCGCCCGTTTTAAAAACATGGTGTAGATAAACGCGTATCCGACTAGACTCGCAACCGTCAGCACTGCCGTCAATATATTGATAGTAAGCGCCAACACACACGCGCCTAATAGGGCGAGCAATGTAGCGAATATCAGTGCTTCTGTCTGGCTTACACGGCCGGTTGCGACGGGTCGATTGGTCGTTCGCGACATCTTTTGATCAATCCGCTCATCAACCACGTGGTTTATAGCAGCCGCAGCACCTGCACACAGGCCAATACCGAAATTGCCCAAGATAAGGGGCTCCCAGGGCACAAAGCCGGGGACTGCCATACACATACCAATCAACGCAGTGATCAGCATAAGTGCCACCACACGAGGCTTAGTGAGTTCTAAAAAGTCTGGCCATCGAGCCATCAGCGTATCACTCATGATCAACCCCCTGAGTTCTTAAGCAGAAACTTAAGGTCTCCGATCACATCTTTGTAATTCACCTCAGTGGAGTAGCGCATCATGACCCACCCGGACGGATCAACGAGGTACCAAGAATTGGGCATTAGCTGCGCCTCGGGGACTACCAGCTGATCCTGTCGGTGCCAGACCTTAAGGTCGACATGCTCACGCTCAAGCTGAAGCCGCAGCGCTTGGGGCTCGGTGACGTCATAGACGCTGCCAGGTTCGCCGCTCGATTGAATCGCATCGATTGGCGTATCAACCATCAGAAGCCGTCGAGTGCGTTGATAGTCGCGACCAATGGCAATGCGAATTTGGCGCGTAATGTAAAGCAGCTCGTTACAAGCTGCATCGCAAGTCGGCCCATCGTTCACCAGCATCAAAGTCCATTTGGGCTCGATAGTGGAAAGGCTCGTTTGTGTACCGTCGGCAGCCTCAAACTCAAGCGCTTGGATATTGATAGGGTCCGGCAGCAGCTCACCACTGTTTGCGGTGCCGAGTGCACCGATAATGTCGATATCGCCGCGCTCGACGAAGTACCAAAGCCAGGTCGACGCCAGAATCATCGTCACAGGCAGACCAGCGATTAGCAATAAAATCGCGCGTCCGCCGGTTCGGTTGTTTGTTTCGGTCACGTTGAATCCCCCAAAACGGCCTAATCGCCGCTACTCACGAGTCGATGACGCAACCACGTAGCGAGGTTGCTGCTTCGAAAAATAAAGGCCAATCCCAGAGCCGCTGCCATAGTAAACCATTGCACGGCATATCCCCGATGTTTTGCGGGTGTCTGATTGACGACAGCCCATTCAGCCCTAAAGGCCGTGGATTCTGTCGGTAAAACACGTACCTCAAAAGGGAAAACCGGGGTCCCCAAGGTCTCGCGCATGGGCTCCTCCCAGCGGGCAAGCGTCAATTGCTGGACGACCGCTGGCCGCTTAAGGGGAAACGCGTTGTCGCCCAAAAGAAACGCTTCACCCGAAGACTGGTAAATCCGTCCATGAACTCGATGCTCACCTCGAGGTAATTTGGGCGAGGGCGTTGTCATCCGCGAACGATCGCCCTCGACCCACCCTAAATTAAGAGGCGCGATGAGTGTATGTGCTAACGCGTCACCCACCGCTACAAACGCCACGACTTCGTAACCGAACCGACCCTCTCGTAAGCGATTATCTAAAAGGACATAATTGTCTTCATCAAACGTGGCAGTAAACACAACCTGCCGGTCCGCGAGTTCCTCAGTGGGCAAGCGCAGGGCCGAAGATAGCGACATTGGCGGCTCTAGCCGGCGCTCCTCCAAACGCGCTATCAACTCAGCTTTCTCATCACCACGCTCAAGCTGCCAAAACCCGAGGCCGAGCAAAGTGGGAAACAGAAAAGCCGTGGCTAATGTGGTTCGCCAATCAAGTTCAACGCGCAACTTCATGTTGGTTTCGTTACACTCCTCGCTCGTTTCGGCAGATGGGCTTCACCTCAGAATGAGGTGAGTAGCACTGCCTAGTGTAAGGATTTTGCATGCTAATAGGATTGATTGTCTTACTCATGATCGCCTTGGTGGTTACCCTAGGTTTTGGTCTCTACTACTTAATGATCGATCGCGGTGACGTCAAAAAAACTCGCTTGGTGAATTCATTGCGTGTTCGAGTCGGCATTGCCGGAACGCTTATGGCGCTCATTATCTACGGTGTTGCCAGCGGCCAATTAGGTCATCAGAGCCCCTGGGACGCTCGTCCCGTGGAGGGATCCTCAGAGTAAAAAAAAGGCGGGATAAACCCGCCCCTTTTATCTCACCCTTTAACTTCAGATGATGTACACGAAGATAAAGAGGAATACCCAAACCACGTCGACGAAGTGCCAGTACCAGCTAGAAGCAGAAAAACCGAAGTGGTCTGTTGGTGTCATGTGCTTGTTGCGAACTGAGCGAATAAGCTGAATCAACAACATCGTCATACCCATCGCGACGTGGAAGCCGTGGAAGCCCGTCAACATGAAGAAAGTTGAACCGTAAATACCCGAGTTGAGCGTCAGGCCGAAAAGCTCGTAGGCCTCGTAGTATTCCGCCGCCTGCAAGAACAGGAAGATGATGGCCAAGCCAACTGTCACTGCAAGCCAAGCTTCAAACTTTTTTATGTTACCCGCAGACAAGGCACGGTGTGCAAACTCACAGGTCACACTCGAGGTAAGCAGAATAATGGTGTTCCAAAGTGGTAGCCACGCATACCAGTGATGCGCGTCTGCAAATGACATCGACGTCTCTTGTGACACAAACTCACCGTTATTGGCGATAGGTTGGCTAAGTGCACCACCCACCACTTCTTGCGGTGTCGCAACGGGCGGCCAGGTGTACTCGAAACCCTCCCATAAGAGGAAGTTCATTCGACCACCTTCACCCTCGCCAGCGAGCCAGGGGCCCGCTAACCAGCGAACGTAGAGCAACGTGCCGAAGAACGCGGCAAAAAACATAACCTCAGAGAAAATAAACCAGAACATGCCAAGCACATAGCTCTGACTGAGCTGAGCGCTGTTCATCCCTGCCTTGTTCTCCGCGATCGCTGTACGGAACCAGTAAGTGAGCGTCGCAATGAACATTGCCAATCCGGCAAATAACACATACTTCGCGGTACCGCCCGTATCGTGTGTCCCGCCGAAGGTCATCTCGTTCAGTACGAGACCTCCGCCAAACACGGTCAACACTAGGCCGATGGTTGCTCTTACCGCGAGGCTAGAACTCTCGGGTACGTAGTACTTTTCGTACTCTGATGATGATTGGGCGCTAGACATGTTTTTCTCCGTTATACCCCGTCCCCCCGGGGCCCCCTTTTAGTTTATCTCGATGCAACTTTATCGCGCAGCAGCGCAGTCACGTCGAACAATGTGTAAGACAGGGTGATTGTTTTTATATCGGCAGGTAGGTCCTGATCGACGATGAACTGCAGAGGCATCTCTGCCTCGCTATTGCCGTCTAAAGGCTGCTGCTCGAAACAAAAGCACTCAGTCTTGTGAAAATACTCAGCTGCGCGCGAAGGCGAGACGCTAGGGACTGCCTGAGCAATCATTGAATTAGCCGTCGGATTCTCGGCAAAAAATACCGTATCGTTTGCGGCACCAGGATGCACAACCATCTCGGTCACATCCGGCGAGAATACCCATGGCATTCCATCATTGTTGGTGGCAACGAACTGCACTTTTACTGAGCGCGACTCATCAACTTGCGCCACAACAGATGTGTAAGCTTCTGAGGAGGTCTTACCGTTAATACCCAAAGCGTCGCACAACACGTTGTACAGCGGCACCATCACCACAAATACAAAGGCGAACATCGCAACAGCCACGGCACCCAGTTTGGCTACCGTGTCTGTCGTTGGGTCTTGGCTCAGTTGCACGAGAGGCTATATCCCAAGTTTAGTGAGCAGGCTGCTCTTCAATTTTGGGCGGCGTCTCGAACGTGTGATAAGGCGGTGGTGAAGGCAGCGTCCACTCAAGACCCTCTGCACCATCCCACACTTTTTCGTCTGAAACACGCTTGCCCGCAACGATGGCAGCAATAACATTATATAGGAACAAGAGCTGCGACGCGCCGTAAATGAACGCACCAATCGATGACATCATATTGAAGTCAGCGAACTGCAGCGCATAGTCTGGAATACGTCTTGGCATGCCCGCGAGACCGACAAAGTGCTGCGGGAAGAAGGTGATGTTGAAGCCGATAAAGGAAATCCAGAAATGCACCTTGCCCATGGTCTCGTCGTACATTCGACCGGTCCACTTAGGTAGCCAGAAATAAATGGCTGCGGTCATAGAGAACACAGCGCCTGCCACCATGACGTAGTGGAAGTGAGCGACAACAAAATACGTATCGTGGTACTGGAAGTCAGCGGGCGCGATTGACAGCATCAATCCGGTGAAACCACCGATGGTGAACAGCACCAAGAAACCAATCGAGAACAGCATGGGTGTTTCAAACGTCATAGCACCACGCCACATTGTTGTGACCCAGTTGAAGACTTTTACGCCCGTAGGCACCGCGATAAGCATTGTCGCGTACATGAAGAACAGCTCACCCGCGACAGGCATGCCGACGGTATACATGTGGTGCGCCCATACGATGAATGACAAAAACGCGATCGCCGCTGTCGCGTAGACCATAGATGCATAGCCAAAGAGCGGCTTGCGCGAGAATGCGGGGATGATCTGCGAAATCACACCGAATGCGGGAAGAATGATGATGTACACCTCTGGGTGACCGAAGAACCAGAAGATGTGCTGAAACAGAACAGGGTCACCACCACCAGCGGCAGAGAAGAAGCTCGTGCCAAAGTGGATATCCATGAGCATCATCGTTACTGCACCGGCCAAAACGGGCATAACAGCAACAAGCAGGAATGCCGTGATGAGCCATGTCCAAACGAATAGCGGCATCTTCATGTAAGTCATGCCAGGAGCACGCATATTCATGACAGTAGCGATGATGTTGATTGATCCCATGATGGACGAAACACCCAAAATGTGGATCGCGAAAATGAAGAAAGTCACCGAGGGTGGTGCATAAGTCGTTGACAGTGGGGCATAGAATGTCCAACCAAACGCCGGTGCGCCACCTTCCATCAAAAGCGTAGACGCCAACATCAAAAACGCCGGAGGCAAAATCCAAAAGCTCCAGTTATTCATGCGCGGGAGGGCCATATCTGGCGCGCCAATCATCATAGGGATAAGCCAGTTAGCTAGGCCTACGAACGATGGCATGATGGCGCCAAATACCATCACCAGTCCATGAAGGGTTGTCATCTGGTTGAAGAATCCAGGCTCAACGAGCTGCATGCCGGGCTGGAAGAGCTCCGCACGAATGACCATGGCAAATGCGCCGCCAAGGAGGAACATTGCAAAGGAGAACCATAGGTACATGGTTCCGATGTCTTTGTGATTAGTTGTATACAGCCAACGAGAGAGGCCTTTGGCTGGACCGTGGTGATGATCGCCCATGTGTATTTCCTCCAATTACCCTTCTTTGTGGCTCACGACGTCAGACGCCTGAACCACATCCCCAGTATTATTTCCGAATGCATTTCGCTGGTACGTGGTAACAGCAGCAACATCAACTTCCGACAGTTGTGCGCCAAATGCTTGCATTGCGGTACCCGCAACGCCGTTAACGATGACGCTTAAGTGCGAATCGAGGCCACCCGTTGCAATAGTGCTGCCGGCGATAGCGTTACCCAAACCGCCCTCACCATTCGCGCCATGGCAAGCAAGACAACTCGCGTTGTAGACATCTTCGCCTCTTGCATATAGCTCATCAAACGAGAGCTGTTGTACCGCCAATGCAGCGTCAGCCGCGGCGGCGCCTTGTTTGGCAGCCATCCAGCTATCAAACTCATCACGGCTAACGACATGAACCTCAATAGGCATAAACCCATGGTATGCGCCGCATAACTCGGTGCACTGCCCGCGGTAAACACCCTCTTGCAGGACGCGGGTCCACGCTTCGTTAATAAAGCCCGGGATGGCATCACGCTTAACGGCCACTTCGGGCACCCACCAAGAGTGAATCACATCATTAGCAGTGATCAAAAAGCGCACTTTGGTGTCTACGGGAATAACAAGAGGCTCATCGACCTCAAGCAAGTAGTTCTCGCCTTTGTTATCCGTGTTGTAAATCTCTTCCTGTGATGTAGCAAGGTTCGAAAAGAACGAGACGTTCTCGCCATCAGCATCCAGGTATTCGTACTTCCATTTCCACTGATACCCGGTAATGAGAATACTCATTTCGGCGTCATCGTTGTCGTAGACCTCTAGCAACGTCGATGTGGCAGGCACAGCCATCCCGATCAAAATTAGGAATGGCACGACAGTCCATGCAATTTCGACGCCTGTATGCTCGTGAAACTGAGCAGGCTCTACACCTTTTGACTTCCGGTGTGCGTAGATCGAATAAAGCATGACGCCGAAAACACCGACACCAATAACAACACAAATCCAGAAGATCAGCATGTGTAGGTCGTAGATCTCGACACCGAGTTCAGTGATTACTGCGCCTGCATCAGATACGCCAGTCGACATGTTGACTTGGTTCTGTGCATTCGCGGATAACGGCAAGAGAGCCGCTGCGGCTAGTGCCCGTGCGTTAAGCATCGTTTTGTCCCCATAACAGCGTTGTGCTGGTCCTGCCCCCGATGGTCGGACCACGCTTTTTTTCGCGCCGCGATTATAGCGAAGTCAAATTGGATTCACAGCCGGAAAACCGCACTTAGACAAATACCGTGCATTTGTTAACAGTAATTTAGTCCTCACGGGTATCCGGCACCATCAACTTGACAGGCTCTGCCGTTGTCTCAACTAATCTCGCGCTACCGCGAGTGACGCGTGTTGCGGGTTCTTGTGCGACAGTCTGTGGACGCTTCTCCGAAAATCCACAGTCAACGCAGGACCGCTCGTCGGTCTCCATGTCTACCACAATACGGTCCATTGCTTTGCAGCTTGGGCAAACGGCGCCCGCAATAAAACGCGGTCTTCGTGGGGCTTGCGGTGTCGCGTCGTTCGTCATCTGAAGTTCACCTATATTTCTTCATGGACCGTAACCGGTGATTGCACTTTTTATTCCGCCTACGTCTTTTAAGTTCGCTTAAGAATAGCAGGTGTTTTCCGACGGCTTCGTTGATCGCTGTGCGCAAATACATAGCTTCCAAATCTGCAGCGCCCCTAGACGCAAAGAGCCATTAACAAAGGGAACCAAAAACACAGCGGGCCTTTTTATAACCTAAGCCCAAGATATAACGTAAACCCAAAAAAGGACCTTACGCACACTAAGCCTTAACTACACCCGACCTCAGATATAAAAATACCCTTCTCCCCAGCACCACGAAAAAATGAAAAAGGCATTAATTACTCGCGTTGCTTACCCTGCAGCAAGCGCGATTTGAAGTTGCTCTAGCATCTGTGCGAATGTTAGCAGCATAAATCGCATTGGAATGGTGAGATGGCGACGACTTCCTACAACGGTCCTGACAATATTAGGTCATATCAAGGCCAGACCCCAAAGTTGGGTGAGCGGGTCATGATCGATCCGTCTGCGGTTGTACTGGGGGACCTCACTATTGGCGATGACTCGAGTGTCTGGCCTCAGTGTGCAATTCGAGCGGACATGCACAGCATCCGAATTGGCAGTCGAACCAATATTCAAGACGGGTCGATTCTGCATATTACTCACGCAAGCGACTTCAATGGACCTGGCTTTCCTTTAATGGTCGGCAACGATGTGACCGTTGGTCACAACGTTGTGCTTCACGGCTGCACGATCGGCAACCTGGTATTAGTGGGGATAGGGTCGGTTGTGATGGACGGCGTAGTCGTTGAGGATGAGGTAATGATAGGCGCTGGGAGCCTTGTAACACCGGGCAAAACGCTCAAAAGCGGATGGCTTTATGCGGGATCACCCGCGAGGCCGATCCGTGAAATAACAGAACGCGAACGCGCGTTTTTGCCCTATTCAGCAAAAAACTACGTCAATCTTAAAGATAAATTCCTTCAGGAATTGAGCGTTTAACCAAATGGTCGTAAAGATTCAAACACCGCGGCCGTCTTTGGTCGTGTGCCCTGCCAAATTGCGTAGCTGTCAGCAGCCTGTTCTATCAACATACCTAACCCGTCTTGAACACGAGTCAGTCCTCTAGCTCGAGCCCAAGCCATGAACGCTGTGTCTTTGTCGCTATAAATCAGATCGTAAGCGCTGGTGGACGGACCGAAGGTATTGATGCAAAGGTCTGGGAAGCTACCATCCCATCCGCTGCTAAGGCCGTTAATAATCAGATCCCAAGGCCTATCAGGTATGTCATCAAAGCCACCCGCACTCAAGTTGCCGCGATCCCCAAATAAATCCACCAGTTCGGTAGCTCGGGATACCGTGCGATTGGTAATGTGAATCGAGGTTGGATTGCGATCGCACAGCGAACCCATGATGCCGCGCATTGCGCCACCCGCACCCAACAACAGGATATTCTTGTTGGTGATGGCCCATCCAAGGTTGTGTTCGAGATCTTGCAATAAACCACTACCGTCGGTCGTATGCGCGCAGATTCTTCCGCCACCGTCACGCCACAGCGTATTTGCTGCTTTGGCATCTTCGGCAGCGGCTGTCCGAATAGCAGCAATCTCAAAGGCATCGCCTTTGAAGGGTGCTGTGACATTCAGGCCTACACCACCGTCTGCAAAAAACCGAGTAACTACCGCATCAAAATCAACTGCCTCGACCAATATGCGCGAGTAATCAACGTTGTGTTCTAAACTCGCTGCAAACGCATGGTGAATCTCGGGCGATTTACTGTGAGCGATTGGGTTGCCCAGTACTGCAAAGCGCCTCATAAAATACTCCAAACCAAAAAAGTGATGACTACCCCGCTATCTAATCGTAATTATCTCACCCAGTCTTTTGGCTTTAAATAGTAGTCGAGTAGCTTTTCCTCGGGTGTTCCCGGTTCTGGCGTCAGTCCATACTCCCAGCGAACAAGCGGCGGTAATGACATGAGAATTGCCTCAGTACGACCGTTTGATTGCAAGCCAAACAGCGTTCCTCGATCGAAAACCAAGTTGAACTCAACATATCGGCCTCGTCGGTAAAGCTGCCACTGACGCTCACGCTCGCCAAAGTCACGATCTTTATTGTTCATCACGATTGGGACATAGGCTTTTGAGAATGCATCTCCTACAGAGCGCATAAACTTAAAGGTCCTCTCAAAGCCCCACTCATTTAAATCATCGTAAAAGAGACCCCCGACGCCTCGAGGCTCTCCACGGTGCGGTAGAAAGAAATAGTCGTCACACCATTTTTTATACTTAGAGTAAACATCCTCACCAAAGGGGTCACAGGCATCTTTCGCGGTTTGATGCCAATGAACAACGTCCTCGTCTCTCCCATAGTAGGGCGTTAAATCAAACCCACCGCCCATCCACCATACAGGCTCATACCCTGGCTTCTCAGCCACAAAACAGCGGACGTTGGCATGGGACGTCGGAACATAGGGGTTTCTTGGATGCATGACCAACGACACGCCCATCGCTTTGAAACTACGGCCCGCCAGTTCAGGCCTATGTTGCGTCGCAGTACCAGGCATTTGGGTGCCTTCTACATAAGAAAAGTTGACGCCGCCTTTTTCAAACACCTTTCCGTCGGCCAATACACGACTAATGCCACCACCGCCCTCAGGGCGCTCCCAAGACTCCGTTTCAAACTCTGCTGACCCGTCTATTGCACTCAGCTCATCACAAATCGACGTTTGTAGGCCTTTCAGATACTGCTCAACAGCTGGCAAATCCATAGGGCTTCCTTCTTTTATCTGCCTCTATCTAATCGCGTTACTTACCGTATCACTTCACCGGTTATTGCACGCTTTATCGATGATGGGCGACCCTGAAGGTTTACCTGCCCAGGCACCCGCGTGACACCTACACCAAAATACCGCACCACCTGAAACGAATGCTTCGCAGGCTGAGCACCCGCCCAGTTAGCACTGGTTGTTACAACCGGCCCGCCCAATTCGCGACACAACTTGGACAGCGCAGGTGCAGAGGTTACACGTATTGCCACTTCAGCGCTCTCTCCCGTTACCCAAGAGGGAAAAAAATCTCTGTGCGGCACGAGCCACGTCACGGGGCCCGGCCAAGAATTCAAGACTGTTTGCCGCTGCTCTAAGCTAAGCCCTTCCAAGAGAGGCGCAAAATCGGCCACATCGTCACTCGCGACAATAACGCCTTTTGATAGCGGCCTTTGCTTCATATCACACAGTTGCTGCACCGCACCGCGATTCCATGGATCGCAAGAGAGGCCCCATACTGCCTCAGCTGGGCAAGCAATGACGCCGCCGTCCCTGACACAAGCTGCAGCATGCCGAATGTGAAGTAGGGATGTCATGTTACCGGTCCTTTTTTGGGCGAGGTTGGAGCTAAGTGCAGTTAGCGCGTCCCAATGGTCTCTTATTCACCGTGATCTCGGCTGCGTTTCTGACAGCATCTCACCGTATCGCTCATTGTAAGCACTTACGATGAACGCTGGGCCAATGCTAGTAAAGCTACATTAATATAATGACGCGGCATCTCGATAGTTTACTCAAACAATCAGCGTTTGCGGTAACTGCTACGGTGCCGAGTAACGAAACCCAAGACCTCTAACGCAGCGAGTAACTGATAAATAACGCGGATATCTGATCCGGTCGCGGTAGACAGCGACTCCGCTGAATGATGCCCATCAGTTGCAGAAGCGATTGTTGTTCAACGGTCAACGTTTGTGGCGGGTAAGCGTAATTATTCAGCCCTCTAGAACCTCCATCGCTCAAAGAATAATCATTGGCTGAAAGGTCGTGGTCAGGCGGTTCTTTCGGGATGACTTTTGACTGCAAACTTGTGTTTTGTTGCAACGCGTTATCGACATCTTGTCCAATAACCTTCTCGCTAACGCCATAGTCTGATCGGTAGTCCCCGATGACAGCGGCCTCGGATATCGGCTGAGACCAACAGCTCCCCTCGATAACATCTTGGGGATCGGTCGCAAGGAGCGCCCCCTCAAGTAACAACTTTAGACAGCCCTCACCTTGCCGATGGTTGATCAACCAAAGAAGCGCATAGACATCCCTTCCCTGTTCAGCCGCGGCTGACGAAAGAAAATTGGCCTATCTCTGCTTAACGGTATAATGCGAGTCTGCGCTGAGCTTGCTGTCAAAACAAGCTCGATTAAGGGCAAAAGTCAGCTATTACATCCACAACGCGTTTGAGACCAAAGCATGGCCATCAGAAAAATCCTCGAATTTCCCGATCCACGACTGCGCACAAAAGCCGCCGCCGTGGAAACCGTCGACCACAGGATACAAACCCTCGTAGACGATATGTTCGAGACCATGTACGACGCAAATGGAATTGGGCTCGCCGCATCGCAAATCGACGTTCATGAACAAGTCATCGTGATTGATTTATCGAATGACCGCTCAACACCCCGCGTGTTTATAAATCCGAGTATAGAAGTCATCGATCATTCACTCGACGGCTTCGAAGAGGGCTGCCTCTCTGTGCCAGGATTTAGCGAATCGGTTGAACGCCCAAAAACTATACGGGTAAGGGCGCTAGACCGAGAGGGTGTAGCCATCGATGAGACGGTGACAGGTCTTCTTGCTGTTTGTCTTCAGCACGAAATGGATCACTTGCAAGGCAAGCTTTTTGTTGACTACTTGAGCCCGCTTAAGCGCCAGCGAATCCGACAACGTCTCGAGAAAGAACAGCGTCGTAGAGCCTAAGCCATGAGCAAATCACTGCGAGTTGTCTTTGCGGGAACGCCCACATTTGCAGCAGCGCACTTACAACAGCTGCTCAAATCCAACCACGAAGTCATCGCCGTTTACACACAACCAGACAGACCGTCGGGCCGCGGTAAACGACTTACACCATCACCCGTAAAGCAGCTTGCTTTGGAACATGCACTTCCGGTTCTTCAACCACCCACGCTGAGAGACAAAACCGCAGCGGCAGATCTCGCGGCCTTAAATGCTGACGTCATGATCGTCGTCGCTTACGGGCTTTTGCTACCAAAAGAAATTTTAGAGACTCCACGACTCGGTTGTATAAACGTCCACGCATCGCTGTTGCCAAGATGGCGCGGTGCAGCACCGATTCACAGAGCCATCGAAGCAGGTGATGCCTCTACCGGCGTAACCATCATGGCCATGGACGAAGGCCTTGATACAGGACCCATGCTATCTAAAGCTGCTATTACTATCAGCGAAGACCACACCACCGAGTCCCTCACCCAGGCACTAGAGATTCTAGGAGGTGCGACACTGATTGCGACGCTGGACGACTTGGAGTCATCACTAGAGACCGCCGCTACGCAGCCCATCGAAGGCGTCACCTACGCTCACAAGATATCAAAGGAAGAGGCCGCGATAGACTGGTGTCGATCAGCTGAAGAAATAAGCCGTAAAATAAGGGCCCTAACCCCTGCACCGGGCTGTTTTGGCGTATACAACAATGAACGCGTCAAAATTTGGGAGGCGAGGGCAGCGCATACGACTGCAAAGGCTGCCGAACCTCCGGGCACATTATTGGCTGTGACGAAAGAGGGCCTTACAGTCGCCTCGGGTGACGGCCATCTGATCATCACACGACTTCAGTTACCCAACAAAAAACCTATGTCCCTAACAGATATCATGAACGGACACAGAGACCGCCTGGTGGTTGGTGATCGATTCATGAGCAAACAACAATGAGCCTACGCTTGTCAGCAACGCTCTTGCTGGATGCGGTCCAACAAGGCGGGTCTCTGAATGCGCTTTTTGACACTGCACAAAACGAGGTCGACGAGTCAGATCGGGCCTTCTTCAAGGAACTGGTCTACGGCTCCCTGCGGCTGTGGCCAATGTACAAAGGCATCACCCGACAACTCTTGGCTAAACCGCTCAAATCCAAGGACAGTGCGCTCGAAGCTCTGATCATCCTAGCGCTTTATGAGCTCGACGAATGCTCAACGCCTTCCTACGCGTCAGTCTCAGCCGCGGTTGAAGTTTGCTCGGAACTCAAGCGGGCATGGGGCGGCAAACTGGTGAACGCTTGTCTACGCCGATACCAAAGAGACCGGGCACTCTTGCTTGAAGGGTTGGGCGATAGTGAACGAGCGGCGCTACCCGGATGGCTCTTCAAGCTTCTGAAAAAGCACTATCCAGATCATTTAGACAGCGTCGCGGAAGCTGGCCGTCACAAACCCCCTCTGACACTAAGAGTGAATAACGCGAAGTCAACGCGCGATGACTATCTCAAACAGCTCGCGACCGCAGGTATAGTAGCAACACCCGCCGGAACCTTTGGCGTTTCCTTGGAGTCGGCCCTCCCAGTTTCGCAAATTCCCGGGTTTTTCGATGGCCTCGCGAGCGTTCAGGATGAATCTGCGCAGTTAACAGGATCTCTGGTAGGCGTATCTCACGGAGTTCGTGTTCTCGACGTCTGCTCGGCACCTGGAAGCAAAGCCTGTCACCTTGCCGAGCTCGGTGCGGATGTCACCGCGATGGATATTTCGCCTTCACGGCTAGCAAGAGTCGAGGAAAACGCGAGGCGCCTCGGACTATCGATTAATACCCTTCTCGGGGATGGACGAGAACTCGCGGATATAGCCCAGGGCGAAGCATTTGATTTGGTACTCCTCGACGTTCCGTGTTCTGCAACTGGCGTTATGCGACGAAATCCTGATGTTAAACTCATACGCCTTAGGACCGATATTGCTCAGTTTGCTGAGTTACAACTGTCACTTCTCGCGTCCGCATGGCAAAAGGTACGACCCAATGGGAGGCTATTGTATATCACCTGTTCACTGCTCCCGGCAGAAAACGAGGATATAATCAGCCACTTCTTAACGGTCACGACACATGCTAAAGCGATCCCGCTGACGGAGTCGTTTGGTCTTGAGAAAAGAGTGGGGCGACAGGCCTTGCCATCCGTCACTGGTGGCGACGGCCTTTATTACTGCATGCTCGAAAAAGCCATCTGATCTGGAGTTCGCGGGAAATCGGAGTACCATTCGCGAGTAATGACTTAGATCACCCGTTGTTCAAGGAACCGAAAGCGTCGTGAAGATCATTATATTGGGAGCGGGGCAAGTTGGCGGCACGCTCACCGAGCATCTCGCCGACGAACAGAACGATGTGACGGTTGTGGATAGCTCTGACTCCGCGCTTAGGCAGCTGCAGGATCGTCTTGATATCCGAACCGTTAGAGGTGACGCGTCAAAGCCAACAACCTTGGCAGAAGCAGGCGCTGAAGATGCAGACATGCTAATCGCTGTTACCGATAGCGACGAGGTCAACATGTTAGCCTGCACGATTGCGTACACGCTCTACCGTACGCCGACCAAAATCTGCAGAATTCGTGAAGTTGACTATCTGAACGAAGATAAAAAGCTTTTTCAGTCAGGTGCAATTCCTGTCGATGTATCAATCAGTCCAGAACACCTTGTCACCGATGCGATCCATCAACTGATCCTCAATCCGGGCTCGCTCCAAGTGCTCGATTTCGCCGGCGGTAAGATAAGGCTCGTTGCCGTAAGAGCCGTTGACGGCGGCCCCATTGTAGGGCGTGAACTTCAGGAAATTCGTGAGCATATGCCAAGCGTTGATACGCGCGTGGCAGCTATTTTCCGCAAGTCGCAAAGTGCCATCATTCCCGAAGGCTCTACCGTGGTAGAACCAGATGATGAAGCCTTCTTCATTGCAGCCAGCGAAAACATTCGAGCTGTTACATCGGAGCTAAGAAAGCTAGACGCACCCTACAAACGGGTCATGATCGCGGGCGGCGGAAAAATTGGGGCCTCACTCGCAAAAAGACTCGAACAGGACTATCAAGTCAAAGTACTCGAGCTGAATTATGACCGCTGTCGACAACTATCAGAGGAGCTCGAGGAGAGTATTGTGCTCAACGGCAGCGCCAATGACTCGAAGCTTTTGCAGCAAGAAAATATTGCCAATACCGATGTCTTTTGTGCCCTTACCAACAACGGTGAATCCAACATCATGATGTCGATGTTGGCTAAGCGACTCGGCGCAAAAAAAGTGATTACCCTGATCACAAACTCGGCCTACGCGGAACTAGTAGGGCAGGAGATCGATATCGCGATTTCTCCGCAACAGATCACCATCAGCAGCCTACTGACTCACGTCAGAAAGGGCGACATTAGCACCGTGCACTCGTTGCGCCGGGGGGCCGCCGAAGCGCTCGAAATGACTGCGCACGGTGACCCCAAGACATCAAAAGTCGTAGGACGCCGACTCGATGAACTCGATTTACCACCGGGTGCAACTGTGGGCGCGATCCTTAGAGGCGACGAGGTCATCATCGCGCACCGCTATGTCGTTGTTGAAGAGGATGACCATGTCATTTTGTTCCTAACCGACCCATCGAAAATAAGCTTGGTCGAAAAGCTGTTCGTCGTTGGTGGCAGCTTCATCTAATGAATATCGGCCTTTCTGTTCGTATCGTTGGCTTATTACTGATGCTGTTCAGTCTGGGGACACTGCCCTCGATGACGCTCGGCTGGATCCAAGGAGACGGCACGGCGACGGTATTTGGTCAGGCCTTTGCTGCAACGGCAACCTCTGGAGTTGTGCTGTGGCTGGCGACCCAGCACGTGAAATCCGAATTACAAATCCGTGATGGGTTCATGATTACTGCGGCGTTTTGGATCGTTCTTGGTGTCTATGGTGCATTGCCTTTTTTGTTGAGCGACGCTGTAGAAATTTCGGTTTTTGATGCCATCTTCGAGTCGATATCAGGCCTTACCACGACCGGGGCAACCGTCCTTGTTGGCCTCGATCATATTCCACAATCGATTTTGCTATACCGTCAGCTACTTCAGTGGCTTGGCGGCATCGGTATCATCGTCCTCGCAGTGGCGGTTCTGCCTATGCTTGGCATTGGTGGGGTTCAGTTGTATCGCGCAGAGAGCACAGGGCCAGCAAAGGACAGTAAGCTCACGCCTCGCATAACATCGACTGCAAAAGCACTGTTCAGTATTTACCTAGGGCTTACTGTATCTTGCGCTCTGGCGTACTTTCTTGCGGGAATGAGCGCCTTTGATGCCATAAGCCACGCTTTTTCCACCATTGCCATTGGCGGGTTCTCTACTCACGACGCCAGCATGGGCTACTTTGATAGCAATAGTATCTTGCTGATCAGCAGCGTTTTTATGCTCATCAGTGCCGTTAATTTTGGACTGCATTTTGTGGCGTTTTCGAAGCGAAGCCCGAGGGTCTATCGTTATGACTCGGAAACGAAATTCTTCTCCGGGATGATGCTAATAGCGATCATAGTTACCTGCGGAACGTTGATACTGCTGGATACACTCCCATGGGGGGAAGCCTTGATTCATGGCCTTTTCCAAACCGTTTCCATAGCGACGACCACAGGGTACGCCAGTGATAATTTCTCCACCTGGCCTTCATTCCTGCCCATTTTCCTATTAATGCTGAGTGTAATGGGCGCATGCGCCGGTTCGACGGGCGGTGGCATGAAGGCGATGAGGATCTTGCTCATTTTCCGGCAGGGCCTCCGTGAGCTTCGCCAATTATTGCACCCCAATGCCGTTATTCCGCTCAAACTCGATCATCGACGTGTACGGCCAGAAGTGGTCAGCGCCGTATGGAGTTTTTTTGCCGTCTACATGCTCTCGTCACTTGTCTTGGTACTCGCAATGTTGAGTACGGGACTCGACTTTTTGTCGGCGGTAAGTGCAGTGATGGCTTCGCTTAACAACCTGGGTCCTGGGCTAGGCACCGTCGCAGCTAACTATGGAGGCGTATCGGATGCAGGTAAAGTAATCCTATGCGTAGCCATGCTGTTGGGCCGATTAGAAATCTTTACCTTATTGATCTTGTTCACACCCACATTCTGGCGCCCTTGACCTCGGCAAAAAAACGACAATTTATTTCAAACCACGCGACTGTTTAATGAGATCGTAGGCTGTTGTTATGTTTTGAGATCGCTCCGTCGCCATATCAACCATTTCTTTAGGAACCCCGTTAGCGCTGAGCTTATCTGGATGGTTTTCACTCATAAGCCGGCGGTAAGCCTTTTTCAACTCGCGATCATCAACGTCTGGTTTGACGCCTAAGGCCTTATACGCCTCGCTCAATTGGTTACGCTGAGGTTGGTACTGCTGGCGTTGCTGTTGTCGATGGCTGCCAAAATTCGCCTGCGCTGCGACCATGCTAATAATTCGCTGCAAGGCAGTGTCCGAGACACCCAATGCACGAGCGACACGCGACAGAGCCTGCTGCTCTGCGGTGTCAAGGCGCCCATCCGCCAATGCCATACTCACAAGGAAAAGCATCAAGGTTTGAGACGTATTTGGGCGCAGAGCGACAATGCGCCTAAAACGAGTCAACTCAGGCGCAGGATCAAAATCAGCCTCAGCACCCCGCTTAAATCGTTTAATCGCATTCTCGCGCTGAAGGGGGGTTAGCCTGAACTGAGCAAACATCGCCTCGGCCTGTGCGATTTCTGTTTCTGACACTCGCCCATCCGCCTTAGCGATAAAACCCATCATCACAAAGGTCGTATCAAAAAATTCCTGCTGCAATTCATGAAGTCCATCAGGTCCTGTCATTTTTATCGCTCGCAGCAGGCCAGAATCGAAGAGATGTCCAACCAAAAATCCAACGAAACCACCGATCACTCCGAGTGCCGAAAATCCGATAAGGGTGCCTAAGATTTTTCCGAGAAAAACATTCATTTTTTACCTCCGCGGTGTTTCACACCGGCGTAGTTATCGGCCAGCGAGCGCGGCAGCGTCCGGAAACGCTTATATGACCATTGATACTGTTCGTCACGTCCTTCAATTAACGTTTCAATATCTTTGTTCATTGCGCTCAGAGCAGTCTCTAGATTGTCGCCATAAATAGCTTCCGAGACAGGTCGGTATACCACCTCCCAACCACCCTTAACCCGAAACACGCCTGCAATAATAGCCTTAGCGCCTGATTTCGAGAGTAAATTGGCACACAGACTTGCCGTAAAACACTCAACACCCCTGAACGCGACGTTTAGCCCGGCTGACTCATGGTTAGGCACCTGATCCGGCAAGATGCCCGTCAAGCCACCGCGTTTGAAATGGCGAATTAGCTGCACCAAGCCCTTGGGAGTCGTCGGGACATACTCGCCACCGGGACGGCGTCGGTTGGCCAACACCTCATTACCGACACTTGGTAGCTTAGGGGGCTCAAACAGACCAAAGAGATCCCCTTGCGACACGAGATGATGGGGCAGCACCTCCCAGTTTCCTACGTGCGGAGCTAACACCAGCACACCTCGTTGTTCCGCCAATGCAGTATCGAAATAGGCCTGACCAACAATCCTGAGTTTAGACCTGACATACGCTGGCGAACGTCGCCAGACATGCCCCATTTCACTTATCAGTGCACCTTGCTCGCTAATAGTGGCTTTTACCAACCTCTCTCGCTCAGCAGGGTTTCGATCTTTATAAGCCAGTTCGATGTTGCGCCGAATGACGCGCACGGTCGTCGAGTTAATCGAATACAGGAGACGACCCAGAAGACGACCGCTACTGCGAGCAAACTCAAGCGGTAGTGAGGCTGACAGGCGCAAGCTTGCTCGTAGCGCAAATACTGCAACACGGTCCTTAACTAAAAACTTTGCTGAATTTTGACTCTTCGACACCCGGATGCGCTTAATTGCCGTTTATTGCTCATATTATGCCAGTGCTGGCCGCTGTATACTCGCGTCTTCCATGCATCGGGGTATTTACGTGAGTTCACCACTAACATTCCAGCAGCTGATTCTCGAGCTACAACGGTTTTGGGGAGAGAACGGCTGCGTCATATTACAGCCACTGGACTTAGAGGTTGGCGCCGGTACCTTCCATCCAGCGACATTTCTTAAAGCATTAGGTCCCGAAAACTGGAACTCTGCTTACGTCCAACCTAGCCGAAGGCCTCAAGACGGTCGCTATGGAGAAAATCCTAATCGACTGCAACATTACTATCAGTTTCAAGTAGTGATGAAGCCTTCGCCCGCTGACTTTCAAGAACTTTACCTGGGCAGTTTAAAGCGCCTGGGTTTAGATCCCCTGGAGCACGATATCCGGTTTGTTGAAGATAACTGGGAATCACCAACGCTTGGCGCTTGGGGGCTGGGCTGGGAAGTCTGGCTTAACGGCATGGAGGTATCACAGTTCACCTATTTTCAGCAGGCAGGTGGGCTCGAGTGCTTACCCGTTACTGGCGAGATTACTTACGGCATTGAACGACTGGCGATGTACATTCAGGATGTAAATTCGGTCTATGACTTAGTCTGGTCAGAAACACCAACAGGCATTATCAAATACGGCGACGTGTTCCATCAAAACGAGGTGGAAATGTCGACATTTAACTTCCAGGAAGCGGATGTCGATCATCTGTTTGCCCATTTCGACTTTTGTGAGCGCGAAGCCGAGCGGCTTGTTTTGCTCGAGTTACCACTGCCGGCCTACGAATTCGTCATGAAAGCGTCCCACACATTTAACTTGTTAGATGCTCGTCACGCTATCAGCGTTACTGAAAGGCAGCGCTATATTTTAAGGGTTCGTACCATAGCTCGTGCAGCCGCCAAAGGTTACGTCGGCGCCCGCGCAAAGTTAGGCTTTCCGCTGGCCGACCCGGACCTAGCTGAGGCTGCTTTGACCTCACTAGCAAAGGAGGCTGCGGCGTGAGTAAAGACAAGGTTTTGTTCGAGCTGGGCACAGAAGAGCTTCCCGCTGGGGAGTATGTGACCATGGCAGAAGCTCTCGCTGAAGGTATTAGTGATGGTCTGAAAAGTCATAACCTGAGCTATGGCGAGTCAAAAGTGCTCGCCACACCAAGGCGCTTAACCGTCATAATCTCAGATGTGGCGACACATGCTTCTGACACTGATCAAGAGATTTTGGGACCACCCGTAGCGGCTGCCAAAACAAAGGAGGGAGACTGGTCTCCCGCGGCAATAGGCTTTGCCAAGAAACAAGGCGTCGCGGTTGAAGCGCTAGATACCATTGCAACCGACAAGGGTGACCGACTGGGCGTGGTGAAGCGGATGACTGGGGCCGTTTGCGCCGAAGTTCTCCCTGACATTGTTAGCCGTGCAGTCGCACAAATACCGGTATCAAAACGTATGCGTTGGGGGAGGGAACGACACGAGTTCCTGCGTCCCGTTAAATGGTTGATGTTATTACTGGGTGGTGACTCACTCGATCTTTCGCTCTTTGGGCTCAAATCGGGACGTGTAACACGTGGCCATCGATTTCATGGAAAAAGCGAAATCACGGTTCCAAACCCAGATTCCTACGAAAGAATGCTACGCGAACAGTATGTGATTGCCGACCATCGCGAACGTAAAGAAGTGATACGCAAACAGGTTGGGGCATTAGTAAACGACGATGAAACGGCGGTGATCGATGATGACTTGCTTGATGAAGTGACCGGCTTAGTCGAGTGGCCTGTTGCATTGCGCGGTGCTTTCGACAATGCGTTTTTATCTGTACCTCGCCAAGCACTTATATCGTCGATGAAAGAACATCAAAAATACTTCCACATCGAAACCAGGGATGGCTCCCTCGTTCCGTCCTTCATTACGATTTCCAACATAGAAAGCACGAACCCGAAGGCCGTGGTGTATGGAAACGAAAAAGTAATTCGGCCGCGCTTGGCAGATGCCGCATTTTTCTTCGAGACTGACAAAGCAACGAGTCTCGCTGTGAAGTCTGAACGACTCGAAAGTGTGTTGTTCCAGCGTGACTTGGGAACGCTTGGAGCGAGACAGCGGAGAATTTCTCAACTCGCCGTAGCATTGGGTAAAGAACTCGGGGCAGACGAGGCGACAGTGAGCGCCGCGGGGTCAGTTCTGAAGGCGGACTTGGTGTCCGATATGGTCGGTGAGTTTCCAGAGCTTCAGGGTATTGCTGGCAAGCACTACGCGGTTAACGATGGGCTTCCGACAGCTGTAGCAGATGCTATCGAGCAACATTACTGGCCTAAGTTTTCGGGCGACCAACTTCCCTCATCGCCCGAATCAGCGGCCCTCGCGCTAGCCGATAGGCTAGATACACTCGTCGGAATTTTCGGTATCGGACAAAGCCCAACAGGATCGAAAGACCCTTTCGCCTTACGGCGAGCGTCGGTAGCGATTATCCGGTTGTTACTCGAGTTTGCACCACAAGCAGACGTCAAAGCTGTGATTAACAAAGCCGTTTCAGGGTTTGAACCAAATACACTGGCTGCCGAGACCGCCGAAACCGTCTTCAACTATCTTTTGGAACGTTTACCTGCACACTACGAAGAGCTTGGCGTGTCTATTGAGATGCTACGAGCGGTTACAGTAGTAGGGACGCACACACTGGGCGATATTGATGGCCGAAGTCGGGCACTTCAGCGCTTTGCGGGGTCTGAGGCGGCACTATCGCTTGCTGCAGCGAATAGGCGAGTTGCTAACATTCTGTCAAAAACTGAGGAGGTCTTAGGCGACGTCGATTCTGGACTTTTTGAGGATAACCCAGAAACGACACTATTCCAGTCGCTCCAGAAGGCCCAAGAGGACCTGGACGAAACGCTAGCGGTCGCTGATTATGATGCAGCACTTAAGTGTTTGGCTGGACTTAGAGACGTTGTCGATGCGTTTTTTGATCAAGTGCTCGTTAATGCAGAAAATAACGCCATCCGCCTTAACCGATTGGCACTGCTCAAGAAACTGAGGAGCCAGTTCCTTCGAGTCGCAGATTTGGCGGTATTAGCACGATAAGCGAGGTTACTCGTAATGGGTTTTGAAGCAGTTGTCGGTTTCCTCGCTCTAAGCGTTATCTTCGCCCTTGTAGTTGCGCGCAATAACGGAGAGCACCGACGATATAAGGACAGCGTTAGTGAGGCATTGACGCGTGGCGACGTGGCAAAAGAAGCGCTCGAGAGCCTAAAAGCCGAAATGGCGACGCTAAACGAAAGGCTCTTGGCGTCTCTTGCCCGCGAAGAAGGCCTCAAAGCAACACTCGCGGTCAAGGAGACGGAGCATGCGGCTAAGATTGCCCTGCTCGATGACGCCAAAAAGGTCCTTAGGCTTGAATTTGAAAAAGCGGCGCAAACCTTGGTCAGCCAGGGCGAAAGGTCCTTAACGTCACGGAATCAAGAATCTCTTGATCAACTGCTCAAACCCCTGTCTGAAAAAATCGATGGCTTTCAGAGCAGGGTTAATCAAGTTCACACGGATCTAACAGGTCAAAACGCGGTTCTTAAGACGCAGATCAAGCAATTGCACGACATGGGCGAGGTTATGTCCTCCGAGGCGAGTAACCTGACTCAAGCACTCAAGGGCGATAAAAAGCTTGTTGGGAACTGGGGAGAAGCTCAGCTTGAGCGAACACTTGAGTTAGCGGGGCTTCGACGGGGCGAGCACTACGAAGCTCAGCAAGCCTTCAAAGGCGAGGATGGGCAGCGGTTGCTTCCAGACTTTGTTATTTTTCTGCCACAAGACAAACATATTGTTATCGACAGCAAAGTATCGCTAGTGGATTACGAGCGAGCTGTTACCGCGGATGATGACGCTATTCGCACGCAGTCGCTGAGTGCGCATGCTAATGCAGTCAAACGTCATATAGATCAGCTCTCTGACAAGGATTACGGAAACTTGGCAGGGCTGCAGAGCCCGGACTTTGTCCTGATGTTTATGCCCGTAGAGCCCGCGTACATAGAAATCATGCGAGCTAATCGCGATCTCTTTAACTACGGTTACAAAAAGAACGTAATTTTGGTGTCGCATTCGACGTTAATGCCTATTTTAAGGACCGTTGCCAACCTTTGGATGCTTGAGAGAAGCAACGAGGAGGCGCGCGAAATCAGTGACCGCGCTGGAGATATATTTAACGCGGTTTGTCTCGTTGCGGAACGGATGGAAAGTGTAGGTAGTTCATTGTCGCAAACCACCCGGCGATACAACGATGCGGTTAAGAGCTTGGTAGGTCGGCAGGGGCTTCACGGCAAAGTTGACCGCTTCCAGACATTATCAACCCGCGTCTCTAAGTCGTTCCCGGAGAACCTCGATGTCCTGCCCGAGCAAACTGAGGCTAGTCAGCTCTCGCTAGCCACAGACAAAACAGCAGCCCCCAACGAAGACGCATAACACCAGAAAAGGCTGTTAATCGGATAGCAGTGCCTTTGTCGTTAAGCACCTACAGTTTTTGTAGAGAAGCATCTAGCTAAGCTGTGCTTTTAGAATATTCCCTGAACGCATGAGTCCTAGCGCAAAACTCAGGTAAAGAGGCTTTCTGTCTCAGGAGCTTCACCTGGGAGGGATTTGGGGTTTCTACCGAAGAGTTTTTATTCGTGAGCGGATATCCAAGGAAAAGCCCCGCATCAGAGAGACGCCTCGACAAGGAGCGTTATTCAGAGCGATCGCTGTTAATAACCAGCGCTCTTCGAAGGACTGGCTACGAACGGAGGGCACAAAGAACCGTGCGTTTCTGCAATGCCGGGCGTTTAGATAAAAACGCTCTAACCGAAATACTTAGAGGTGCCCAGCTTCTTTGTAAGACTACCTGTATATCTTAAACATCAAGATTTGCCACAGCTAGCGCGTTGGTTTCAATGAACTCTCTCCGTGGCTCAACGTCGTCACCCATGAGCGTTACAAACATTTGGTCTGCACGGATAGCATCCTCAATCGTAACCTGCAGCATTCTGCGCGCACCTGGATCCATGGTTGTTTCCCAAAGTTGATCAGGATTCATTTCACCCAACCCCTTGTACCGTTGAATCGAGCAACCGCGGCGTGCCTCATCAAGGAGCCAGCGCATAATCTTTGCGAAATCTGATGACGCGAAGACCTTTTCACCTCGCTCCACAAAACTATCTGCAGTCACCGAGTCAGCCAAAAGCTCACCCAGACCAGCAAGATCGCGATACTCATTTGAGCTAAACAAGTTATGGCCCAACACAATGTCAGTAGCGACGCTGTGAGCAGTACGTCGCACTACAACGTAATAATTACCTCGCTCTGGGTCGCGTCGAAGCAAACACTCATAGCTGATATTGGTTCCTGTTAGCGATAGTAAGCGCTCACTTAGCTCGTTGGCAAAGGCTGCGACCTCCGCTTCACTGGCCATCGATTCGACCTGTAAACGAGAGGTGTACACCAGTTCCCACAGAATATCAGTCGTGTAAACGCGGCTCAGGCGCTGAATAGTGTGTTCAACGTATTGGTACCGAGACACTATGTTTGCCAGCTGATCACCGGAGAGGCCCTCGGTATTTTCGTCTTTAAACAATGTGGTGTCGATTAACGCAGCGTTTGTTAGATACTCCGCAAGCGCTTCCTCGTCTTTGAGGTACTGACTACTTTTGCCCCGTGTCAATTTGTAAAGCGGTGGCTGCGCAATATAGATATGTCCTCGGTCAACCAACTCGCGCATTTGACGGAAAAAGAATGTGAGGAGCAGCGTGCGAATATGCGAGCCATCCACGTCTGCGTCAGTCATGATAATAATACGGTGGTACCGAAGCTTGTCAGGATCGAATTCGTCCTTACCGATACCGCAGCCGAGCGCAGTAACAATAGTCCCAACCTCTGCGGAGCCCAGCATTTTATCAAAACGCGCCTTTTCGACGTTCAGTATCTTTCCCTTCAAAGGAAGAATCGCCTGGAATTTACGGTTTCTACCTTGTTTAGCAGAGCCTCCAGCGGAGTCCCCTTCCACCAAATAGAGCTCACACAATGAAGGATCCCGCTCCTGACAATCTGCAAGCTTTCCTGGAAGACCGGCAATATCTAGCGCACCTTTACGTCTAGTCATCTCGCGCGCTTTTCGTGCGGCTTCTCTCGCGCGCGCCGCATCGATCATCTTGCCCACAATCTGCTTGGCATCGTTGGGATTCTCTAGGAGAAACTCACCAAAGGCGGCACCCATTGCTTGCTCGACAATCGGCTTCACTTCACTTGAAACAAGCTTATCCTTTGTTTGCGACGAGAACTTAGGATCAGGAACTTTTACCGAAACAATGGCCGTCAAGCCCTCGCGAGCATCGTCACCCGTCGTGCTGACCTTGGCTTTTTTAGAGATACCTTCCCGCTCGATGTACCCATTGAGGCCTCGAGTCAATGCAGACCTGAAGCCCGCCAGGTGCGTGCCGCCATCTCGCTGCGGAATGTTGTTGGTATAGCAAAAAATATTTTCTTGGAAGCCATCATTCCACTGCAGAGCGACTTCCACACCTACACCATCATCGCTCTGCGTATCAAAGTGGAATACTTTGTTAATTGGGGACTTAGCGTGGTTGAGGTAATCAACAAAAGCACTTAAGCCACCATCGTAACAATAAGTTTCACTCTGACCGCTCCGCTCATCCGTTAAAACAATGTTCACCCCGGAGTTCAAAAAGGCAAGCTCTCTCAAACGCTTTGCTAATACATCAAAGTGGAACTTAATATTGGTGAACGTTTCTGCGGACGGCTTAAACCGCACGGAGGTACCCGATTCCTTCGTTTCGCCAATAACCGCCAACGGGGAGTCGGGGACACCATGTCTATAAATCTGTTCGTGTAGCTTACCCTGCCTACGGATGGTTAAGCACAACTCCTCTGACAATGCGTTTACAACGGATACGCCAACACCGTGAAGACCACCAGACACCTTGTAAGTATTGTCATCGAATTTGCCGCCAGCATGCAGCACCGTCATGATCACCTCTGCTGCAGAAACGCCCTCTTCGTGATGCTCTGTCGGAATGCCTCGGCCATCATCACTAACACTCACCGATTCATCTGGATGGATAACGATGTCTATCTGGCTGCAGTGCCCCGCTAAGGCCTCATCAATAGAGTTGTCTACGATCTCGAAGACCATATGGTGTAGACCTGTACCGTCATCGGTATCACCGATGTACATGCCCGGACGTTTCCTTACGGCGTCAAGACCCTTAAGAACCTTAATGCTGGACGAGTCATAATTGGTTTCTTCTGCACCAGGTGTTGTGTCTTCCATGAGATCTCCTTTTACTCGTGCCTATTATGCCACTTAATTGCCGCCAGTGATCGCACCGTGTTCTACGTGGAACACATTTGACAAGCGGTTTTGCGTCCAAGCAGATGGGCCTACCGCGTCAACCATTGTTGCCAAAACCTGAAACTCATCGGACGCCAGGTTTACAAACAAGCGCGCGGCGTTTTCTGAGTCCAGCTCTGCCGCCACATCATCTACCAACAACACAGGCAACACACCACACTCTTGCTGCATTACTCTCGCCTGCGCCAGCTTTGTTGCCGCCATTAACACCTTTAATTGGCCGCGCGATAAAACCTCATGCGCGGGCGACCCCTCGACCAAAAAGACAATGTCGCCTCTGTGGGGGCCAACCTGTGTAAACCCCCTCTGGCGATCAGTCCCGGCTGCCGCAACCAAAGCATCAGCAAGCGACCTCCCAGAGCCCCACCCAGGCCTTTGCAACAACCGCCACTCTGGCAAGGAAACACCCATATCGACCAACACACCATCGAGCGCGCCTGCAAGCGCTGCGACCGCTCGCGCTCTAGCGGCCACTAACAACTCCCCTGATATCGCCAAATCACGAATCCACACCGAATCGTCCGCCCTTCGACGGTCACGCAACAGTGCGTTTCTCTGCTTAAGCGCGTAAGAATAGCGGCGAGAAATTTGGGAAAAGTTTTGTTCCACGTGGAACACGAACGAATCGATAAGTCTACGGCGACCCTCAGGCCCGTCACGAACAACATTCAGAGTGTCCGCATTAATAACAACTAGGGGCAACGCCTTAGCGAGTTCTGACAGCGCTTTAACTGGCGTCCCAGCAACGCGAGCCTCTCCACCTCCACCTCGGTTTCGCCGAACCCCTAAAACGACTTTATTCGGGCTGGCTACGTGACCCACCACTTGTACCGCCGACGCATCGCGATGGATAACATTATCGAAACGATGGGTTGAGAAAGATTTTCCCGTTCCTAAAAGATGAACAGCATCGAGGATGCTCGTCTTACCAGCACCGTTCGCACCGACAAAGGCCGTCACCCCTTTCGATAAGGGCAACGACATTGAGGTGATATTCCGAAAATTCTCAATCGATAGCTGATTAAGCAACGCTGGGCAACGCCTTAAAGGCGCATAGGCATTACAACGTAAAGCGCTTCCGCCTCACCATTGACCGCTTCACCCTCTTCGATTAACGCGGAGCTTGCAGAGTCAGACAGGGACATACGAACCGTCGACCCCGACAAAACACCCATCACATCGAGCAAATAACTGACATTGAACCCAACCTCAAGTGAGTCGCCAGAATAATCGACTGGCACGGATTCTTCCGCTTGCTCCTGCTCTGGGTTGTTTGCTGTTATCTCCAACGAGCCCTCCGATAACGAAAGACGAACCCCCCGATACTTTTCGTTTGAGAGAATTGCTGTCCGTGCGAACGCTTGACGCAACTCAGAACGATCACCAGAAACCGCCTTATCTGGCGACTTAGGTAGCACCCGCTCATACTCTGGGAACTTTCCATCAACAAGTTTAGAAGTAAACGTAAATTGGTCAGTGGCTGCACGAATGTGGTTCGAGCCAACTATGAGCGTCACAGAGCCGTCCCCTTCCAACAAGCGCGCAAGCTCTAAGATGCCCTTTCTGGGCACAATCACGGACCTATCATCCGCGACAAGCTCGCCAGGCGCTGTGCACAGCGCTAACCGGTGTCCGTCGGTAGCCACGAAACGCAAACGACCCGACTTAATCTCTAAATACATACCATTCAAATAGTACCGAACGTCCTGCTGTGCCATGGCGAAGCCTGTACGCTCGATCATCTGGCGAACCAAGGACTGTGGTAAATCTAGCTCAACCTCGCCCGCACCCGCTTCGACTGTCGGGAATTCAGCGGCCGGCAAGGTGGACAAAGTAAAGCGACTTCGTCCAGCTTTGACTGTGACGCGACCATCTTCAACACTGAAATTGATTTCAACACCATCTGGCAGACTCTTGCAGATATCCACTAACTTGCGCGCGGGCACCGTTATGTCACCGTCTGGCCCGGAATTCACAACCTCGATGCGGCCAACAAGCTCGACTTCAAGGTCCGTCCCAGTCAACGACAAACGATTGCCCTCTAGGCTCATTAACACGTTAGAAAGAATAGGCAGTGTCTGCCTGCGCTCTACGACACCAGCTACCAAATTAAGCGGCCTAATAAGCGCATCCCTAGATACCGAAAATTTCATTTTGCGTTCTCTCTATTCCAGCAGCCTGCTGACTAATCACGTTGTCAACAAACGTAACAGGTTTTTATAGTCTTCCCCAATATCAGACGTTGTTTCTCGCAACTCCGTTATCTTACGACAAGCGTGCAACACTGTCGTGTGGTCGCGACCACCAAATGCATCACCAATTTCAGGAAGGCTGTGATTTGTAAGCTCTTTAGACAGGGCCATAGCCACTTGCCTTGGTCTGGCAACCGACCTATTTCTTCGTTTTGAGAGAAGGTCTGACACTTTAATCTTATAATAGTCAGCAGCCATCCGTTTTATATTATCGAGCGACACTTGCTTGTCTTGTAGCGCTAACAGGTCTTTCAGGCTTTCCTTTATCAGCTCAATGTCAAAAGGACGACCTGTAAAATTTGCACTGGCAATCACACGTTTTAGGGCCCCTTCCAGCTCCCGAACGTTAGATCGAATCCTCTGCGCAATAAAGAACGCCGCTTCGTGGGAAATACTAATACCCGCCTGTTCTGCTTTCTTCATCAAAATAGCCACGCGCGTCTCGAGCTCAGGCGGCTCAACCGCAACAGTAAGTCCCCAGCCAAAACGGCTCTTTAGACGCTCCTCAACACCATCAATCTCTTTTGGATAACGATCGCATGTCAAAATCATCTGCTGGCCGCCTTCGAGTAAGGCGTTGAACGTGTGGAAAAACTCTTCTTGACTACGGTCTTTGTTTGCAAAGAACTGAATGTCATCGATTAACAGGGCATCCACCGATCGGTAAAAGCGCTTAAAATCGTTTATCGCATTTAGCTGAAGCGCTTTAACCATATCTGCAACAAACCGCTCACTGTGGAGATATACAATTTTCGCGTCAGGCTTACGCTGTCTGAGCGCATTGCCGACAGCATGCATCAAGTGAGTCTTACCTAAGCCAACTCCACCGTAGAGAAATAACGGATTGTAAGCATCCCCAGGGCTTTCAACGACTTGCTGTGCTGCCGCTAATGCTAACTGGTTACTCTTGCCCTCCACAAAACTAGAAAACGTGTAACTCTCTACCAAGTTATGTTGATGTGACGGAACCACTATCTCAGGCTTTACTGGCTGTTCAACATGCTTGTCGGTTCTTGATCGGAAATCGCCGTAACTTGTTGTTCTCGCAACGCTATGCGAAGGGGCTGCCGACAAACTCGGAATCGTTTCGACCGACCCTCTTTCCCCTGTAACAACTCTTACAGTAATGTTCTGTGCATCTGCGCTTAACGTCGAAAGACACTCACCAATTAAATGGCTGTACTTATCCTCGACGAAATCCCTAATAAACCGATTAGGCGCGCTCAGCACAAACGCCGTTTGATCATCCACAGGTGTAAGCGGTCTGACCCATGTATTGAACTGAACCTCAGGGACTTCACGTTTTAGCTGGACGAGACATTCGTTCCAGAGGCTATGATTATTTGAGGGTCTATGATTCACGGATTGTTGTTGCATCTTAATGTTGTATTAGCCAATAACTTTCGAGCGCGCTTCACGGTTAATCGATACCACACGGTATTTTCTCTGGTTCATCCCGACGCTCGCATTCCTGAGAACCACTCGCGACTCGTTTAAAACCGAACACACATAGTTATCCACACATTTATCTTCATATCAACAAAAAATAACTCCATATTTTTCAGCTGCTTAGGGAGTTTCGTGGAGATTCTTTCTTTTTCAATAAATCAACCCATGAAAATAATTTTTTTTGTGTATAACTTGTTATTAACTTATGGGTGTTCTGTTACAAAAGTGGGGTGCTACTCTCTCACCTTGTAAAAACACGCTATCAATTGGGCTTCAAGGCGGTAGTGGATACTTACAACAATTTTTTTAAATAGCTTTGCTTAAAACCACTATTAGGTCGTTTTGTGGCGAATTACCTGTTGCGAGTCAGGACCGACATACCTATACTCCCGCCCCCTGATTTCACGTCTTGCTATCAAAGGCAGCCAGTATGAAGCGTACATTCCAACCCAGCGTTCTGAAGCGCAAGCGCAGTCACGGTTTCCGTGCACGTATGGCCACAAAAAACGGTCGTAAAGTTTTAGCACGTCGTCGCGCCCGCGGACGTCTTCGCTTGTCTGCATAATGTGTAGTGGGCAGTTCGCCCATGCATTTTTCATTTCAAAAACACCAAAAACTCCTCGATAAACACGCCTTCAGTGCCGTCTTCGATGGACATCCCCTGAAAGCGGGGTGTGCTTCTGGAATGGTGCTAACCATTCGGTCTACCCATCCTGAATCACGCCTAGGCGTTATCGTCGCAAAGAAAAACGTCCGCCGGGCAAACCAAAGAAACCGTGTTAAACGCGTTGTCCGAGAGTACTTCCGGTTAAACCCTCTTCCAGTCCCTACCGATCTAATTTTTTTAGCCCGGCATGGCGTTGCTGATAAATCCAATGCTGAGTTGAGAGAAGACCTCACCATCATTTGGAAAAAGCTGTCGAAGAAGCTGGCATTAAACGCATGAAAACCCGCATCAACCGTCTAATAACGTCGTTGATTATTGCACCGATCAAGTTTTACCGGCTATGCATAAGCCCTTTTATAGGGAGTCGATGCCGCTTTCACCCAACTTGTTCTTCATATGCCGTCGATGCGATCACCGGTCATGGCCCCCTCAAAGGTAGCCTTCTTAGCATAAAACGTATTTCCCGCTGTCATCCATTGAGCGACGGCGGTTATGATCCTGTTCCGGACACGACTAACCCGCCAACAAGTAGAAACGACTAATACACTGAGGATTTAATGGACCCCGTACGCTTACTACTCGTCAGTTCGACCGCTGTTCTCTCGCTCATGCTACTCATAGAGTGGAATCAATATTCCGATGACTACCAAAAAGATCAGGCTGTGCGGTATGCGGCTGCGACGTCACGGGCGCCCGCAACATCATCGACTTTTAGTGGACCAGCTACTAACACAGCCTCCATCCAGGAAAACTCAGATATCCCCTCTATCGACACAAACCCGAGCACGGTCGACGCCAGCCTTAACGCTGTTAATCTCTCATATCTGGACACTGAAACCCTCAATATTACCATCGCAATGAATGGCGGTGATGTCGTTGATGCATCTCTACCTCAATTCCCGACAAGGCTCGATACACCCGACCAACCATTTCTCTTACTAGAATCAAGTACGCTAAGAACCTACGTCGCGCAGAGCGGACTGATCGGGCCAGACGGTATTGATTCAAGCGGTAAGCGAGCGGAGTACATCTCGCTAGGCACTAAAGAAAATAGCGACAACACCATAACTCTTACACTTGCTTGGATAGGCAACCAAGACGACGGTATACAAGTTTTTAAACGCTTCACTGCCGCTGATGATCGGTACTTCATTGACGTTGACTACACGATTATTAATTCGGGGTCAGCACCCGCAACTATGACGTCTTTTGCTCAGTTAAAAAGAGATAACAGTGAAGCTCCCGACGGCAATGTGGGTTTTGGCGTAAGCCCTTATTTAGGTGCTGCACTTTCTCAGCCTGACGAACGCTATACAAAACTCTCATTCTCTGACTTAGCTGACGAACCCTTTGCAAAAAGACTACCCGCGGGGTGGGTCGCTATTCTTCAACACTACTTCGTATCCGCCTGGGTACCTGACCAAAAACAATCGCACGACTTTTTTGCCAGCAAGCTTTCGAATGGCGATAACGTCATCGGATATAAAAACGCATCATTGACCGTTCAGCCGGGCGAAACTACAACCATTGCTCAACGACTATACATTGGCCCAAAAGACCAAGTCGCACTAGGCGAGATCGCCGAGAACCTTAATCTCGTTATTGATTACGGCTGGCTGTGGTGGTTAGCGCAACCTCTGTTTTGGTTGCTTACGTTTATTCAAAGCTATGTTGTGAACTGGGGTCTCGCCATCATCATTCTCACAATCGCCGTCAAATTAGCTTTCTTCAGACTATCTGCTGCAAGCTATAGATCGATGGCGAAAATGCGGACCGTGCAACCAAAAATTCAAAGCATTCGAGACCAGTACGCGGACGATAAAAACAAACAGCAACAGGCGATGATGGAACTGTGGAAGAAAGAGAAAATCAACCCTATGGGCGGGTGCTTACCTATGCTGATCCAAATGCCCGTATTCATCGCGCTCTACTGGGTATTACTGGAGTCTGTAGAACTAAGACACGCTCCATTTATTCTTTGGATTGACGATCTTTCAGCCATGGATCCCTACTTTGTACTCCCTATTCTCATGGGGATCAGCATGTACCTAATGCAGCGCCTTAATCCTGCGCCACCTGACCCCATGCAGGCGAAAGTAATGCAGTACATGCCTATCGCGTTCACGTTCTTAATGATGTGGTTCCCGGCAGGTTTGGTGCTTTATTGGCTGTGTAACAACCTACTATCCTTCGCTCAGCAGTACGTTGTCACGCGACAAATAGAACAAGCAGCCCGCTAGGGTTTTAATAGAGTCTCAAAAAGTTGGCAGGACTAAACAGCGACACGATTGCCGCCGTTGCCACCGCAAGGGGTAACGGCCCCGTGGGTATTATTCGCTTAAGTGGGCCAGAGGCTCTCTCAATCGCAAGAACCTTGGCAGGCACTGAGCTAAGAGCACGCTTTGCACATTACGTGTCGTTTGCGGATTCGATGGGTTCAACCCTCGATACGGGCATAGCGCTGTATTTTCCAGGACCCCATTCGTTTACTGGCGAAGATGTTGTGGAACTTCAAGGCCATGGCGGACATATCGTTTTACAAGCACTATTAAACCGGTGCTTACAGCTAGGTGCTCGAAGTGCTCAGCCCGGTGAGTTCTCCGAAAGAGCCTTCTTAAACGGTAAAATAGACCTCATCCAAGCCGAAGCCATTGCCGACCTTATTGCGGCGGAGAGCGAAGCTGCGGCTAAACTCGCAAGCTCATCCCTTACGGGCGCTTTTTCCAAACATGTAAACAGCCTGTCTGAGCAACTTAACGAGCTACGAGCGCTTACCGAAGCATCAATCGACTTCCCTGAGGAAGATATTGATGTTCTCTCGCGTCATTCCGTCATACAGCGCCTCGAGCAATGTAAAGAGACACTGTCAACACTGTTAGATGAAGTATCAAAATCCCAGCGCAAAACCCAAACTTATACGGCTGTGCTCTACGGCGCACCGAATGCGGGAAAAAGCAGCCTACTGAATGCATTGGCTCATGATGACGTTGCGATTGTTACCCATCTGCCGGGAACGACCCGCGATACGCTGAGGCAGAGCATCAACATCGATGATTTAACGCTTGAAATCATTGATACAGCAGGCATCAGGGAAACCCACGATGTCATCGAACAAGAAGGTGTCAAGAGAGCAAAAGCGACCGCTACATCGGCTGATTTAATTATTTATGTCATCGATGATACCGCTCAAGTCATCGATGAAAACTTAATTGACTTCCAAAGTGGCGGCAATCTCTTCCTCAAAGTCCGTAACAAAATAGACCAATCCGGTAGAGAAGCCGGCATTAGCGCCACAAAAGAAAACGTTATCGAAGTAGGTGTGAGCGCGAAAACGGGCGAAGGCTTATCGACGCTAGCAAACACCGTTAAAGACCTATTACTAGGCGAAGGGCATCAAAGTAGCCAGTTCAGTGCACGACAAAGACACGTTGAAGCGCTCGCCGCCGCTAACGAAAAACTTGGCGATGCTCTAGCTGCCTTTGGTGTTTACAACGCAGCTGAATTACTTTCTGAAGATCTAAAATTAGTCCAAGCGACGTTAGACTCACTCACCGGAAGAATTTCGAGTGATGACATTCTAGGGAAGATTTTCAGCTCCTTTTGTATCGGCAAATAACACCTTTTTCACAACTTAACCTCAGGTTACTAACTGCTCTCCGTTCCTTTATCGTAAACAAAGAGCTCTGTTGATAACACTGTGCAGAACTGCGCATACAAACCTGTGAATGAAAAGTGCGTGTTTTTTCTTCAGCAACGAGTATCGACACATTCGGGATTTATCCAGAAGTCATCAAACGCTTACTACGAGGCAATACGTCAACTGTAAGCCCACTTATGCTTCCTTGATATATACGCCAGCAAAGCGTTTCAGGGGGTTATGCACAAAATCGGAGTCCCTAATAATTATAACTATAAAAAATCTTCTCTTTATAAATACTCTTCTTAATTATTAGTCTTTATAAGATTGAACTTGATAATAATTGCTCAACCACTGGGCGATGTTGGCGCGAGCCTAACAATCGTGTCTGTCGGACTACGTAATCAAACCACCCATAAATCGCTGCATAATTTGAATCACCAAAAGCAGGCCATAATTTGTCTAGAATTTTACAGTGCTGGACTAATTCCCCTCACTTAAGGAGGAAACCCCTTTGTCCTTTGATGTCTATCTTTGCAGTCAAAGCCAACTTTGACCAATGACATCGAACTTATGTTGAGGCGAAAATGACCGTATACTCTCGCGCCCCACCGGAGGCGATGAAAATTGATTACCGCTAATCGAACATATGATGTCGTTGTTGTTGGCGGCGGGCATGCCGGTACTGAAGCTGCGCTAGCATCGGCTCGCGCTGGTTCGCGCACACTTCTCATTACTCACTCTATTGATACCTTGGGACAAATGTCCTGCAATCCGGCTATTGGCGGTATCGGGAAATCGCACCTTGTGAGAGAAATTGATGCCTTAGGTGGTGCGATGGCTAGGGCGACCGATCGCGCTGGGATTCAATTTCGCGTTCTTAATGCGCGGAAAGGACCTGCAGTTCGGGCGACACGCGCTCAGGCAGATCGCGTTCTCTACCGAAATGCGATACGGCAGATATTGTTTGCAGAAAAAAACCTAACGATTTTTCAGGATGCCGTAGACGATATTGAACTCGAGGGTACTTCCGTATCGGGGGTCCGCACTGCGACGGGTATTCGATTTCAAACAAAAGCATGTGTTCTAACAGCGGGAACCTTTCTAAACGGTAAGATACATATCGGCCTAGAGAATCAAACAGGTGGCCGTATGGGTGATCCAGCGGTTACAACCTTGGCCGAGCGTTTGCGTGAACTCTGCCCTAGAACGGGTCGTTTAAAGACAGGAACACCACCTAGAATAGACGGCAACAGTGTGGATTATTCGGGACTGCAGGAGCAATGGGGTGACGAGCCAAGACCTGTAATGTCACAACTGGGGTCGATTGATGATCACCCAGACCAAATATGCTGTTGGATTACAAAAACTAACGAAGCCACGCATGACATCATTCGTAGCGGCCTAGATCGTTCCCCTATGTTTAGTGGTGTGATCGAGGGCACGGGACCTAGGTACTGTCCGAGCATTGAGGACAAGATCCATCGTTTCGCTGATAAGAATTCTCACCAGATCTTTTTAGAGCCAGAGGGTCTGACAACAACAGAGTTGTACCCTAATGGCATATCGACCTCGCTGCCCTACGATATTCAGGACGCTATGGTGAGAACCATTCCGGGCCTGGAGAATGCGCACATAACGCGTCCGGGGTACGCCATCGAATACGACTATTTTGATCCCAGAGACTTACAACATGATCTCCAAACGCGCCAGATTTCTGGCCTCTTCTTTGCTGGTCAAATAAACGGTACTACTGGTTATGAGGAAGCAGGCGCGCAGGGTTTATTGGCCGGATTAAACGCTTCGTTATTTATTCGTGAACTAGCGTCATGGGAACCACGAAGAGACGAAGCTTACATTGGTGTATTGGTTGATGACTTAGTTACTCTTGGAACCTTGGAACCGTATCGCATGTTTACGTCTCGTGCTGAATATCGTTTGCAGCTGCGAGAAGACAATGCTGATGAACGCCTGACAGAGCTCGGCCGTAATTTGGGGTTAGTAACTGATCAGCATTGGTTGAGGTACCAAGCAAAACGAACACTAATTAGCGACGAATTAAGTCGTCTCGATGCGACGTTTATCCACCCCAACACAGAACAAGCCGAATCATTAAATACGAAGTTATCCTCGCCCCTAACGCGAGAGTATTCGATGACAGATTTGGTGCGACGGCCTGAGCTCAGTTATCTGGATGTTGCGAATCTCAAAGGGGAGGCGGTCTTAGATTCAGCAACGGCAGATCATATTGAAACGCGTGTGAAATACGCTGGCTACATCGCTCGGCAACAAGACGAAATTAATCGGTTAAAGCGCCATGAAAATACGGTGATTCCTAGAGATTTCGATTTCGCGCAAGTCAGCGGTTTATCGAACGAAATATGCCAAAAGTTAATGGACCATCAGCCTGAAAATCTCGCCCGTGCCGGCAGGATTCAAGGCGTAACGCCGTCAGCTTTATCGCTGCTACTCGTCTATTTGAAAAGGGAGTCTCAGCTTCCAAACGTTTCCAGCGCTAGTAATGGCTAGTGCTCGGAACAATTTGTTGGAAGAAGGACTCTCTGCGCTTGGTGTAGAGCTTGGCCATCAAGCAGCGCTTGAAGCGTATTTGGCTTTACTCAAAAAGTGGAATAAGCCTTTCAATCTGACAGCAGTCAGGTCAGAGCGGGATATGGTGATAAAGCATTTGCTGGATAGTCTGTCTGTGGTGCCTTATTTGAGCTCAACTAATCGTATTTGTGATGTTGGTACCGGCGCTGGCTTACCGGGCATACCGCTTGCAATTTCTTTTCCAGGCACGCAATTTGTGCTCCTGGATAGCAATGGAAAAAAAACGCGTTTCCTGGAGCAAGTGAAGAGTCAACTGGATCTTAGCAACGTTGAAATTGTTCAAGATCGTGTAGAGAACTTTCAACCATTAGATCTTTTTGACGTCGTGATTTCGCGCGCATTCGCTGATTTGAACCGCATGTGTCGCGCTACCCATCACCTGTTAGCCGAGGATGGTCACTGGTTTGCTATGAAGTCGCAAACAGCAGACAGAGAGATATCGGAGTTAGATTGCAAATTCACTTTGCAGCGACGGGTTGAGCTCAACGTGCCGTTTCTAGGTGATACAAGGATGCTTGCCATTCTTAACCGATCTGAGAATAAGCAATGAAAGTAATAGCGATAGCCAATCAAAAAGGTGGCGTGGGAAAGACCACAACCACTGTCAATTTAGCTGCATCGCTAGCACAGATGGGGAAACGTATTTTGTTGGTGGATATAGATCCACAGGGCAATGCAACTATGTCCTCGGGCATCGAAAAAAACGGCGTAGAGTTCTCGGTCCTTGATCTGTTGCTTGAGGAGGGGGATTTCGAGAATTGTGTCGTCCCGTCGCCCACAGGGAGCTTCGATGTTATTCCTGCAAACGGTGACTTAACCGCAGCAGAAGTTGAGTTGATTGACGTCGATGGAAAGGAAAAGCGGTTAAAGAAAGGTTTGGTAGAAGCAGCACATCGCTATGACTTTGTACTCATAGATTGTCCTCCATCGCTCAATATGCTGACTATAAATGCCATGGTTGCCTGCGATTCTATTCTCATCACTATGCAGTGCGAATACTTCGCATTAGAGGGGTTATCTGCACTGCTCAATACTATTCGTAGAATCAACGAGACAGTGAATCCAGATCTCGAAATAGAGGGTATTTTGCGAACCATGTATGACCCTAGAAACTCCTTAACAATGGAGGTTTCTGAACAACTCTTCGGCCATTTTGGCGATTTAGTGTACCGCACGGTTATTCCTAGAAATGTGCGCCTAGCTGAGGCCCCGAGTCATGGAGAGCCGGGCATAGTTTACGATAGGTATTCGCGAGGCGCTCGGGCTTATATGGCTTTAGCAGAGGAATTCTCGCGCCGACAATAAGTCGCTGTTAAGGTATTTTGAATGACAACGAAAAGAAGAAAATTAAATCGAGGACTGGATGCTTTGTTGGGCGCGGAGCTCACCAAACAGACGGGTGCGGAAGCAGGGTCTTCGATTAATGACGCCCCCATAGCCGTCTCTGGAGAAGGTGAGTTGAAAGAAATTCGCCTTGAAAAATTGCAACGTGGCAAATACCAACCACGAATGGAATTCGATCAAGAGGCGCTGAACGATTTAGCCGACAGCATTAAAGCGCAGGGGGTAATGCAACCCATCGTAGTTAGATCAGTGTCCGACGATCGATTTGAAATCGTTGCGGGCGAGCGTCGTTGGCGAGCCAGTCAAATAGCAGGCTTGGATAGTATCCCCGCGTTAGTTAGGGATATTAGTGACGAAGCTGCGATTGCGATGGCCCTCATCGAAAATATCCAGCGTGAAAATCTCAACCCTATGGAAGAGGCTCGAGCACTCAAGAGACTCCAGACCGAGTTCGATCTTAGCCAGCAGGAAGTGGCTAATGCTGTGGGTAAATCGCGTCCTGTCATCGCCAACCTTCTGCGACTTTTATCTTTGGAGCTGGGCCCGGCTGAGTTGTTGGAAACGGGACAAATTGACGCGGGTCATGCAAAAGTGCTTCTTGCACTCGAGGGTAGTCAACAAGTCATTGCGGCTCGAAAAGTGGCTGACGCAAAGTTATCCGTTAGACAAACCGAGGCCCTCGTGAAAGCCTTGCTAAATCCAAACCCCACCGACTTCGAGGCTAAGAGCGACCCGGATATTGATCGACTTGAACGTAAGTTGTCAGAACAGTTTGGTACAAAAGTTAGTATTGAGAATAAAAATGGACGAGGACGTCTTATTATTCAATACAGCAACTTAGACGTGTTGGATGGAATTCTTGGTCGTATCCACTAAAAATTGGCATTTTAGTTTGTTGATGCCCTTACCCAATTCGAATAGACTTGCGCGCGCTTGAGAACCCTTAAGTCTGGGAGTGCCTGGCGATGGAGTACACGCGGAAAAAGCTGGCTCTTCACCTGACTCGTGCGCTGGCCCAAACAAGTACGGTTATTGGGGTTATAGCGATAAGCATTTGGGTGTTAGTGGGCAGCAACACTGCGATTGCGCTATGTGCTGGGGCTGCAATTATCGCAGGCCCTCAGAGTTGGCTAGCATGGAGCATGTTTAGCCGTTTCGGTGCGCAGGTGCCGACGCTTCTGGGAATAGCGAAATTTAGTCTCAGTGGGCTGTTGTTCGGGGTTTGGTTCGTCAAAGCCCAAGATCCGCAACCAGGAGCTTTATTCTCGGGAGCGATAGTGGTTTTAGTTTGCAGTCCGGTTTTTTATTATCTGGCCGCAAAAAAGGATAGTTGATGGTTAAAACACGTAGTAATGACGTGTTTTTAAACGGGGCAGCGTTTAATGGCGGCAACTGGTCAAGAAAAGACAGTTTCAGACTATATTGTTCACCACCTCACCAACCTTACTTACGGTAAGTTGCCTGAGGGGTTCGAGCGTTACGACGGTGAAACTGTTGGTGCGGGTGGTGAGTGGGTGTTTGCACATGGCGCAGATGAGATTGCAGCCATGGGCTTTAATGCACTTCACGTTGACTCGCTTGCGTGGTCTATCGGTCTCGGCGTCATTTTTTGCGCACTTTTTCGTTGGGTAGCCGTTCGCGCCTCTGCGACAACACCATCAGGCCTTGTTAATTTTGTCGAGATGATTGTCGAATTTATCGACAATCAGGTGAAAGACACATTCCACGGTAAGAACAAGCTCATTGCGCCTTTGTCGCTGACTATTTTCGTGTGGGTCTTCCTTATGAATTTAATGGACTTGATTCCCGTCGATCTGGTTCCAGAAGCGTTAATGCTCGCCGGTGTTGAGTACCAGAAAATCGTTCCGTCTACCGACCCTAACATCACGATGGGCATGGCTTTGGGCGTCTTTATTTTAATGCTTTACTATTCGATCAAAGTGAAAGGCTTCGGGTTTGTGCGTGAACTGACAATGACCCCGTTTAATCACCCAGCGTTTATCCCGGTCAACCTCTTCATGGAGGTGGTCGGTTTGCTGGCAAAGCCGTTTTCGCTTGGACTTCGCCTATTCGGCAATATGTATGCTGGCGAGATGATTTTTATTCTTATAGCAGCGCTTTTTGGTGCTGGCATTATGTGGATGTTACCCGCCGCATTGCTTCAGTTGGGCTGGGCAATCTTCCACATTCTCGTGATCACGCTTCAGGCGTTTATCTTCATGGTTCTCACAATCGTGTACCTCAGCATGGCACACGAGGACCACTAATTTCTGACCTTCCATACTAAGACTCAATAGGAGACAACAATGGAAATGATCTACATCGCAGCTGCGATTATGATGGGCTTGGGCGGCATGGGTGCTGCTATCGGCGTGGGTATTTTGGGCGGTAAGCTCATCGAAGGTTCAGCGCGTCAGCCTGAACTGGCGTCACGTCTCCAAGGTACTTTTTTCTTGGGTGCGGGCCTGGTTGATGCGATCCCCATTATTGGTGTTGGTATCGCTATGTACCTCATCTTTGTGGTTGCGGGCTAAGAAACCTTTTTTCCTCGCCGGTGTAGCCGGCGTGTGTAAAACCCACGGGAGAAAACTGTGAACATTAATCTGACCATCATCGGACAGATGATTGCCTTCCTCGTGTTTGTCGCGTTTTGTATGCGCTACGTTTGGCCGCCTATTTTGGCTGCTATGGAAGAGCGACAGCAAAAGATTGCTGACGGCCTAGCTGCCGCTGATCGTGCTAGCCATGATCTCGAGTTGGCACAGAAGGAAGCGGTAGATCGCTTGTCCGAAGCCAAGAAAGAAGCCGCGGCTATCGTTGATGCCGCAAATAAGCGTGCGGCGACGGTCGTTGATGAAGCAAAAGCGGCCGCTGTTTCAGAAGCCGATCGTGTTAAAGAGCTCGCGTCGGCCGAACTTGAGCGCGAGAAAGCACAAGCAAAAGAGCACTTGTTGTCACAAGTGAGCTCACTCGCAATTGCTGGTGCCGAGAAAGTGCTAGCAGCAGAGATTGATGCTGATAAGCACGCTGCACTTTTAGAGCAGCTAGTTAAGGAGCAGTAAACGTGATCGAGCCAACAACTTTGGCAAGACCTTATGCTCGCGCAGCTTTTCAGTATGCGGTGGATAACGGTGCCGTTGATTCATGGCACGGTGCATTGGAAATGCTTGCGGCCGTTGTGTCCGATCCAACTGTTGCCGAGGTTTTAGACGATCCCGCCACCACAGGAGTACAGCGCGCAAATATCGTTTCAGCGGTTTTGGGTGACGACATACCCACGGGAGTCGCTCAATTCGTTGCGGTGATGGCTGAAAATCATCGGTTGACGTTAGCGGCTGAGGTTGCGGCCCTCTTTGCCGAACTGAAGTCAGTACTTGATGCTGCTGCTAATGTCACGGTTACAAGTGCGTTTGACGTCCCCGAAGCAACACTTGAACAGCTGTCAGCAACACTGACAACGAAGCTCGGAAAAACAGTCGATATGACTGTAGAAACAGATCCCTCACTTATAGGGGGTGCCATTATTAGAGCTGGCGATATGGTTATCGATGGCTCCGTTCGTGGGCGCTTGCACAAGCTAGCGACTACGTTGAAATCTTGACAGAGGAACCGGTCATGCAACAACTGAACCCGTCAGAAATCAGCGACATCATTAAGCAGCGTATTTCGCAGCTGGATGTTGCTTCACAAGCGACAAATGAAGGAACTATCGTCTCAGTAACGGACGGTATTATCCGAATTCACGGCCTTACTGAAGTTCAGTATGGTGAGATGATTGAGTTTGAAGGCAATGTATTTGGTCTTGCACTCAACCTAGAGCGCGACTCAGTGGGCGCGGTGGTTCTAGGTGACTACAAGCAGCTCGCGGAAGGACAAACGTGTCGCTGCACCGGGCGCATTCTTGAGGTGCCTGTGGGTCCTGAGCTTCAAGGTCGAGTTGTTGATGCTTTGGGCAACCCAATTGATGGTAAAGGCGCTGTCTCGGCAAAGATGACGGACGCGATCGAAAAGATTGCTCCGGGTGTTATTGCTCGACAGTCGGTAGATCAGCCAGTTCAGATTGGTTTGAAAGCGATTGATGCGATGGTGCCAATTGGTCGAGGTCAGCGTGAGTTGATCATTGGTGACCGTCAGGTGGGTAAGACAGCAATTGCTGTCGACGCGATTATCAACCAGAAAAACACTGGTATTAAGTGTATTTATGTCGCTGTTGGGCAGAAGGCATCTTCGGTTGCGTCGGTTGTGCGTAAGCTCGAAGAGCACGGCGCGATGGACCATACTATCGTTGTTGCCGCCAACGCCTCTGACCCGGCTGCGATGCAGTTTCTTGCACCATTTGCGGGTTGTACGATGGGTGAGTATTACCGCGATAGAGGCGAAGACGCGCTGATCATTTATGATGATTTGTCTAAGCAGGCTGTTGCCTATCGACAGATCTCACTGCTTTTACGTCGCCCACCTGGCCGCGAAGCTTATCCTGGCGATGTTTTCTACTTGCACTCGCGTCTGCTCGAGCGTTCTGCTCGAGTAAATGCTGACTATGTAGAAGCGTTCACCAACGGTGAAGTCAAAGGCAAAACGGGTTCTTTGACTGCTTTGCCCGTAATTGAAACGCAAGCCGGTGACGTTTCTGCGTTCGTACCAACAAACGTGATTTCGATTACTGATGGTCAGATCTTCCTCGAAGCCGATATGTTTAACGCCGGTATTCGTCCGGCGATGAACGCGGGTATTTCAGTATCTCGAGTAGGCGGTGCGGCGCAGACGAAGATTATCAAGAAGCTCTCTGGTGGTATTCGAACTGCATTGGCGCAGTATCGTGAACTCGCAGCCTTCTCACAGTTTGCATCGGACTTAGACGAAGCGACAAAAGCGCAGCTCGAGCACGGTGAACGCGTGACAGAGCTGATGAAGCAGAAGCAGTATGCACCGCAGTCGGTTGCTGAAATGGGTTTACTGCTTTATGCGGCGAACGAAGGCTACTTGAAGGCGGTTGACGTTGAGAAGATTGCTGATTTTGAGGCTGCAGTGTTGTCGTACATGCATGCCGAGCACGGTGCATTGATGCAGGAAATCGCTAACGACGGTAACTGGAATGACGACCGTGAGGCGGCGTTTAAATCGGGGCTCGACACTTTCGTTTCAACACAGACTTGGTAATTAGCCATGGCAGCTGGTAAAGAAATTCGTACCAAGATCTCGAGTATTCAGAGTACTCAGAAGATTACGAGTGCGATGGAAATGGTCGCCGCGAGTAAAATGCGCCGCGCACAGGACCGTATGGAAGTTGGCAAGCCTTACGCTCGCCGCATGCGTGCTGTTATAGGGCACATTGCAAATGCCTCGGCCGAGTACCGCCATGCTTATATGCAGCAGCGTGATGTTAAGCGTGTGGGTTACGTCATAGTGTCCTCAGACAGAGGGCTGTGTGGCGGTTTGAACATTAACTTGTTCAAGCGTGCATTGCAGTCGATGAAAGAATACGCTGACGCCGGGCATGACGTTGATTTGTGCTTGATTGGTGGCAAGTCTCAAGCATTTTTTGGCTCCGTTGGTGGCAATGTCGTTGCTAGCGTTCGTGATATTGGCGAGGAACCAACGGTTGAGCAGTTGATTGGTGCCGTTAAACACATGCTCGACGCTTATGTTGACGGCACTATCGATAAGCTCTATCTCGTATCTAATGACTTCGTTAACACCATGACGCAAGCGCCAACGGTTGAGCAGTTGTTGCCGTTGGAGGCTGATGCTCAAGAGCAGTATGCACACCACTGGGATTACATTTACGAGCCCGATGCCCGTGACTTGCTCGACGGGCTTTTAGCGCGATATATCGAGGCTTTGGTCTATCAAGCAGTCGTTGAAAACGGTGCCTGCGAGCAAGCGGCACGAATGATTGCAATGAAGAACGCTACGGATAACGCAGGTGAGCTGATTGACGAACTTCAGCTGGTATACAACAAGGCTCGTCAGGCGGCGATCACCCAAGAGCTATCAGAAATTGTAGGCGGTGCCGCCGCTATTGGATAAGCGCGTGAGCGCAAACTTAGATTTATAGCAGTGCGAAGGATTTGCGCTGCAAAAACTGAACAGAGGACTCAAAAATGAGTAGTGGAAAGGTTGTACAGGTTATTGGCGCGGTTGTTGACGTTGAGTTCCCTCGCGACAGCGTACCGAAGGTATACGATGCCCTGACTATCACTGATAAAGGTTTAACGCTCGAAGTTCAGCAGCAGCTCGGTGATGGCGTTGTTCGTGCCATTGCTATGGGTTCATCAGAAGGCGTGAGCCGCGGCCTGTCAGTTGATAACACCGGTGCGCCTATTTCTGTTCCTGTTGGAACCGAGACGTTGGGCCGTATCATGGATGTATTGGGTAACCCAATCGACGAACGCGGTCCGATCGGCGAGAAGGAACGCTCTTCTATTCACCGCGCTGCACCAAGTTACGAGGAGCTTGCCGCCTCTGAAGAACTACTCGAAACAGGCATCAAGGTAATCGATCTCGTCTGTCCATTCGCTAAGGGCGGTAAGGTTGGCCTCTTCGGTGGTGCTGGTGTTGGTAAGACCGTAAACATGATGGAGCTCATTAACAACATCGCGACGGAGCACTCTGGTTTGTCGGTGTTTGCTGGCGTCGGAGAGCGGACTCGTGAAGGTAATGACTTCTATTACGAGATGCAGGAATCGAAGGTTGTAAACGTCGAAAACCTGGATGAGTCAAAAGTCGCAATGGTTTACGGTCAGATGAACGAGCCACCCGGCAACCGTCTCCGTGTTGCGTTGACTGGTTTGACAATGGCCGAAAAGTTCCGTGATGAAGGTCGCGACGTACTACTCTTCGTCGATAACATCTACCGTTATACCCTCGCGGGCACTGAGGTGTCAGCGCTATTGGGCCGTATGCCATCAGCCGTGGGTTACCAGCCTACTCTGGCTGAGGAAATGGGTGTATTGCAGGAGCGTATTACCTCTACCAAGACGGGGTCGATTACATCGATCCAGGCTGTATACGTACCTGCGGACGACTTAACTGACCCTTCACCTGCGACGACGTTTGCGCACTTGGATTCAACCGTTGTATTGAGCCGTGACATTGCTGCAAAAGGTATTTACCCCGCGGTAGACCCACTTGATTCGACGTCGCGTCAGCTCGACCCGTTGATCATTGGCACTGAGCACTACGAAGTTGCTCGGGGCGTTCAGTCAGTGCTTCAGCGCTACAAAGAGTTGAAGGACATCATCGCCATCTTGGGTATGGACGAGCTGTCGGAAGAAGACAAGCTGACTGTGGCACGTGCACGAAAGATTGAGCGCTTCTTGTCTCAGCCGTTCCACGTAGCGGAAGTCTTCACTGGCTCACCCGGTATCTATGTATCATTGAAAGATACCATTACTGGCTTCAAGGGTATTCTGGCAGGTGAGTACGATCACCTTCCTGAGCAGGCGTTCTACATGGTTGGCTCAATTGAGCAGGCTGTAGAGAAAGCCGAGAAAATGAGCGGTTAATCGGAGGCGGCAATGGCACTGACCATTCACTGCGATATTGTTAGCGCAGAAGCTCAAATTTTTTCAGGTCTCGTCGAGCTGTTGGTTGCCAACGGCTCCGAAGGCGAGCTTGGCATAACATACGGTCATACCCCACTTCTTACCAATCTTATCCCCGGAACCATCCGAGTGGTGACGCAAGGGGGTGGTGAAGAGGTTTACTACGTTTCTGGGGGGTATCTCGAAGTTCAAGGCGATGTGGTAACCATCCTGGCCAATACGGCGGTTCGAGGTGATGACCTAGACGAGGCTGCAGCTGAGGAAGCCCGTAAAGCGGCGGAAGAGGCGTTGGCAAATCAAAACAGCGAACTCGACTACGGTCGCGCATCGGCACAGCTGGCGGAGGCTGCAGCGCAACTTGCAACCTTGAGAAAGCTTAAGAACCGCGCAGGTCGTTAAGCAAGGAAACGCTTTTCTTGTTGAAAGACCGGCGGGCGTGTCACGTTTGTCGGTTGTTTTTTCTGAGACCTATTTCACCTAGCTCTCGTCATATCGCTGTGACATGCTCACGAGCGTGATCTGAACTGAAAACACCTATGCTTGAAGTAATAGTGCTGGCTGCCGGCCGCGGTACGCGCATGCGATCATCAAAACCGAAGGTACTCCACGCCTTGGCCGGTAAACCCATGATTCTCCATGTCCTCGATAATGCGCGAGCGGTAAAGGCATCCAAAATCCATGTGGTTGTCGGTCACGGTGCCGAGCTTGTTTCCTCGGAGATTGCGGCCGATGACGTTACCACTTACCTCCAGCCCGAGCAGCTAGGTACGGGGCATGCTGCGCTTGTAGCGGCGCCGCATTGTCAGTCTGAGAGTACGGTTATTGTGCTTTTTGGCGATGTGCCTTTGCTGTCTTCTGCCACCTTATCGCGCGTTATTGAAGCAGCCGAATCAGGGCCCGTATTACTGGCCGCATCTGTAAAGGATCCCCATGGGTATGGCCGCGTCATTCGAGATTCCAACGGAGCTTTTGAGCGGGTGGTTGAGCAAAAAGATGCCAACGTTGAAGAGCTATCTGTTTGCGAAGTCAATACGGGGGTCCTAGCGGCGAAATCTCAGAATTTAAACAGTTGGTTATCGCGTGTGACGAATGACAATGCGCAAGGCGAATACTACTTGCCCGATGTCCTAGCACTGGCGGTTAATGACGGGTATAGAGTGGAGGTTGTAGTGACAGATGACGAAGTCGAAACACAAGGCGTGAACGATCGCATTCAACTCGAAGCCCTTGAACGCTCTCTACAAATTCGTCAGGCAGAAGCGTTAATGGCGAATGGGGTTTACCTTTCTGATAAAAGACGCTTCGATCTTCGGGGAGAGCTGCATTGTGCGGAAGATGTATCGATTGATGTCAATGTGCTGATTGAGGGCAATGTCCGTATCGCCCGCGGTGCCACGATCGAAGCAAATTGCGTCCTCAAGGACTGCACGATTGGCGAAGGTGCCCTTGTCCGGTCTTTCTCGCATATCGAGGGCGCGACGATCGGGCCAGATTGCCAGGTTGGGCCTTATGCTCGACTGCGACCGGGCGCGGAACTCTCGGCACAGGTGAAAGTTGGAAATTTTGTTGAAGTAAAGAACAGTCATTTCGGCGAGGGCGCAAAAGCCAATCATCTAGCCTACGTTGGTGACGCAGAAATCGGTGCTGGTTCCAATATAGGGGCTGGTACGATCACCTGTAATTACGATGGTGTTAATAAACATCGAACTGAACTGGGTGAAAATGTCTTTATTGGTTCGAACAGCACACTCGTCGCGCCGCTAAGCGTTGAAGACAACGGTTTCGTTGCTGCTGGCTCGACAGTAACGTCTAAAGTCGGGCCGTCAGAGCTTGCGGTCGGACGCGCCAAGCAACGCAATATTCAAGGGTGGAAGCGCCCGACAAAGCGACTTAACGACTAATTAAGCAAAGCGAGGTTTGATATGTGCGGCATAGTAGCAGCGGCTGCGAGACGGGAAGTGTCGGAAATTTTGCTCGAGGGCCTTAGACGACTTGAATACCGTGGCTACGACTCTGCCGGTATGTCGCTTATCGATAACGATTCCACGCTTCAGCTTCACAAGTACTCCGGGAAGGTACAGGCACTAGAGGATGCAAACGCACAGAATCCTATTGTCGGTTGCCGCGGTGTTGCCCATACACGCTGGGCCACGCACGGCGAGCCTACCTCTGCTAACGCTCACCCCCACCTCGCTGGTGATCGTGTCGCGCTCGTTCACAACGGCATCATCGAAAACCACGCCGAACTTCGAGACGCGCTTATTTCTGATGGCGTTGAGTTTCGGTCCCAAACTGATACCGAGGTCATTGTCCACTTAGTTCATAAGGCCCTCTGCGCTGGTGCTTCACTCTTTGAGGCCGTCAGACAAACCACGGCTCGTTTGGAAGGGGCTTACGCGATAGCGGTTGTGGACACTGAGCATGAAGATGAAGTTGTTGTCGCTCGGGACGGTAGCCCCCTTGTACTGGGTGTTGGCATCGGTGAAACATTTGCTGGGTCAGACACGCTCGCCCTTCGTCAGGTAACTGACACCTTTGTGTATTTGGAAGATGGTGACTTGGCCATTCTGAAGCCAGCAGGGTTTGAAATCTTCAATGCGCAAGGTGAGTCCATAGAGCGCTCAAAGACACGCCTTACCGGTGGTGATGGTCAAGCCGATCGGGGCGAGTTTGAGCATTACATGCTCAAAGAAATTTATGAGCAACCCGACCGACTCCGCGACACGCTAACCTTTGAGTCGCTTGATGACTCACTGTTTGGCGAAAGCGCGGCAGACATTTTTGACCAAGTTAAGGCGGTTCAGATTATCGCCTGCGGTACAAGTTATCATGCGGGCCTTGTTGCTCGACATTGGCTTGAGGCTCTGGCGGGTGTTCCTTGTCAGGTGGAGGTGGCGTCAGAGTTTCGTTATCGCCGGTCGGTCGCCCTTCCTGGCACATTGGTTGTGACGATTTCGCAATCGGGAGAAACCGCTGACACGCTAGCGGCTATCAAACACCTATCCGAAGATCATGCACTTGCTAAGCTGGCTATTTGCAACGTTGATCACAGCGCTATTGTTCGCGCGAGCGATCTCGTTTTTCTGACCAAGGCAGGCCCAGAAATTGGCGTAGCGTCGACTAAGGCGTTTACTACACAGTTAGCCGCACTTATGGTGCTGACGGCTTGTATCGCAAGGCGCCAGTCCAAGAGTCGGCTCGATGAGGCGTTGGTGCGTCAGGCCATCGCCGAACTGCCAGCGGCGGTAGAAGCCACCATTGCACAAGACGCAAAAATTAAAGAAGTAGCGAGTCATTTTATTCAACGCGATCACGCGTTATTTCTTGGACGAGGCGTTTACCATCCCATTGCGAAGGAGGGTGCCCTTAAACTCAAAGAAATTTCCTATATCCACGCTGAGGCTTATCCCGCGGGTGAGCTAAAGCACGGCCCTCTTGCTTTAGTCGACGATAAAATGCCGGTTGTGGCGGTTGCTCCAAGGGACGACTTACTCGACAAATTGAAGTCAAACCTTGAAGAGGTCAGAGCGCGCGGTGGCCAGCTTTTTGTCTTTGCAGATCAGGCAGTTCAATACGAGAGCGGTCCTGGCGTCACAGTTATCGACGTGCCGTCGGTTTCAGAACTCGCAGGCCCCATTGTGTACACGGTCGTCTTGCAGCTGCTTTCCTACCATGTTGCTGTTGCCAAAGGTACGGACGTTGATAAGCCTCGAAACCTAGCTAAGTCGGTCACTGTCGAATAGTACGAAACAATGAATTAAAGGGAGAAAGTTTTGGAAGGATTAGCGGTAATAGGTTTTGTGTTTGGAATGGTTGGTGTGGTAGCACTAGTGCGTCTAGAAAAACTTACAGAGACCCTAAAAGAAAAAGGAATTCTCGACGAGAAATACAAGGAAGAGTAAATCACTGTTTTGTTCAGGTGAGTGACAGTGGAGTAACGGGGAAAGTCAGAAAAAAAGTGATGAGATGGAACAAGCCTTAGTTAGCGATAAGAACTTTTTACTTATAGCAACGCTGTGTTTTTTACTTGGTGTTTTTGGTGTACATCGGTTTTATTGCGGAAAAATTAAGACTGGGGTTTTGATGGTTTTCACCATCGGCGGACTAGGCGTATGGGCTATCGCTGACTTTATTATAATCTGTTTCGGCGAATTTACCGATTTCCAGGGCCGAAAAATAAAATACGCCGGATTAAAATAAAAAACTTCTATACATAAACATTTGATAAAACAAAGGCTTTAAGCGCTATGTTCGGGAGTTGCTCTCCACTGGCTATGGCCATCACGCCATCACGCCATCGCGCGTACAGCGCTGAGTGATGATAGAAGTGCGATGGATTTGTTTGGCTTCTTGGGTTTTGCTTTTGGTCTTGACGCGTTAATAGCTAAAAATTCGCTGTTGCAACGTCACCTTGAATACTCGTTCAATTCGCCAGACAAAAACAGGCTAACGATAGCGAGCCGTCGCCCGGCGGCTGCAGGATCATTCTGAGGCGATTGCTGTTAAATGTGCGGCGACGCTTTCTCAGGTATACTCGCCGGCTTCCATTTTTTGGCGCGTAGAAAAGTTTGCGCCTTGTGAGGACCTTTATGGCGAACAGTGCCGTCGGTATCATTATGGGATCACGCTCCGATTGGGGTGTGATGGAAAATGCTGCAAAAGTGCTGGATGAGTTAGGCGTGTCCTTTGAAGCGAAAGTTGTCTCAGCGCACAGAACCCCTGATCGTCTTTACGAGTATGCGCGGTCTGCACGAGACCGCGGATTGAAGGCGATCATTGCGGGCGCCGGTGGTGCCGCTCACCTTCCGGGAATGGCAGCGGCGATGACACCCATTCCAGTTTTGGGCGTTCCGGTTGATGCGACTGTTTTGCAAGGTGTTGATGCGCTGATGTCGATTGTGCAAATGCCCAAAGGTGTCCCCGTGGCGACTTTCGCCGTAGGTACGCCGGGTGCGATCAATGCTGCTTTGTTTGCTGCGGCTATGCTGGCTAATGAAGATGCAGCTGTTCGCGATGCGTTAGATCGTTATCGTGAGGCACAATCTGCGGGTGTCCCCGTCAATCCGTTCGACTAAGAGCGAAAGAGCCATGTCAAAACGTCTCGGAATTATAGGCTGCGGTCAGTTAAGCCAGATGCTTGGAGAGGCGGCAAATCGCCTTGGCTTTAGTGTGGCCTACATGTGCGTAGACGAGACGCCCGTTGTCACAGGCCTTGGTCCAATTTATCGCCCTGACCAACTGAACGAGTTCCTCGACCAATGTGACGAGATCACCGTTGAGCGTGAAAGTTTGCCGGATGACATGCTCCGAAGGGCGGCTGATGTTGGTTTGTCGCCTAGCTACGAGGCGCTTGTGGTACTCCGCGAACGCGATACGCAAAAAGCGATGTTGGATAAACTCGATATCCCAACGTCACCTTGGTTTTTAGTCTCTTCCAGCGATCATCTCGCAAATGCCTTGGATAAGTTGCCTGGCCAGTATGCCCGTTGTAAGCGCACCTTAGGTGGTTACGACGGCGGCGGCCAGTGGCGAGTTGATCGAGAGTCCCTTGACGTGATTCCCGAGGATGCCTATCCCGTTATAGCGGAAGCAGAAATCCCCATTGATCTCGAGTACGCAATCATCATTGGCCGTGATGCTCAAGGTGAAACCGCGTGCTACCCAATGACGGAGAATGTCATGCGCGACGGTATTTTAATCGGTAGCTTTGTTCCATCGGGCGTCGCCGAGGATACGGCTGCGCTTGCCGCTGAGTATGCTAATCGACTCGTAAAAGCGATGGACTACGTGGGTGTATTAGCGATCGAGTTCTTCCTTACTGATGGTGAACTGATCGTCAACGAAATTGCGCCTCGCGTTCACAATACGGGTCATTGGACAATCGGAGCAGTCGGCGCTGACCAATTTACACAGCATGTTGGGTGTGTCATGGGCGAGTCTGTTAGAAAGCCAGTATTCACCGAGGCCGCGTCAATGGTGAATCTGCTGGACGATGCTCTCCCCGGGAAAATGCCTCAAGGCCCTATTCGAACGTTGATACAGACCTACGGAAAAGGCATCCGCAAAGGTAGGAAGTTAGGCCATATTACACTTATCGGCCCCGATGCTTCAGAGATTAGACGCGAAGCTGCGCTGTTAATTTCAGAGCTACACGACGCGTAAGGTCTGATCGCTTAGGGTAATGAACTGACGATAAAAGGCGCACTTGCGCAGATTGTTGCCTTTTCGGATGCTCTTATGGTGACAACGTTATTACTCAGCGCATGCCTCATGTCGCTATCTTATTTGGCAGTCGCCTTTATCATTACACCTACTAATGCGCGTTATTTGCTCGCGGGCTATAACACCATGAGCGAAGAGAAGCGACGGGCCTTTGATATCGATCGTTATCTAAGGGTTGTTTTTAAACCCTTTTTCGAAAGGTTATCACCCTTTCCGCCGCTATCACTGCTCGCGCTGACCACTATTTTGGAGGCCGAGCACGCGATAGCGGTTTGGTCAATTATCCAAAGCCTGCCGTTTATATGGTTTGTTTGGAGGTCTTATGCCTTCCAGCGCTGATGCGTTCCCAGCACCCATCTATACGCAACAATTTGTCCTTGAGCTACTCGCTGAATCCGACTTTGAGGCGTTATATGCGGTTGCATCCGATCCACTTATTTGGGAGCAACATCCGGAGCCCAACCGTTGGCGGAAGGATATCTTCAGTGTATTTTTCTCGAACGGGCTCTCTAATCAACTTGGTTGCTTTGTTATTCGTGAGCGCCTGACACAAGAGGTTATGGGCTCTACGCGGTATTACGGTTATGACGAGAAGGACCGATGTGTCCGCATTGGTTTCACGTTTCTCGCTCGGAAATATTGGGGCACTTGTGCAAATAGAGAGATCAAAGATGCGATGTTAGAGCGGGCGTTTAAGGTCTGCGATTCGGTGCTCTTCGATATAGGGCCAGACAATATCCGCTCTATAACCGCGGTCAAGAAACTAGGGGGTGTTTTTAGTCACACAGAGTCGCCCACAAAGGCGGTTTATGTTTTAGAGTCGAGTCAATGGGCGCCTATTAGTTGAGTTCATCAAGATGGTCGTATTCGTGAGTCAAAGTAGGGAGCGCCTCTTTTGAAAACATCTCCAGCAAAGGTCATCTTCAATCAAAAGTTTTCGCTTTTTGAGGAGCAATGGAGCCCTAAAGTCATTGCCGAAATGAATGACTATCAATTTAAGCTCGTGCGACTCAAAGGTGAGTTTGTTTGGCATCAGCACGATGAGACCGATGAAACGTTTATTGTGCTCGAAGGTGAACTCACCATTGATCTAGAAGCAGGCCCCGTAATCTTGCGCGCGGGAGAAATGTTGGTGGTTCCCAAGGGAATGCCACATCGGCCGCACGCTGCCTCTGAAGCTAAAGTACTTCTGGTTGAACCTGCGGGTGTCGTTAATACGGGCGATGTTTCGTCTGAACTCACTGCGCCTCAGGATGCCTGGGTTTGAAACGCTACGGCGGGCAAAACGAGAGACTGATTTGATGCCACGGTGGATTAATTTAGTATTTGTAACAACACTACTGTTCGCTGGTTTTGTGCAGTCCTTTTGGGGAAATGACCCTTACTTGGGTTGGGCGATCACAGTAATAGCAGGCGTCATCGCTGCCGATCCTATCTTTTACTGTGCGCAGCGACTAGGCATTTCAAAGTGGCAGCGCCAAGTCATCGTCACTGTTCTGATTAGTTTGATTCTGTGGGTTTCGCTCGGTGTCGGCGAGCTGCCGGAAAAGATAGAAATGATGCTCGAACGGTTCCCTGAACCTTGGATTACCGGGACTTAGTTGACCGTCTTTCGTAATCGCGCGTTTTTGAATTCGTCGGCCTTAAGTTGAGCAACAATAGTGTTCCCTGTTGCCTCGCTTTCGATCCCCACAATTTGAACGCGATAAAAAAGTTCGCCAGAGCGCGACTCAACGGCAACTTTTGCGTCGAGCCCCTGATCATTGAGTGCTGAAATAACCTCATCGGCGCGCTGACCACTGTCGTAGGTATCGACGAAAACAAACCAATTGTCTCGCATGGGTAACGATCTTAAACGGACAGGCTTTTTCACTGCTGTCTCTTTAACAGGTGGCTTTAACGTTGCTGCGAGCGGTTGGTTGGCGACTTCTTGATCGACTGTGACTGCACTTGTCGTGGGCGTTTGATTGACGTTTTTCCTGTCTTTACCTAGCCAAAAGGGCCCAGCATTGAGCGTCTGGGCGAGCCACTTTGATGCGGCTGTCGCGTCGGTTTTTGAGGCGTAGTCGGCGGCCCTAACCCGAAAATACGTTTGCCCATTCACATTGGCACTTGCTATTGAAAGCTGGGTGCCTGGTAGCTTACTGCTTAGTGACTCTAAGCGTTCAGCCGCAACGGCACGGCTTTTGTGGCTTTCGAGATTGACGAACCACAGCCCGCCCGTCTGCTTGGGTGTTGCAGTTTGAGGCACTGAGCTGACTTGCCAGCTAGACGGCGTGGTGACAGACGCCTGCACTTCCGTGGCTGAGGTCGTATTTGTCGATGCTAATATAGCTCGTTGAGCTTGTTCGGCCTCGCGCTGTTTAAGCGCCTCGTTTTCATCAGCGAGGTCTGTGTTTTGTCGTTGCAGTATTGCTATCTGGCGCTGAAGCGCCTCGTTATCGGCGACTAAACCACTGTCTTGGTCGGACTGTTTGTTTTCCGAGCGCTTCATTGACCGAATCGTGTCTCTCAGGTCCGCAATCTCAGCTCTTGCAGTCTCTTGTGAGTCTAGCCATAGTCCACCCATGCCTCCTGCGACGACGAATCCAGCGATTGCAACGGCCCAGGGAAGCTTTGAACCACTATTTGCTTTTTTGGCCTTAGCTTCGCCGTGATCGGTAAGAATCGCGTCTGCGTCTGAATTTGCCGAAAGCACTGTTTTGGCTGTTTCAGTCGCTGGGGAGTCTTCATTTGCTGAGGGCTCTTCATTTGCTGAGGGCTCCTCGCCGGCAACAGGCGCCTGGTCACTGGAGCGCTCGGATTCCGGAGGGACTTCGAAGTCGTCGTCCTCAAGCCAGTCAGTACTCTCGTCAATTTCTGCAGCGTCGGGTGAAAACGTTGGTTTCATCCCTTCAGACCACTCAGAAGGTGGAGTGAGTACGCGTTTCTTGTCGTCGTCTTTGTCGTCCATGCTGTGACCTCCCAAACCTCAGTAAAGAGTAGCAGAAAGGTGCGCGGAACGCGCAGAGAGTGACGTCGTAAATCTCGGTTTCTAGTACACTGTGGCGATGGACGTATCTGATATTCTTGACGGTTTAAACGAAGCGCAACGATCTGCAGTCGCTGCAGAGCGTGGCAATCAACTGGTGCTTGCTGGCGCGGGATCAGGAAAGACCCGAGTTCTTGTGCATCGCATTGCATGGTTGATTCGCGCAGAGGGTGTGTCTCCTTATGCGGTGATGGCTGTGACATTTACCAATAAGGCCGCTAAGGAAATGCGGGGTCGTATCGAGGAAATGCTTGGTAGGCCGACCCATGGGCTATGGATTGGTACCTTCCATGGTCTTGCGCATCGGTTGCTGCAAACACACTGGGCTGAAGCAGGCCTCCCACAAAATTTTCAGATTCTCGATAGCGATGATCAACTCCGATTAGTGAAACGTGTGTGTCGAGAACTCGGCTTAGACGACGCCAAGTGGCCGCCTAAACAAGCGCAGTGGTTTATTAACGGACAAAAAGACGAAGGGCTACGTGCTAAGCATATCGACCCACCCATGGGTGACCTCTATACAAGGACGATGGTGCGTATCTACGAAGCCTATGAGGAAGCCTGTCAACGGGGCGGGCTTGTCGATTTTGCCGAATTATTGTTGCGGGCACACGAATTGTGGTTGCGGTCGCCTGAAACGCTCAAACATTATCAAGAGCGCTTCAACATTTTATTGGTTGACGAGTTCCAAGATACGAACTCAATACAATATGCATGGCTTCGTGTTTTAGCGGGGGAGGCAATACCGGTTGTCGCGGTGGGTGATGATGACCAGTCGATTTATGGTTGGCGTGGCGCGAAGATTGAGAATATTCAGCGGTTTACGCACGATTTCAAAGACACCCAAACTGTCAGGCTTGAGCAAAACTATCGGTCTACTAAAACCATTTTGGATGCTGCTAATGGCGTTATCAGCCACAACTCAGGGCGTCTCGGTAAGGATCTCTGGACTGATGGCGACGATGGGGAGCCGATCAAGCTTTACGCTGGGTTTAATGAGCAGGACGAGGCTCGCTTCATCGTAGAGCAGATTCAGTCTTGGACTGACGACGGGAATACGCGCCGATCGAGCGCTATTTTATATCGCTCAAATGCGCAATCACGGGTTATTGAAGAGGCGTTGATCCGAGTGGGTCTCCCCTACCGGATCTATGGTGGCCAGCGCTTCTATGAGCGTCTTGAGATTCGTAACGCGCTTGCCTATCTGCGGTTAATGATTGGTCGTGGTGACGACCCGGCACTCGAGCGTGTGATCAATACTCCAACGCGTGGTATTGGCAGTAAAACGATCGACGAGCTTCGCTCGGTAGCGCGAGAACATGGCATTTCGATGTGGCAGTCGATTGGCTTGGTACAGGAGCGAGGCTTGTTAGCTGCCAGAGCTCGATCATCATTAGCGGGTTTCGCTGCGCTGATAAATGAGCTCGATAGTGAAACGCTCGAGCTTCCCCTTGAAGAAATGGTCGAGCACGTTATTCATCGCACAGGCCTTATTGAGTTTCATAAAGCAGAGAAAGGCGAGCGTGGTCAGGCTCGCGTCGAGAACTTGGAGGAGCTCGTTTCCGCGGCCAAAACGTTTAAAGCGGAGGACGATACCCTTTCTCCGTTGCAGCAGTTTTTGGATAGAGCTGCCCTCGATGCTGGCGACAGCCAGGCTGACCCTTATGAAGACAGCGTGCAAATGATGACGTTGCACTCTGCGAAAGGCCTCGAGTTCCCCCTCGTGATTCTCGCCGGACTTGAGGAGAATCTATTTCCACACCGTATGTCGGTAGAGGAGCCGGGGCGTTTGGAAGAAGAGCGCCGGCTAGCTTACGTTGGTATTACGCGAGCGCAACAAAGACTCTTGATTACCTATGCAGAGAGTCGACGCTTGCACGGCAGCGAGACTTACAACACGCCTTCGCGGTTTGTCAGAGAGATACCCGCTGATTTGATTGAAGAGGTCAGATTGCACGGCGGTTTGACGCGCCCCCTTGTCGATAGACTGCAACAACCCGTTGCTAGTTCGAATGATTCGGGGTTACGTTTGGGGCAGCGTGTTCTGCACCCGATGTTTGGTGAGGGTATGGTTCTCAATATAGAAGGCCGCGGTGCTAACGCTCGCATCGAGGTAAATTTCGCCGAGGGCAGCAAATGGCTGGTCCTGCAATACGCGAATCTGCAACCATTGTGAGGCACTCATGAAAGAGAGAACTGTATTACCGGTAGCTGTTGTTGGTCTATTGCTTCTTTGGGTTGGTACTTTGGGTCTTTGGGCGCTTGATTCTCAGCAAAAAGAAGTCGTGGCAGCAGATTACTCACAAACAGCGGGTAGTGAGCAAATTAAATGGAAGTTGGTGACAACCTGGCCGAAAGGTTTGCCGGGTTTAGGTTCAGCGCCTGAGAACTTTGCACGCCGCGTTGAGGAAATGAGCAACGGTAGGCTCAGTGTTCGCGTGTATGGTGCTGGTGAGGTAGTGCCGCCGTTTGAGGTCTTTGACGCTGTTTCGCAGGGCGTTGCAGAAATGGGACATGGTGCTTCTTATTATTGGAAAGGAAAAATCCCTGCGTCTGTATTCTATACAGCAGTTCCCTTTGGCATGACTGCGCAGGAAATGAATGGTTGGCTGCATTACGGTGGTGGCCTTGAGCTCTGGCGCGAGCTCTATGCACCTTTTGGTGTGCGACCGTTTGCCGGTGGTTCCACGGGTGTCCAGATGGCGGGTTGGTTCAATCGCGAGCTGAAGTCGGCTGAAGACCTCAAAGGCCTAAAAATGCGTATTCCAGGTCTTGCGGGTGAGGTCTTCACGGCATCGGGCGGCACCTCTGTGCGCCTGGCAGGGGGTGAGATTTACACGTCTATGCAGACTGGTGTTATCGACGCTGTAGAGTGGGTCGGACCTTACAACGATCGCACTTTGGGCCTCATGGAGGTTGCTGAGTACTACTATTATCCGGGCTGGCATGAGCCCGGTGCTATGCTTGAATTTACGGTAAATCAGGCAGCCTTCGATCGGTTACCCGTAGATTTGCAGGCCATTGTTGAGGGTGCCGCCAGAGCAACGAACCAAGACATGCTTGATGAATTTACTGCGCGTAATAATTCGTCTCTGACAGCCCTGCTCGACGAGTACCAAACGAAGCTTCGCCCATTGCCTGACGATGTCATGGATATCTTGCACACCAATGCGGTCATTTCACTGAATAAGTTAAAGGAGGGCGATCCCATGGCTGCAAAGATTTCAGCGTCCTACGAAGATTTTCTCGATGGTGTGCGCACCTATCACGAAATTTCAGAGCGCGCTTATTTGAATGCAAGAGATCGGGTATTACCGCCAATCTCCTTTACTGACCAATAGTTCTTGTGCGCTTCGCGTTATCAATTGCGACATAAATAAACTCGCCTTCGGTTACTTTGATGGGCTCTCCATCATGCTGAGAGTTGATCCACACTTCGATCAGCACGCGGACTGAACTCCGCCCGATGTCTAAGATATCGCAATAACAGCTGACGACTGCGCCAACATGAACAGGTGTGAGAAAAGACATACCTTGCACAGCGACTGTTGCAACGCGACCCCGCGCTACTTCTGCTGCTGCGACACCGCCGGCAATGTCCATTTGAGATAACAACCAGCCGCCAAAGATATCCCCGTTAGCATTCGTATCCGCAGGCATTGCAACGGTTTGGAGCGCGAGTTCACCCTGGGGTCTTGGGTTTTCATCAATGGGATTCATTTGTCTCTCCGAAAAATGGCGTTCGTATCTTCTTCTTTCATGTACAGTCGATTCAACGCCTTAGATCAGCGTCCCATCAAGCTGGGTAACCAGGTGACAATGTCAGGAAACAGCCAAAGCGCTGCTAACAAGCTTAGTTGAATGAGCACAAATGGGATTACGCCGCGGTATATGTCGCTGGTCGCCACCGATTCGTCGGCCACGCCTCGCAAATAAAATAGAGCGAAGCCAAAAGGTGGTGTAAGGAACGATGTCTGTAGGTTTACTGCAATCATTACGCCCAACCACACCGGATCAAACCCCATAGACAGCAAAATCGGGGCGACAATCGGAACGACGACAAACGTGATTTCGATGAAATCGAGAATAAAGCCAAGTAAGAACATGACGAGCATCACCACTAAAAGCGCTATGTGTGGTCCACCGCCAAGTGTTTCGAAGAACGTTTCGATCATCTCATCACCACCGAAGCCCCTGAACACCAAGGAGAAAAGCGCGGCGCCGATCAAAATGAGAAAGACCATACTCGTGGTCTCCATCGTGGAGCGTGTAATTTCCTTTATCACACTGACATTCAGCGCAGATTTATAGGCCGCTAAGATCATTGCGCCTACAGCGCCCACGCCAGCAGCCTCGGTTGGGGTTGCTGCCCCTAATATAATCGATCCAAGCACGATGGTTATGAGAGCTAGTGGAGGAACAATCGCGCTTACGACATTTGCTTTCTCAATCCACGTCTCATCCTTCGGTGGAGGACAACTTGCGGGATTACGCCAGCCGATGAATAGCAAATAGCTGAGATAAAGGCCTACTAGCACGATACCCGGCACGAGAGAGCCGACGAAGAGATCCCCAACCGAGACGGTTTGGGTATTTATAATGCCGCTTTGAAGTTGTGACTGCTGATAGGCAGTCGACATAATGTCACCTAGAAGGACGAGTGCGATGGACGGCGGTACGATCTGGCCGAGCGTTCCAGTTGCGCAGATCAGTCCGGTTGCCAGCTTAGGGTCATATCCCGCGCGCAACATAGAAGGCAGCGCAAGCACGCCCATGGTCACAACAGTTGCACCCACAATCCCTGTGCTCGCGGCCAATAGCGCGCCGACAATAATGACTGCCATGCCCAGCCCGCTGGTCCTATTACCTAAGGCATTCGCCATCTCAGTAAGCAGCTCTTCAGCAATCTTTGCTCGCTCTAGCGTGACTCCCATTAGAATAAACAGAGGTACGGCAACAAGCGTTTCATTGGTGATCGTGCCGAACATTCGACCGGACAGGGCCGCGACGAAGCTAGGATCAAAATGGCCCGCAATGACACCAAATGAGGCGAATAGTAATGCCGTGCCACCCAGTGTAAGTGCTACAGGAAAACCAAAAAGCAACAGAATACAAACGCTCGCAAAGAGAGCGAGTGCCAACTCACCTTCAATCATCACAGGCCACCTCGCTTAACTCCATCAGGCCGCTAATGATCGCACTTATTGCCTGTAGCAGCAGCATGACGGCCATTGCAGGTATTAGTGTCTTCAACAGGAAGACCGCGGGGATCCCTCCGGGCTCCGGTGAGGATTCCATAATCGACCAACTTTCAGTGACATAGCCCCAAGAGCCAAAGGCGATGAGCAAACAAATAGGCGTCGTGAATAAGGTGTGACCCAGGGTATTTACCCAGGTTTGCTGACGCGAACTAAAGTTGCGGTAAAACACGTCAACGCGTACATGTTTGTCTGCAAGTAAGGTGGGTGCTGCGCCCAACATAAATAAGGTGCCGTGCAAATAGAGAACGGATTCCTGCGCTGCGATGGCGCCTTGCTCAAATCCATAACGGAGAATGACAACAGCGGTAGTAACAAGCGCCATCGTAATACTTGCAAAAGCAACACCATTACCAATAACTCGATTCGTGTGGTTGATGGTCTGCGCAAAAGTTGCCCAGTAGTTCACTGTGTTAACCCGTTTCTCAAGACGACGTTGAAGGTTATCATCGAGTGAACAGCAATTGCAGAGAGAATAACCGTGCTTACTGTACTGTCACCCGCGAAAACGCTCGATTACGATACGGCGCCAATCACCCAGACTTCCACCGTACCAAGATTTATGGATCAGTCGGCGCTTCTCGTTGATGATGCTCGGGGTCTTAACCCGGAAGATATTCGTGCACTGATGGGCGTCAGCGAGCAGATCGCTCATTTAAATCATGAGCGGTTCATGAACTGGCAAGCGGAGTCGACCAAAGACAATGCGAAACAGGCAGTTCTTGCGTTTAAGGGGGATGTTTACACGGGGCTACAGGCAGAGACCCTGTCTGAAGATGATCTTACTTTTGCACAGGACCGGTTGCGCATTCTTTCTGGCTTATACGGTCTGCTGCGCCCGCTTGACTTGATGCAGCCCTACCGTCTCGAGATGGGACTCAAGTTTGCGAACCAGCGCGGCAAAAACCTCTATGAATTTTGGGGGGAGCAGTTAACAGACACACTGAATCACGACCTGGCCAGCGCGAACACATCAATCTTGATCAACCTTGCTTCTAACGAATACTTCAAAGCCGTTAAGCCTAAGCTGCTGAACGCCGACGTTATTACGCCGCAGTTTAAGGATCTTAAGAACGGCCAGTACAAGATGATCTCCTTCTTTGCCAAGAAGGCGCGAGGAATCATGGCTAGGTACATCATTGATAACCGTATAACAGAACCTGAAGCGCTAAAGTCTTTCGCCGAGGCTGGTTATTACTACAGCGAAGCCGAGTCTAAAGGTGATCAATGGGTTTTCTTGCGTGATGAAGTGCCTGCTTAAGAACTCTGCTGTTTAAACGGCAGTAGCGTCGTTGCTTCGTCCCGGTAACGGCGGACGTGGTCGCAGTCGCGGCGACAAAAGTCTGCTACCGCGTCTTTAAGTCTTGGTTCACCGATCCAGTGATTTGAATACGTAAGTGTCGGCTCAAAGCCACGCTGAATTTTGTGTTCGCCTTGCGCGCCGGGGTCAAAACGCGATAGCCCGTTTTCTATGCAATATTCGATACCACGGTAGTAGCAGGCTTCGAAATGTAGGAACTCGAATTCTTTTAAGCAACCCCAGTATCGTCCGTACAGCGTTTGGTTGTCGACAAAATAAAGGGCTGCAGCAACGGGCTCCTCCCCCTCGTGCGCAATGACCATGACCGTATCTTCACCCAACGAGGGGCAGATATCGGCGAAGAAACTTCCGGTTAAGTAACCCTCGTGACCACTGCGCTTCAAATAGGTTGTTTGGTAGCAGTAATAGAAAAACCCCCAGTCATCTTGTGATATTTCAGACCCTGTTTTGGTAGCTAATCTGAGGTTCTGAGCGGGTATTGCTGCCCGTTCCTTTTTGAGCGCTTTACGCTTTCGGCTATTAAATTCGCTCAAGAAGTCATCGAAACAAGAATAGCCCCGGTTAAACCAATGAAACTGCGTGGTCATTCTCTGGACTAAGCCCAGATCAGCCAACTCGCGTGATAATGCTTCCTCTGGAAACAGGATGTGCCAGCTGGAGATGTTTTCTGACTCGCTCCAGTGGGTGACTGCCTCCACAAAGCTCGGTAAAGCGTGCGCGTTTTTTTCGTCAGTCCAAATCCGCGGGCCTGTTGCCGGCGTGAAGGGAATGCCAGTTACAAGCTTGGGGTAGTACTCAAGACCACTCCTATGCCACGCATCCGCCCATGACCAATCAAAGACATATTCGCCGTAACTGTGACTTTTGAGGAATCCGGGTGCCATGGCCAGTGGTGCATTACCATCACTCAACACCAGATGGCAGTTCTGCCAGCCTGAGTTGGCGCCCGTGCTACCAGAAGACTCCAGTCCTTCCAAGAAGCGCTGTTTTAGAAAGGGGTAGCCTGACGAAAACGCCCGCTCCCACTGTTCAGAGGGGAGGTCTTTTACGTTCGGAAAAATTCGAAGTTCCACAGGACCACCGGTTTGTGCGCATCGTTAGTTATACAGGTTAGGCCGCAAAATGTCCCAGCAGGCCTACTCCTACAATTAGGCCTATCCACTTACTCTCGTTGAACGCCTGAAAACATTTTTCGCGAGATCGATCACCGATCAGTTGTTGGTGGCGCAGAAATAGACCTGCAACCATAGCAATAGAGGCGTAATAAACGGGGCCTAGATTGAAGCTTAGGCCTGTTCCTACGAAGCAAACCAGACACGTTAGCTGTAAGAACAAAATAATTCGCGTGTCGGCTTCACCGAATAAGATAGCGGTAGATTTGATGCCGACCTCAAGATCATCCTCACGATCTACCATCGCGTACTGCGTGTCATACACCACGACCCACAGCAAATTGGCTGCAAATAACCACCATAGACCCATGGGCAATTGGTTCTGCGTCGCAGAAAACGCCATCGGGATACTCCAGGAGAAAGCGGCGCCAAGCACCACTTGCGGCAGGTGGGTTATCCGCTTCATAAAGGGGTAAACAATAGTCAGGATGGCGCCAACCAGCGAGAGCTGAACCGTTAGCCAATTGATTTGAACGACTAACCAGAGTGCAATCGCAAGTTGTAAGACCAGCAAACCCATCGCTTCAATAACAGATACCTCACCGGTGACCAGTGGTCTATCTCGCGTTCTCTCAACAAACCCATCGAGGTTTCTGTCGGTTAGGTCGTTGGTCGTACAGCCCGCTGAACGCATGACAAAGGCTCCAACAATAAAGGTGATAAGCAGAAACAGCGATGGTAGACCCGATGATGCAATGATCAGCCCCCATAGCGCCGGCGCCAAGAGTAAGTAGGTGCCAATCGGTTTATCAAACCGCATTACGCGTGTTAACGCGGCCAACTTTCCGGATCTGAGCACATTCATTATGTAAAGCCTATCGCAGTAGCTGCAAATGGTAGCGGCAAAACGCTGCTGCAAGAAGCGACAACCACTGACCTGAAATTGTGCGCGTGATTATACGCGCGCAAAAGCCTCGAGTATGTGGGTCCAACGCTGCTCAATTTTTTCCGCGCGCGCGCTATCAGTGGCTACAATCTTCGACGCCATCGATTGCGCCTCCTCCAATAGGTAGTCGTGCTCGGGTAGTTTTGCAACTCGGAATGAGGAAAGGCCAGTTTGCCGTGTCCCCAAAACCTCCCCGGGGCCTCTGATCTCAAGATCCTTCTCGGCCAAAACAAAACCATCTTGGGATTCACGCATAACAGTGAGTCGATCGCGAGCTGTTCGGCTGAGCGGAGACTGGTACATCAGTAAGCAGTGGCTTTCAACTGCGCCACGCCCTACTCGCCCTCGAAGCTGATGAAGTTGGGCGAGCCCAAACCGCTCTGCATTCTCAATGATCATAAGGCTTGCGTTGGGAACGTCGACACCAACTTCGATAACGGTGGTAGCGACTAAAATGTCCAAGTCGCCATTTGCAAAGGCGGCCATGATCTCGGCCTTCTCTTGACTGGATAAGCGCCCATGCAGAAGCCCAATACGTAGATTGGGAAGCGCTTCTGTTAGCTGAGTCGCTGTGACTTCTGCCGCATTGGCATCAAGCGCTTCACTTTCGTCAATAAGTGCACACACCCAGTACGCTTGCCGGCCTTGCTGGCAAGCATTTCCCACGCGCTCGATAACACTCTGCCGACGTTCGTTATCGATGAGTACGGTGGTAATGGGTTTCCGACCCGGTGGCAATTCGTCGATTGTTGAACAATCTAAATCAGCATAGGCGACCATGGACAGTGTTCTTGGAATAGGTGTAGCGGTCATCGTGAGCTGATGCGGTGTCGTTTCGTCTAGCCCGCGCCTCGTGAGCGAGAGCCGTTGATTGACGCCAAAACGGTGCTGTTCGTCGACTAGCACAAGTCCTAAGGACTTAAAGACAACCGCATCCTGAAACAAGGCGTGTGTTCCGATGACGATATCGACTTCGCCCGCCTCGATACTTTCAAGTGCTGTTCTGCGCACCTTGCCCTTTACCTGGCCGGTTAGCCAAAGAACCTTCACTCCCAAAGGCTCGAACCATTTCTGGAAACCCGAAAAGTGTTGTTCAGAGAGAAGCTCTGTGGGTGCCATCAAAGCGACTTGATGTCCGGCCTCAACCATATGTGAGGCGGTGATAGCAGCGACAAGCGTTTTTCCGGATCCAACATCACCTTGCAAGAGACGAAGCATCGGTGTGGATTTGCGCAGATCAGCTAAGATCTCTGAGCAGACTCTATTCTGTGCGGATGTTAGCTCAAAGGGCAGCGCGTCCGTAATGGCAGTCGCTAACTTGCCTTGTGACGTAACGGATACGGCTGTTTTTTGATGTGTTCGTGCACGTCGTGAAAGGAGCGATATTTGATGTGCAATAAGTTCTTCTAACGCCAGCCGCAATTGCGCTGGATGTTCACCTGCAACAATCGCTGAGATATTGGCATTGGGTGGTGGTCGGTGTAGGAACTCAATCGAATTGGTAATCGATGGCCTGCTGCCAGGTAGGTCCGCCAGAAGGTCCTCGGGTGGACTTTGCCGTAGGTAGTTCAGTGCTTGATGGGTCAAATTACGCATCGTCGACTGACCCATACCCTCAGTGACGGGATAGATCGGAGAGAGCGCTTCTTCGAGCTGTGGCTCCTTATCGCCGACAACATACTCAGGGTGCGCAAACTCGGTTCCGCCGCCGACAAGCCGCGGTTGCCCGAAAAGTGTGATGGTGTCGCCAACACGAAGTTGTAGGGCTTGGGCACGGCGGAAGTGAAAGAACCGTAAGGTCACCAGTCCGGTACCGTCGTCTACTTTTACAATCAGCGTCGGTCTTCGGCCTTTAGCAATACCCGAGGCCCTTATTGTGCCCCGCACTACCGCATCGATTCCCTCCCTTAGCTCGCCTATGCAAGTAAGTCGAGTTTTGTCGTGATACCTGAGGGGAAAGTGAAATAGAAGATCTTCAACTGTTTTAAGCCCCATAGCCTCCAGTTTGCTGAAAACTTTTGGGCCAACGCCTTTGAAATCCTGCAGTGGCAGTTGAAGAATATTGTTCGACACAGTGAGCTTCGGTTACCTTGACCTCTGATAATAACGGGACGAAGGTGCGCAGGTGAAGACTCCAACAGTAATGTTCATAGGTTTTGGCGACCTTGCCTCTCGTGCTTTGACATCGCTTTCAGAGTTCGCCGATGTGGTAGGTGTTTCACGCCATCCCGAGGGTTTGCCCCAGACATTAAGCAAGCGGATTTATGGCGACTATGGCTCTATCGAGAGTTTGTCAGAAGCGGCGAAATTAAAGCCCGATTACCTGATTTTTACGCCGGTGCCGGCGAGCCGTGATGTCGAAGGTTATCGGCAAGGCTATGCGAGAGCCGCAGATAATGTAGTCGGTTCTGGTTTGCTCAGCGAGGCCCGGAGGGCTATCTACGTATCGTCGACGCGGGTCTATGCCGAGCGATCCGGCGGGTGGGTCAACGAAGACTCTCCTCTGGCAGCGGGGGACCCCTTTGTCGACGCTTTACTCGCTGGTGAGGCTTGTTTTAGGCGCCACGCCTACACCACCGTTGTACGTCCGAGTGGTCTCTACGACGGTGGCAACCCGGTTATGTTACGACCGATACTCGAGGGCTTGTCTTCGCGTATCAACAGCGGCTTCACCAATCGGATTCATAGAGACGATGCAGCAAATGTGATTGTTGAACTGATAAAACGAGATTTTCATGGAGAGAGGCTGCCCGCAACACTGAATCTCAACGACAACAGCCCGGTGACAACGGGGGAGCTCGAGGCGTGGTGTTTTCGAGAGCTTGGCCGTGAGCCCGAGGGACAACGAGATAACCAGCCGCGCGCAAATCGGCGAGTAAGCAACGCCAAGTTACTGGCAATGGGTTTCTCGCTTAAGTATCCGAGTTATCGAGAGGGTTATAAGGAGGCGGTAAGCGAAGCACTGTGATAGTGCGGCTCTGGGCGCAATGCTCAGTCGTTGGTTAGATCAAATAGCGAGTATAGCTTCTATCTCGACCTGCACGCCTTTGGGTAGTGCTGCGACTTGCACACAGGCTCTCGCTGGATAAGGCTGATTGAACACTTCAGCCATCACACCATTCACGACCTGGAAGTTATTTAAGTCCGTGAGTGAAATGTTGATCTTTACGGCGTTATCAAGGCTGCCGCCAGCGGCTTCAGCAATCGCCTGTAAGTTTGCAAAAACTTGACGGGTTTCTACCTCGATGCCGCCATCCACGACTTCCATCGTTGTCGGATCCAACGGAATTTGCCCCGAAATCCATACCGTATTGCCAACCTTTACCGCTTGAGAGTAGGGACCAATAGCCGAGGGAGCGGCTAAGGTGCTAATAACTGCGCGATTATTCATGGGGTTACCTGTCTTGATTAAGCTGTGATTTGATTACCGCCGGCTACAACGGACAACCTTGCGAACTCCGTCCATAACGCGGATACGCTTCATGACGCGAGCAAGATGAACGCGGCTATTGAGTTGTAATTCGATGATGATATTTGAGAAGTGCACCGACTCATCCTGAGTGGAGATCCGCTCGATATTGAGGCCGATGGCACTGAGTTTCGTTGCCAATGTTGCGATCATGCCACGTTGATTGGCCATTTCAATTCTAAGAGCAACAGGGTATGTGCCCTCTATTTGATCATCCCATCGCAGAGGCATTAAACGCTCTGGTTGTTCACGTAAGTCATCAAGATTGCGACAGTTCTCTCGATGGACAACCAAACCGCGGTCCGGGCTAAGGAAGCCCTCGATAGGATCCCCAGGTAGCGGACAACAGCACTTGGCGTAAACCAGCACATAGCCTTCCGTGCCCTTAATCTCCATAGCGCTTTGGTCATTTTCTAAAGACGCACCGGACTGCCCTAGCAGCGTTGCTGCAACAACTTGCGGTAGCTGATTACCCAGTGCCAAGTTTGTCAGGATCGTCTCGTAGGTTGATCCCGGGTAATGCTCTTCAACACGTACTCTGAGTGTCTTGTTGTCGATGACGTCATGAGGCGGAAGTGCGGCGATCGCCTTCGTCAATAGCTTCTGCCCTAGGGCCACCGAGTCCTCGTGTTGCTGCTGTTTCAGGAAATGTCTTATTTGAGATCGTGCGCGTGCAGTAACCACGAAGTTCAGCCAGGAGGGCGTGGGTCGTCCTGCTGGTGATGTTATGATTTCAACGCTGGCACCGCTCTCAAGCGGTTCCGACAGTGGCGCCAACTGGTTATTGATGCGGCATGCGACGCACCGATTACCCACATCAGTGTGGACGGCATAGGCAAAATCAACGGCGCAGGCGCCCTTTGGAAGCTCCATAATTTCGCCACGCGGGGTGAAAACATAGACCTCGTCTGGGAACAGGTCGACTTTGACGCTTTCAATAAATTCGAGCGAGTTACCTGCAGTTTGTTGCATCTCAAGCAGACCTTTAACCCACTCGCGAGCGCGCATCTGTGGAATATTTGCAGTGTCCTGATTGCTCTTGTAGAGCCAGTGAGCAGCAATGCCGTTGTTGGCCATATCTTCCATATCGCGAGTACGAATTTGGATTTCAATCGGCACCCCGTGCATTCCCCTCAGAACCGTATGCAGGGATTGATAGCCATTCGCCTTGGGGATGGCGATGTAGTCTTTAAACTCGCCTGGCACGGGTTTGTACAATGAGTGAACGACTCCTAGTGTGCGATAGCAGGCATCAACGTCATCGACAATGACCCGAAAGGCAAAAATGTCCATGATGTCAGAGAAGGATTTTCGTTTCTCTCGCATTTTTGAGTAGATGCTGTAGAGGTGCTTCTCGCGCCCGACAACTGTTGCTTCGATGTGATCCCGCTGTAATGTCTGCTCAAGCTGCTCGGTAATATCCTCGATAAGTTGTTTTCGACGGCCACGCGCAGCCTCTCGCGCAGCCTCGATTCGTCGTGCTCGCATGGGATACAGTGTTCGAAGGCCCAGATCTTCAAACTCCATGCGCACTTCATTCATACCCAGGCGGGTCGCTATGGGTGCATAAATATCGAGTGTTTCGTTGGCAATCCGCTTCTTCGCTTCGGGTTTTAGGGCCCCCAAAGTACGCATGTTGTGCAGTCGATCCGCAAGTTTCACGAGAATCACGCGAATATCACGCGCCATGGCAAGCGCCATTTTCTGAAAGTTCTCAGCTTGCTTTATCTCCGCACTGTCAAATTCGACGTGGGTGAGCTTACTCACGCCATCGACAAGGTCAGCAACCTCTTCGCCGAACTGCGTTCGTATGTCTTCTTTGGATACCCCTGTGTCCTCGATGACATCATGTAGCAGCGCCGCCATGATACTCTCATGGTCCATGTGCATCCGTGCTAATACAGTAGCCACTGCTAGGGGGTGCGTTACGTAGGGCTCGCCTGTGCGTCTCGCTTGACCATAGTGGGCTTGTTCAGCGTAGAAATAAGCACGTTTTATCGTGCTAACCTGCTCGGGAGGAAGATAGGTGTTTAGCACCTCCTCGAAGCCTGTCAGGGACTGCCGTTGGTTGTGTGTAGGAAGGAGTTGAGGTCGGGAAGTTGTTTGTAGCTTCCACCGGCGAGAAACGTCGGTGAGAGAGGCTCCTAATGCTTGTAACGGCGTAGACACGAGTCCTAGCTTTTCAGCCTCGGCTGGGCAACTTAGAGTACAGGCGTCTCAAAGCTCGCGGCGAACTCTTCTTCTGCTTCGAGCTCGTGCTCGCGCGCCATGACATCGGGTGTAATCAAACCCTCTGCAATTTCGCGCAGCGCTAATACAGTCGCTTTGTCTGAATCGACTTCCACCAGTGCGTCCTTGCCACCTGTGCTTAATTGACGAGCACGTTTAGCCGCCAATAGTACGAGTTCAAATCGGTTGTCGACGTTGTCGAGGCAATCTTCAACAGTTACGCGTGCCATGCGGATGTCCTGAAATTAAAAGGTCGAGCAGTATATCGGCTACGCACGGTAATTGTCGATACTTCGCCCGGCGCCATTAACCTAGCAAATCAGCAATAACTGACGTGAGACGCAACGATTGATGGCGTTGGGACAGGCGTTGGCTCTTAACGATGGCCTGTAGGTCGGTCAGCGCCGTTTCAAACCGGTCGTTTAAGACCACATAGTCCGCCTTGCCATAGTGCGAGATCTCGTCTCGCGCAGACTGCATCCGCCTTTCTATAACGCTAAAGTCATCTTGCCCACGTCCGGTTAAGCGCTCACGCAGTGCGGCGGTAGATGGCGGTAAAATGAACACAGCGACAGCATCGGGCATGTGACGTTTAACTTGCTTTGCGCCCTGCCAGTCTATTTCCAAAATCACGTCCATGCCTTGATTTAGCTGCTGGATGACACCTTCTTTGCTAGTACCGTAAAAGTTATCGAACACCTGCGCCCACTCGAAGAATCCTCCTTGCTCTTGTAAGTCACGGAATTCTCCTTCTGAAACGAAGTGGTAGTTAACTCCGTCGACTTCTCCCGGGCGCTTAGCTCGTGTTGTGTGAGACACCGAGACCACTAGGCCTTCGTTGGCCTCTACGAGTGCTTTGACGAGCGATGTCTTTCCGGCACCACTCGGGGCTGAAACTACGTAAAGTTGCCCGCTTATTTTTTCTTTATCACTCAAGGTTTTGTACCTGCTCGCGCATTTGTTCTATCAGCACTTTTAGCTCTACTGCCGTATTTGTGGTGGTAAGTGAGGTCGTTTTGGATCCCAGCGTATTTGCCTCACGATTAAGCTCTTGCATCAGAAAATCGAGTCGCCTGCCGCAGGGCTCGTCGTTTTGAAGTGACTCATAAATTGCCTCGATGTGTGCTTCAAGCCGATCGAGCTCTTCAGCCACATCGGACTTATTGGCAAGATAGGCCAGTTCTTCCTCGAGTCGCTTCTCATCATGACCAACGTTGAGAGCAGTGATTCGTTCTCGGAGTTTTGTCTGATGCAGCGTATTGAGTTTCGGCAGCTCCTCGCGATAATCCGCAACAATCTTTGAAATTGCCAGGCATCTTTCTTTGAGCATTGCTTCAAGGCGGACGCCCTCGGATTTACGATGGGTGACTAGTGCGTTTAACAACTCGGGCATGCGGGCCACGCAGTTGGCATGGAGACTTTCAACGTCTGTTTGTTCGCTCACCCAGATACCGGGCATCTGCAGTACATCGAGCGTCGTTGGCGCTTGTGCATCGGGCAAGGTGTTGCGAATTGTTTCTAGAGCTTTCTCAAGCTCCAAAAGCTTATCCGTGTCCACTTGTGCTTCAGGCGAGCTTTTGTCGCGTTCCAAGCGAACCGTAAGCTCGACTTTGCCTCGAGACAAGGTGTTGTTAATGGCTTGCCTGATTTGTGGCTCGGTCGTCTTTAGCGCGTCCGGTAGTTTCAATGTTATGTCGAGGAAGCGGCTGTTGACAGATTTACACTCGAATGACAGCGTCCATTCGCCCAAAGTGGTGGTTTGATTGGCGAAGCCTGTCATGCTCTGTGCCATGGAATGCTCCAACGTTTAACAATCGGCCTAGTCTATCAAGTAGACTGGTCAGGATCAGCTATTGCAATAAACCCTCTCAAAAAAGGCGAGACATGACAGCGAGCAAATGTATAAGACCCAGCGGACGCCGCCCCGATCAAATGCGAGAAGTGTCGTTTGAACTGGGGTTTACCAAGCAGTCGGCGGGTAGTGTGCTGGCGTGCTTTGGCGATACACGTGTGTTGTGTACCGCCTCTGTAAGTGAGGGAGTGCCCGGATTTTTGCGCGGTAAAGGCCAAGGTTGGTTGACCGCCGAATATGGCATGCTTCCTGGTTCCACCAATTCGCGAGTTGACAGAGAGGCAGTTCGAGGAAAACAAAGTGGCCGCACTGTTGAAATCCAACGATTAATCGGACGATCGCTACGCGCAAGCATTGACCTAAAGAAACTCGGTGAGCGAACGATTACCATTGATTGTGATGTACTCCAGGCCGACGGAGGTACACGAACAGCAGCCATCACTGGGGCAAGTGTTGCGCTTGTTTCGGCTTTGAACGCGTTGCAACGCGCTGGCGACCTTAAAACAGATCCACTCAAGAGTATGGTGTCTGCTGTGTCGGTCGGTATTTGGCAAGGCACACCCGTCTTGGATCTCGATTACCCTGAAGATTCAAATGCTGACAGCGACATGAATATTGTGATGTTGGCTGATGGTGGCCTAATAGAAGTGCAGGGAACCGCTGAAGAAAAGGTTTTCAGCCGAAGCGAATTAAACGCACTCTTAGATCTGGCAGAGGCGGCGGGCACTGAACTCAACGCGGCTCAAATGGCGGCGCTTACAGCATCATAGCTCGATATCGTAGTCGATAATTACGGGGGCGTGACTTGAAAAGGCCTCTTCGCTCTCAACGTAGGCGGCTGTTACCCTCTCGGCGACGCCATCCGAAACAATATGCGTATCTGTGCGTAAGCCCGGCTTTTCGTCGCCCTCAGGCCACCACGTGAAATCATCGTCTACGTGATCTACTTGTCGGAAGGCATCGGTGTAGCCGGCTCGGTATAGTGAGCCCAGCCAGTCCCGCTCTTCACTGGTAAATCCCGGAATGTCTATACGATTACCTGACTCCTCAGCGTCTCTGGGCTGCCAAGCGAGCTCCCATCCGCCGCAGAGAATAAACTCACGCTTCTTGTTGCGGACTTTTTGCAGATGACCACTCAGCTGATTGAGGAAGTGCATCTTCTGTGTAGCGTTTTCTGACTTCGATGAGGGCACCAAAATGCTGCCGATACTGCAATCTGCATAATCCGCCTGGATATACAAGCCGAGAGGGTCGTAATCCATAAAACCTAAACCGAACATTATGGCTTTTGGCATTTCTCGACAGTAAATGGCGACACCGTTAATGCGATGATCGTCATAGTTGTCAGCAAAATACGCGTGATATTCACTGGGGAAAAAGTCGTTGGAAGCTAGGGAATACTCAGAACAACGCGTATCTTGCAGGCAGATGATGTCAGCTCCTTGCTGAAATACCCATGGCACGAGCCCTTCTTCGCGAGCGCGCTCGAAGCCATCCACCACTAGTGACAACACCTTCATTTTTGTTTCCTAATTCGTGACAGGGGTATACTACGTCAGATGGTATGAGACTGAAAACTTCAAGACATCGTGAGGTTAAATCTTTACCACTTTATATCCCCGTTTCAGTGGAGCGTTTTGGTGCAAGAATCGGAAAGCAAAAATCAGTTTATAGAACTGGCAATCCGCTTCGGCGCGCTGAAGTTTGGTGAATTCACGCTCAAATCTGGGCGTGTAAGCCCTTACTTTTTCAACGCTGGCGTTTTTTCAACAGGTGAGGCTATGGCAACGTTGGGTGCTTGTTACGCGCAAGCGGCTCAACCTATGCTTGACAATCTAGCCGGGCTCTTTGGCCCTGCGTACAAGGGTATTCCGCTAGCAACGGCAACGGGTATTGCACTGCAGAAAGATCATGATAAAGACCTAGCCATTACTTTTGACCGAAAAGAGCCGAAAACTCATGGCGAGGGTGGTATTTTGCTTGGCGCTCCGTTGGAAGGCGATATTTTGATCGTTGACGATGTCATTACAGCAGGGACAGCGATTCGTCATTCAGTCGATCTCATTAGAGAGCATGGTGCAAATCCTGTGGGAGTTGTCATCGGTTTGGATCGTTGTGAACGCGGCGTGGGTGAGCAATCTGCTGTTGAGGAGGTTCAAACCACTCTGGGCTTAACTGTGAGATCAGTTATCAATATGCACGACATTATTGAATGGCTCGAGTCCCAGTCGGATCTTGAGTCCAGCTTAGAGAAAATGAAGGCCTATCGGGAGCAATATGGTGTCTAAGCAACTAGCGTTGGTGTTGGTTCTGTTCGCTTGCTCGGTAGCTACCGCTGATAATTTGTACCGCTATAAAGATGAAGCCGGAGGTACTGTTGTAGATTGGCACGTACCTGCAAAGTTCGCTGGAAGAGGTTACGAGGTACTCAACCCCCTGGGCGAAGTTATCAAGGTGGTACCCCGCCAATTGAGTGATTCCGAGCTAAACGACAAAGACCTTGTCGAGCGTCTAAAACGAGGCGCGGAAGCGAAGCGTGCGCGCCTGGCTGAGTGGGATCGTTTTTTGTTACTGCGCTACAGCACCATAGAAGATATCGATGCTGCTCGTGACCGAGCGTTGCGTGAACTCAAAATCCGACTTTCTATTTTGGCGAGTAATCAACGTGTGGCGAAAGCGCGGTTAGAAACGGCACTTAGCCAGCTCGCTGACGTTGAACGTCGCGGGGAGACGGCACCAGAGCGGGACTTAGATGCGGTTGATGTATTGAGATTGGAAATCGCATCCTTGGGGCGTTCTATCTAGGAGCGCGAAGGCCAGGTTGTTGCTGTAACTGAGAATTATGCTCGCGACCGAGATCGATTTCTGCAGCTGCAGGACGTGGTTGCATTGTGCAGATCGCTCAGTCGAGACCGCGCACTGCGTGATAACTAGTGCCTTGTTATTGCCCTCTGGGCACGTCGATAGCAAGTGCGCTAGTGGTGATTGCCCACTGATCCTCCCAGCCCTCAGTCGGTGACCGCGAAAAGTTTGACCTTACGAATTGCGCGACCCTTCCTTCAGCTGTTGCTAACAGCATATTTGCAGCTGAGTTAACAGGTATCGCCGTCCTCCAGCCTTCCTCCATTTCGGCCATGCGCAGACACTGACGCAACTGGGTTTCGACACGATCGTAAACCTGACTTACCCGATCGCGCAGACGTTCATGCTCGCCCATGAGTGCGTCGCCGCTTAGGATGCGTGTAATGCCTGGGTTTCGCTCACAAAAAATTAAGTACAACGTGAGGATTTTTTTGCAGCGGGCTAATTGTTTTGTTTCTTCGCTGAGGATTTGAGTTATTCGGCTGAAAAGCGTGTCTTCGACAAAGTCGATCAACGATTCGTACATCCGCGTTTTCGATGGGAAGTGGCGATACAATGCAGCCTCGGATACACCGAGGTTGCTGGCTAGCTTAGCCGTGGTTATTTTGCTTCCAGGGCTAGACTCCAACATTTCTGCCAGTGTTTGAAGGATTTGCTCTTTTCGACCACTTTGTTTCTTGGGCATCATGTCCGCCAGTGCATGTGTGGAGTTGCGATTATGGGCGGTCAACCGTACCCATGGTCTTGTTCGTGATCAAGGTGCCGATACCCTCATCGCTAAAGATTTCCAGCAATGTAGCATGTGGCACTCGTCCATCGATGATGTGAGCACTGGTTACACCTGATCTAACGGCGTCCATGGCGCACCGTACCTTAGGAAGCATGCCACCCGTGATGACGCCAGCTGCGATTAGCTCATCAACTCGTTGAGTTGTTAGCCCTGTGAGTGTGCTCCCATTGCCATCCAATAGGCCGTTCACATTAGTAAGTAACATCAGCTTCTCAGCCTTTAGCACTTCTGCCAGCTTCCCTGCGACCAGATCGGCATTGATGTTGTAGGTAAGACCATCCGCACTACCAGCTACTGGCGCGATGACTGGGATGTAGTCGCTGTTTGCGAGCATAGTCAGGATGTCCGTATCTACACTCTCTACCTCCCCGACCAAACCAATGTCTTCGGCACCCTCTTCGTTCAGGTGCCCCGTCAGCGCTCTGGCTTTTATGAGCTCGCCGTCCTTTCCTGTAATACCTACGGCGCGCCCCCCGTTTCGATGAATACTTTCGACAATTTCCTTGTTAACCGATGCCCCGAGGACCATCTCGACAACATCTACCGTTTCCTCATCAGTAACTCGCATACCACCGACAAATCGGGATTCAATCCCCAAGCGACTCAGGAGTTGACCAATTTGAGGACCTCCGCCGTGCACAACAATAGGATTCATACCCACCAACTTCATGAGGACAACATCGCGAGCGAAGCTCTCGTGGAGTTTGGGGTCGGTCATCGCATTGCCGCCGAATTTGATCACCATTGTTTTGCCGGTGAACCGCTGAATATAGGGCAGTGACTCGGTGAGGACTCGCGCAAATTGCTCTGCGTCCGGTCTGTTTAATGACATTGCCTACGGGCTCCTGGGGGTTGTTACGCTGGATGTGGGGAATGAATGCCCGCCAAAAAAGCCAATCTAGCGTTCTTATTTCCAGCTAAAATCTCGCCTTCTGGTGGTATTACATGGGCGCTCATTTTTCAGCCAGATGGTTTGCTAGTTCAGTGATAATCGTTTCTGCGAGGACTCGTTTGGATGACATAGCCATCGCAATTTCGCTGTCCGCACTGATGAGCGTTCCTTCGTTGCTTTCGCTGTTGAACCCTATCGCTTCGTTACTCACATCGTTAGCAAAAATGAAATCAAGGTTCTTTCGTTGAAGCTTGTCACGTGCATAAGCTGTGACGTCGTTAGTTTCTGCGGCAAAGCCAACGACCAAACTAGGCCGATTCTCCAAAGCTGAAATGGTAGCAATAATGTCGGGATTCGAGACCAAATTGAGCGCCATTGTTTCCGATCCCGCGCGCTTTATCTTCTGTGTTGCCACTACCTCAGGCTTGAAGTCCACGACCGCAGCAGCGCCGATAAAGATATCTGCTTCGCCTGCCGCGGCTACGCTTGCCTCAAGCATTTCCAGAGTCGTTTCTACTTGCACTACGTTAATACCCGCCGCGGCCTCGCAGTGGACAGGACCTGAAATAAGCGTCGTGTGTGCACCTGCTTTTACACACGCTTCAGCTAACGCATATCCCATTTTACCAGAGCTCCGGTTGCTGAGGTAACGGACAGGACAGAGCGGTTCTCGCGTTGGCCCTGCCGTGATTACGACTTTTTTACCTACAAGCAGGCCGGTTGAGAAACGAGCAATGAGTGACTCGACTATTTCGCTCGGTGCAAGCAGGCGCCCAGCACCTATATCCCCGCAAGCTTGGCTGCCCGAATCGGGCCCCAGAATCCCGATCCCGCGCTTTTTCAATACCTCAATATTTTGCTGTGTTGCCTCTTTAGCCCACATTTCTTGATTCATAGCAGGGGCTACAAATACGGGGGCTGGCGTCGCGAGCACGCAGGCGCCAAGCAAGTCATCAGCTCTTCCTTGAACGAGTCGAGCAATAGAGTCTGCACTCGCCGGAGCTACAACGACCGAATCTGCCCAGCGTGCGAGTTCGATATGGCCCATGGCCGCTTCTGCTTCAGTATCAAGAAGCCCCGTATGAACAGGGTTGCCCGAAAGCGCCTGCAGTGTGAGTGGTGTAATAAACTCGCAGGCACCCTCTGTCATAACGACGCGCACATTGGCGCCTTCACGAATTAATTCACGTGTAATTTCGGCGGCCTTGTATGCGGCGATACTACCGGTGATGCCAATGATGAAATTGCGATTTAAAAGTCGTGCCATTTGCCCAATGCAACTGGGAGTATTGTTGTCAAAGGTAGCATCCACTTGCGATTAATCCTACCGATCTTGGCAGGTAGTACTTCCAAAAGTTAACCCGATAAAGGTTGTGAGGCTTTCTCAAATGAAAACAACGTGTCCACGTTGCCTTCATTAGAGATTTTACTGGGTGCCGTAAGGTAAACGTTGCAGCTGTCTCAGTTGTCAGATTGGGGTTGCCCCTGATCTTGTTTCTTAGAAGCCAAAAATAAAAAGTCGAGGTCGGCCGCGAGGCGAAAAGGTCCCGTTGTTGCGTTCGAGACACCTTGGTTTGACGAAAAAGATCACTCAGAAAATTGCGAATATCTGCGTGAAGTTTAGCTTAGAGAGGTTCCAATATAAGCGGTATCTGGGCGGTGATCGCGATCTCATTTTGCTGACGGCTGAGCTACTAAGTATTTCTGCCTCCGCGGCCGAGGCGTTGGTGTGCAGTTGCCCGCCCTATGTTTCTCGGCGCGCATTTTTTCGGGGGCTCAGTGACGGTGAATATTTTCATCCGGCACTTAACCAGGTGGGCCGGCTTCGGCTTAGCGCTATGTTCAAGCTGCATATCCTGATGTCAGAGGAGCGCTTTGATATCGCTCGAGACCCAATGAGTTGGGGTGAGCTTCAGCGGTACTTGATCGAGGTCCTAGACGGACGGACTCGAGAGACATTTATTGCGGTGTTCTTAGATGCTCGGCACCAGTTTATTACTAGCGAAATTTTGTTTGTGGGGTCAATCGACAGCGCGTGTGTCCATCATAGAGTTGCTTTGACGCGCGCGCTGTCGCATCATGCGGTCTCCATTGTCGTGGCTCACAACCATCCATCCGGTTCGCTTATTCCCAGCGATGCTGATATCGAAACGACGCGGAAGCTGGCGAGGTGTTTAAAATTTGTCGATATCGCGCTCGCAGATCATATCATCGTCGCCTCGGGCCGCTGCCAAAGCCTGAGAAACTTAGGATTTGTGTAAATCTGCGTGTTGCTTAAGCGCTGGCCCTTTGGTATCTTGCCGCTCCTTTTTTTGGTGGACAGACAGATGTCGCGAGTATGTCAAGTTACAGGTAAGCGCCCGATGACGGGCAACAATGTCTCGCATGCGAAGAATCGCACTCGCAGACGCTTCCTGCCTAATCTTCACAATCATCGTTTTTGGGTCGAGTCAGAGAAGCGATTCGTTTCTTTGCGCGTCTCGCCTAAAGGTATGAGAATCATCGATAAGCGCGGAATCGAGACAGTTCTTTCTGAACTGCGAGCCCGCGGCGAAAAGGTTTGAGGAGTAGTTAGCAATGCGTGAAAAAGTTCGAATGAATTCTACAGCGGGCACAGGCCACTTTTACACGACCGACAAGAACAAGCGTACAACGCCTGACAAGTTGGAAATGAAGAAGTACGATCCTGTTGCACGTAAGCACGTGATCTACAAAGAAGGTAAGATCAAGTAAGCGTAAAGTGGTTCGAAGACCCCGGCATTGCCGGGGTTTTTTTTGCCCGATACCTTGGCTTTTAAACCACTTCTTCTGAAGTACGTGTTTTTGAAGAGCGCGGACCTGCTTTGTGAGATAGATAGATGGTGGCGAAATGGGTTCTGGATAGAGAAGGTTTGGAG
>CBFHHL010000065.1:0-5637 GCA_965655685.1 Luminiphilus sp.
CTGCGACCAGCACCAGATATTGCTGATTTTTGATGAAGTCATTACAGGCTTCGGCCGGTGTGGTGCTATGACGGGGGCTGACGCCTTTGGTGTGGTACCGGACATTTTGAACGTGGCCAAGCAACTCACCAACGGTGTGATACCCATGGGCGCGGTGATCGCCTCCGAGGAGATTCACGATACGTTTATGGACAAGGCGGGGCCTGACTATGTGCTTGAATTCGCGCATGGGTATACCTATTCGGCGCACCCTGTTGCCTGTGCTGCAGGCCTTGCGGCACTCGACGTATTGGTTAAAGAGCAACTTCCTCAGCGAGTTGCAGAAGAAGCGCCATACTTTGAGTCTTTGTTGCATGACCAACTCGCGGATAAGCCTTTTGTCACAGACGTACGCAATTATGGCTTTGCCGGTGCGATTACCCTCGAGGCCAAAGGTGATGAGCCATTGAAGCGCCCATTTGATGTGGCGATGGCGATGTGGGACCGCGGTGTGTTGGTCCGCTACGGCGGCGACACCATTCAAATGGCGCCTCATTTTGTTATGGAACGTCCAGAGCTCGAGCGACTTGTGGGTACTCTGGCAGACTGCTTAGATCAGTTGTCCTAGTTTGTTTTGCTCATTTTCGCGTCAGATTCGATGTCGTTTAACGGTGGAAATGGTTTTTGGGTGGCTTCTCGCACCATTCGCGATGCACTTGATGGTTTTTCCGCTAAGTCCAACCGTTGCAAATTAGTGAGTGGTTTCCAGTCATGGATGAGTGGGTCGCTCGGGGAAGTGCTGAGTAGGGTTTCTGGCTTTAAACTTAAAGGCCATTTGATTGTCAGCCCGCCCGATCCTAAAGCGCGTGTAGATGAAGTTTCTAGCGTTAATGGATGCCATGACAAGTTGGCATTAGGTCGTCTGACGTCCGAAACCATTGGTAGTCTGGGGAGGACTAATGACGAGTGATTACGAGATTCCGGTGCTTGTTGTTAATGCTTTCACCGAAACGCTTTTTGGCGGTAACCCCGCGGCTGTGGTGATAACAGACACGCCCCTCAGGGATACCACCATGCAGTCGATTGCTCAGCAGCACAACCTCAGCGAGACGGCATTTCTTGTAAGAAGCGAAGGGAATCGCTTTCACTTACGGTGGTTTACGCCTACGAAAGAGGTTCCCCTTTGCGGGCATGCAACTCTCGCCTCGGCATTTGCACTGGATTACCTGAAAGAGTCGTCCCCCTCGAAGGCTGATGATCTGACAGGGTTAGCTGGCGACGGTACTTCTCTAATCTTCGATACAGCGAGTGGTCCGTTAGTTGTGAGACGAAAGGACGATCGGTATGAAATTGATTTTCCGGCAGTGCCCATGGTGGAAGTGACTCCACCAAAGGCGGTGGTCGAGGCGTTGGGTGTTCGTGTTGTTAATACCTACGCGCCCGACACCGGCGCTTGGCAAATGGTCTGTGAATTACAGAGCGAGACCGATGTGTTGGCCTGTAACCCCGACTTCTCAGCCCTCAGTCAAGCAACAGCGCTCGGTGTCAGTATTACTGCGGCAGGTTCAGATGCTGACTACGTATCTCGATTTTTTATCCCGCAACTGGGTATTAATGAGGACCCGGTCACCGGGTCAGCACACTGTCAACTTATGCCATTCTGGGCAGAGCGTCTGTCAAAGCAGTCGCTCCTTGCGCAGCAAGTGTCCGCTCGCGGTGGCGAGATTAGTGGTGAGCTCGCGGGTGAGCGAGTGTTGTTGTCAGGAAGTTGCCGGCTATTCTCAGAGGGAACAATCTACCTTCCCTCTGAGTCACGCTAGAGTTTATTTCGCTCTCGCTCTATCCACGCCTTCATTCGCACCTCGAGCGCATCGAGCGGTATAGCGCCAACACCGAGTAGCTCGTCATGGAACGCGCGAATATCAAATCGCTCGCCCAATTCTGCTTCCGCGAGCGCGCGAAGCTCGAGCATCTTGAGCTGCCCGATCTTGTAGGCGAGCGCCTGTCCTGGCCACCCAATATAGCGATCGATCTCGTTAATAATATCGGCTTCGGTTTTCGCCGCGTTATCTTTGAAGTAATCGATGGCTTCTTGTCGTGACCAACCGAAGTAGTGAATACCCGTATCGACCACTAAACGAACCGCGCGCCACATATCGTAGATAAGCTGACCGTACCGCGAGTAAGGGTCCTCATAGAGTCCCATATCGTACCCCAAGCGCTCGGAGTACAGTCCCCAGCCCTCGATGAAGGCCGTGACGCTACTGTTTCGGCGGAACTCTGGAAGTCCCTCAATTTCCTGCGCCAAGGCTATTTGCAGGTGATGTCCCGGAACACTCTCGTGGACGGATAAGACCTCCATCTCATATTTTGGTCGTACCTCAGGCTTGTAAAGGTTGACGTAATACCAACCGGGGCGGCTGCCATCTAAGGCAGGGCGCATGTAAAACGCGGTTGTGGTGTCGGGCGCAAGCTCAGGCGCAATCGGACGGACGCCGTAGGGCATACGTGGGAGCTTCCCAAATAACTTTACGAGCTGGGGGTCAAGGCGTTTGGAGACTGCTTGGTAGCCCTCTAATAGCTCTTCTGCTGTGTCGTAGTAAAACTGAGGATCGCTTCGTAGAAAGTCGTTAAACGCGTTTAAGTCGCCTTCGAATCCGACTTCCTCGATCACCTTCATCATTTCAACGCGAATTCGAGCAACCTCGGCCAGCCCTACATTGTGTATTTCCTCGGGTGTCATATCCGTCGTGGTAAAGTGTCTAGCGAGCATGGCATAGACCTCTTTACCGCCAGGTAGCGTGCCAATGCCGGGATGCGCTCGGGTGCTAGGGAGGTAGGTTTCTTCGATGAACGCTTGGAACTGCGCATAGGCAGGGACCAACTTGCCACTAATAATTTCTGCGGCTTGCATCTTCAGTTCGTTAGCCCGCTTTTCTGAGATTGCATCAGGCATTGTCTCGAACACACCCCAAAAAGGACTGTCCTCGGGCTTTTCAACGATAAGTGCATCGAGCTGGTTAGGGATGCGCTCGATGATGATGCGCGCTTGAGTACGCTCTCGATTCACCCCTTCGTTGAGAAGCGTCTGGTACTGCGCTAGTTGCTCGGGGAGCTTCTCGAGTCGGGCTAACCAGTCGACATAGTCAGTCTCGCTCGCCATGGGTAGGCGCTCGACCATGGTGTATCGATGTTGCGGCCCGCTGCGCATGTTCAAGGCGATTAAATGAAGGCCACTCTCGTAGGATTCGACTTCCTCTTCTAACGCTGTTTTGAGCATTCTTTGATTGAGCTGCGCAGTCGGACTCAACGATGTGGGGTCGATGCGCGAAAGCTCGGCAATAAACGCTTGGGTGTCAGAATTGCGTTCTGCTAGCGCCTCTGCGCTTAAATCAGTCCAACTCTGATTACCGGACATGTCACCGTACTCTCGACGATACTCGGGGTACTGCTCGAGCACCCAGTCCCAATGGTTACTGATCACTGCGTCTAAAGATTCGTCGGAAGCGTGGCTCAACAATGAGACAGCCATGAAAAAAGCCGGTACGACAAGCCGGCTTATGGTTGCGTAAGTCATGAGGGTATTCCCAGTCCGTGTTGGTGCGCAGTTTGAACGAGCGCGGTGAGTTACTCGCGACCCAAGATTGAGCGAGCGACCAGTTCGCGCATGATTTCGGACGTGCCACCGTAGATCGTTTGGATGCGGGCATCGACGTAGAAACGTGAAATCGGGTATTCCGTCGTATAGCCGTAGCCACCGAAGAGCTGCAAGCACTGGTCGGCAACGTCGCATTGCATCTCGCAGCTTGCAAGTTTAAGCATGGCGGCCTCGTCAGTGGTTAGCTCATCTGTCGCATATTTGTTGGCACACTGCTCGTAAAACGCGCGATTGACTGCCACTTGCGTTTTAGCGTCCGCCAGTTTGAAGCGAGTGTTTTGGAACTGCCCGACTTTTTTACCAAAGGCCTCCCGCTCTTTGACGTAGTCGATAGTGATGTCAAGCGCACCTTCTGATGCGGCGACCGCTTGCGCGGCAATGCCTAAGCGCTCCCGCGGAAGTTCGTCCATAAGAATGGCAAAGCCCTTATTTTCCTCCCCGAGGAGAGCGTCTGCCGGTAGACGCACGTCGGTAAAGAACAGTAATGCGGTGTCTGACGCGTGCTGGCCAATCTTGTCGATCTTCCTTGACTTTTCGAAGCCGGGCGCGTGAGCGTCCACCAAGAACAGGGAGGTGCCTTTTGCCCCTTTACCTGGGTCGGTGATCGCTGCCACGATGACAAGGTCAGCGTGGATGCCGTTAGTGATAAAAATCTTAGAGCCATTCAGCACCCACTCGTCGCCGTCACGCACGGCGTTTGTACGAATGCCTTGTACGTTTGAGCCTGCACCAGGCTCTGTCATAGCGAGCGCGCCAACCACCTCACCCGTGACCATTCGAGGTAACCAATGTGCTTTCTGGGCCTCGGTACCGTGGCGGCTAAGATAGGGCGCAACGATGTTTGAGTGAATGCCGTAACCGGAGGCAAACCCCCCAAACCCCATACGCGAAAGCTCCTCGATCATTGCAAGCGTAACGTGCGGCGTGGTTCCGGCACCACCATAGGCTTCGTCCACATCTGGACACAGCAACCCTGCGGCGCCTAACGTATTCCAAAGCTCACGTGGGACCATGTGGTTGTGTTCCCACTCCTCATAAAAGGGTGTGATCTCCTTGTCAAAGGCACGGCGCGCCATGTCGCGAAAGAGAGTGAGTTCGTCTAAGTCAACTGCTTGATTCACGTTTGAAGCCTCAGTATGTTGTTATACCACTAGTATGAATCAAAGCGGCAGGTTGCAACAACTCGGCATACCTTTTACCGCTGGGGTGTGCTGTGTTTAAGAGAGTGCTGTGTGTAAGAGGGTGTGCTGAGTTTGAGTGAGTGCGCCATGTCAGCGAGCAAGTAGCGATCACGAGAGTAAGAGTTCAATCAGAGCTAATAAGAAAACCAATACTAAAAAATGCGACGCCCAGGATTGAGAACCCTAAATGACCATATTCGATAGCCGCACAGGCATCCCCGATGTTTCACCCATTGATGCGCCCACTGACGCGCGCATCAGCGCAGTCGCTCCCTGGTTGTCTCCCGACAGCTTCACACAGGCAATCACGGACGTGCATGATCGGGGGTACTCGATCGTTGAGGGCGTTTTGAGCTCAGGGGATTGCGGCGCGTATCGCGAGCTCTTAGAGAACCACATGGCTAAATCGCCCTTGGGTCGGAATGTGTTTGAGGGGACGAAAAGCCATCGACTTTACGCCTTACTGTCGAAGTCCCCGCGTTTCGCCCATATGATCCAGCACCCGGTCACGCTTGCTTTTGCGGAGCATTTTCTGGGTAACACCTGTCTGTTATCCGCGTGTTTATCGATTAACTTGCATCCGGGAGAAACGGTTCAGCCCTGGCACACCGATGATGGTCACATTTCGGTGCCTCAGCCGCATGGTATTTTTGGGATATCCGTATTCTGGGCCCTCGATGATACGACTGAAGAAAACGGTGCTACGGAAATCCTTCCTTTTAGTCATCGCTGGGATAGCCACGAGATCGAGGGCAGATTAGATAACGCCCACTTTGCGCAGCGCGACGACTTAGACGGCTCGGTGGCACAAAATGTATC
>CBFHHL010000066.1:0-24622 GCA_965655685.1 Luminiphilus sp.
AAAGACCTCAATAAATGCCATTCCCGCTTCCTCGTGAATCTGCCGCACAAGCTCACGGTCACGTAGATAGGGCGAGATAAAGCTAGAGAGCACCAGCACACCTGAGTCAACAAATAGCTTAGAAATTTCCCCAACGCGCCGGATATTCTCCGCGCGGTCTTCCTCGCTAAACCCTAAGTTCTTATTGATACCAAATCGGACGTTGTCTCCGTCAAGGCGGTAGCAAAGCACCCCCATGTCGTGAAGCACGCCTTCAAGCGCCACAGCGACCGTGCTTTTGCCCGAGCCCGATAGCCCTGTGAACCACAGAGTAGCGCCGCGGTGCCCGAGTAACGCCGCACGCTCCTCGCGTGTGACCTCACCCTCGTGCCAGTGAATGTTGGTTGCCCTCTGCTCTGCCATACCCGCCTCCATTTGCGTGCCGCGATCTTAGAGGATGGCGCTTACAAATAAAAACGGTTTAAATAAATAAAATCTATCGAAAAAATTAATTAGCATGCAATACACACTTAAACAGCTTGTTGTTTTCAAGACCGTGGCAAATCTGCAGTCGACGACAGCTGCGGCAGAGACATTGGCATTGTCTCAGTCGGCGGTTAGTTCAGCGATTAAGCAGCTTGAGACGCAAATTGGTCAAACCCTATTCGATCGGGTGGGAAGGCAGGTAATACTGAATCGGGTGGGCGTCTCGCTCGCCCCGGCCGTCGATGATTTCCTTGCTCACGCGGCGCGGCTGGACTCACAACTCCGGGGCGAGGCAATCGCAGGTAAGATCTGCTTGGGCGCGAGTTTCACTATAGCTAATCACATTGTTGTCGATGCTATGGTCGACTTCCAAAGAGCCTATGAGAGTGTCGACATAGAGATCACGAGCGACAACTCGCCCGGCATCATAGATTCGGTGATTGCGGGCAGTGTCGATTTTGGGCTTATTGAATCATCCGTAGACGACCCCCGAATCGCCATCGAGCGGTGGCTTGATGATGAACTTGTGGTCTTTGCAAGCCCCGACCATCCATTGGTCAACACAGGTCGAGTATCAGTCGCCGATTTAGAGCAAGCCCCTTGGGTGTTAAGGGAGCTCGGATCAGGCGCAAGAAATGTGTTTAATGAGACGTTTCGCTCCGCTTTACCAAACATACAAGTCGCCATGGAATTTCGTCACAACGAGCCCATTAAGCGCGCGGTCGCAAGAGGCGTAGGGGTGGGCTGCTTGTCAGCACGTGTTCTCGAACGTGAATTATTGGATGGCACCTTGGTCGCCCTCGAAATACCAAATGAGCGAAAAATGCCCCGCCATCTGGCCATGATAAAACGTAAGGAAACCGAGCTGTCTGCGCCGGCAAGGGCATTTTGGGAACAATGCCTAGCTATGCGTTGATGGGATAAGTACTATTCAGATTTCCCGCCAACATCGGACCAAAGCATGCAAGTAGCCATCATCGTAGGAAGTCACAGGAAAGACTCTCAGAGCGCAAAGATTGGACGTTTTTTGCAAGCGCAAATCGAGTCTCTGGGCGACCATAGTTGCTGGGCCTGTGATCTTGGTAAAAATCCTCTACCGATGTGGGATGAAGAGATTGGCTCTGACGCAGCGCACTGGGCACCGCTGGATGAGGTTAATACCCAACTGAAAGCCGCTGAGGCCATTATTGTCATCGCGCCCGAATGGCATGGCATGGTTCCAGCAGCACTGAAGAATTTTTTCCTGGTTTGCGATGGAACCGCATTGGGGCATAAGCCCGCGCTTGCCGTGGGTGTATCCGTTGGCCCAGGGGGCAGCTATCCCATATCTGAATTGCGTATAAGTAGTTATAAGAACAATCGCATGTGCTACCTACCCGAGCACCTCATTGTGCGTAATTGCACGCTTGTCATGAACGAAGACATTGCAACAAATGATGAAGGTGAACACAGCTATGTGTCCGAGCGAAGCCTGTACTGCCTGCGGCAGCTTATTGCCTACGGTGACGCCCTCAGACAAGTACGTGCATCGGGAGCTGCCGACTTGGGACCTTATCCCAACGGCATGTAGTCTTAATATACAAACCTGAGTAAGCCTGACTTGAGATGGCTACCTTGTGGATATGGGTGACGTGGCTTGCCCGCAGCTACCCTGTACTGACGGTTTTTGATACTTACTTACCGTATACACTGGGCTGGGCCAAAAGCTTACGCTAAGCCTTTGTAGGCGCCCCCGAAAAATAGAAGTGGCTCGCCTTCAACAGATGTAAACGCTTCCACCTCCCCAACAATAATGTGGTGATCACCACCGGCATGAATTGCGTTTGTGCGGCAAGAGAAAGTCGCCAGCGCGCCGGCGATCAAAGGGGTACCATTCTCGTCCCGGCTAAGGTGTGATGCCTCGATGTCGTGACCCATAGATCGCGCGTACTGATTAGATAGTGCTTCTTGTGAATGCTGAAGCACCGAAATTCCGTAGCGCTCGCACTCGGTGAATGCAGCGAAACAATCAGATGTGTTTTGAATACTCCAGAGCACCAACGCAGGCACCAAAGACACCGCTGCGAAGGAATTCACTGTCATGCCAATAGGCCCCTCTGCTGACTCAGTTGTGACAACACATACGCCCGTAGCAAATCTACCAAGGGTGTTTCTAAATTCTCTGGCGTCCACATTAGATTCCTTTGTTAACGACCACGAATGGTATCATCACTACCGGATGAAAAATCCGTCCTTTTAGGGTAACGCTCTCATCGTCCAGATGGCTTAAGACCGCCTATCTATTCGCGTTTAGCTGCGAGAAGACACCGCCCGGCAATCGGTTTTAGCAAGATCCCGTCAAACTAGGCAGCAGTTTCACCATTGAGATCACTTGACCAACCCGCCACCGCTAACAAAGATAGCTCACTCCCAGCCGCAGCCGACGTTCGACATCGGGGACGCCAATGGCTGCTTCAAACGATTTATTCAGCACAAGACTGTGGTTACCCGCAAGCCCTTTGGCGTGCAGCTATCTAAAGGCGCTATCTCGAGAGCCTTTCTTAAATGGGGTCAGAAAACAAGGTGGCGTACCAGAAAGATTGAGCAAGTCCGTCATTGACAGTGACCTCCAAACACATAAGCTGTCCACCAGAAATACGAGGTAAATAATGTTATGGCTAATCCCCTACTGAGCCTTAACCACGGGTTGAGTGAAGAGCTCAACATGCTACGAGATACCACCCGGCAGTTTGTTGAGAACGAACTCATGCCGATCGCGGATGAGATAGATTCCTCCAATGATTTTCCCCACCACCTATGGAAAAAAATGGGGGGGCTTGGTCTTCTGGGGATCACCGTTGATGAGCGCTTTGGTGGCTCAGGGCTGGGTTATCTTGCACACATCATCGTGCTTGAGGAAATCAGTCGCGCTTCCGCGTCAGTGGGACTCTCCTACGGAGCGCACTCAAACCTTTGTCTTAATCAGCTACAGCGCAACGGCACTGAAAGCCAAAAAGAAAAATATTTGCCCGACCTCTGCTCGGGTGCGAAGGTCGGTGCACTCGCCATGAGCGAGCCCAATGCTGGCTCAGATGTCGTCAGCATGAAGCTTCGAGCTCAACGTCAGGGTGATCACTTCATCCTAAACGGTAATAAAATGTGGATTACAAACGGTCCAGATGCCGACACTTATATTATCTACGCGAAAACCGAGCCTGATGCGGGCTCTCGAGGCATCACAGCCTTCATCGTTGAGCGAGGCTATCCGGGCTTCTCACAAGGCAAAAAACTCGATAAGTTGGGTATGCGTGGCTCCAATACCGCGGAGCTGATTTTTGAAGATTGTCCGGTACCGGCCGAGAATGTTCTTGGGGAAATCAATGCCGGTGTTGCGGTACTCATGTCTGGACTCGATTACGAGCGAGCGGTTCTTTCAGGCGGTCCTGTTGGGATCATGCAGGCTTGTCTCGATACGGTTGTCCCCTATATCCATGAGCGAAAGCAATTCGATCAACCGATAGGAGAGTTCCAACTGATTCAAGGGAAACTGGCTGATATGTATGCCTCCACTGCAGCCTGCCGTGCCTATCTCTACGAAGTAGGTCGTGCACTTGACCGTGGTGAGGACAGCCGGAAGGATGCGGCAGCGGTCATCCTCTACACGGCCGAAGCCGCGACGAAGGCCGCGCTCGATGCGATACAGATACTAGGTGGCAATGGCTACACTATGGATTACCCAACGGGTCGATTCTTAAGGGATGCAAAACTCTACGAGATCGGAGCGGGAACATCGGAAGTGCGGCGTATGCTCATTGGGCGTGAGATATTCCAAGAGACGGCATGAAATCACTCTCAGCTCGATCCACTAACCTCGAGCACGCACGATGCTGACGAACCTAGAGCGGCTTATCGCTGAACATGGCGTAACACCGATTTGTAACTAAGGCCGTCGGTGGGCAGACGTGTTGCTGCTTGCCCCTGTCGCACTAGCCCTTATCGACTTAGGAATCGACTTAGGAATCGACTTAGGACAGACCTGAATTCTCAAGCGTGAAAAGCAATGGCACCGAACTCGTATTTTTCAGGGTAAGAAAACAAGAATAGCGAAGAGCAATGAAGCAATTCACAGCCTATACTATGCGCGTAATATGCAGCTACCGCCCCTGTTGAGCTACTAGGAGTATTTGTGTCCACCCAAGACGTGTCTAATATCGACGATGTGCGAATCGATGGCATTAACGACCTCATTTCTCCCAATGAGATCATCGCCCGCCACCCGGTCCCTGAAACAACGGCTGCACTCATAGAAGCGACTCGCAGTCGTATAGCCAAAATAATGCGCGGCGAGGACCCGCGTTTGCTGGTGGTTATTGGGCCGTGCTCAATTCACGATGCCGATGCGGCGTTGGAGTACGCTAAAAGGCTCATGCATGTTCGGACTCAATACGCTGACAAGCTCGAAGTGGTCATGCGTACTTATTTTGAAAAGCCGCGAACCAGTCTGGGCTGGAAGGGATACATCAACGATCCGTTTTTGGATGGAAGTTTCAAAATCAATGAAGGATTGGCACTGGCACGAGAGCTTTTGCTCTCTATCAATAACATGGGGCTACCAACCGCGGGTGAGTTTTTGGATGCCATTACACCGCAATATGTTGCTGACTTGATGTCCTGGGGGGCGATTGGCGCGCGAACAACAGAAAGCCAGGTTCATCGTCAGCTTGCATCTGGTCTCTCGTGTCCCGTCGGCTTTAAGAACGGAACCGAGGGCAATGTGCAAATCGCGGTTGATGCCATTAACGCCGCTGCCGCGAGTCACCATTTTTTATCTGTAACCAAAACAGGCACTGCGGCGATTGTCAAAACAGCCGGCAATCCCGATTGCCACTTGATTCTACGCGGTGGTCTCAAGCCCAACTATGACGCAGCAAGCGTACGCGAGGCAGAGCTCTTGCTGGAAAACGCAGGACTGACGTCAGGCTTAATGGTGGATTGTAGTCATGCCAACAGCCAGAAGGATCACGCAAAGCAAATCGGTGTGTGCCAGAGTATTGTTGACCAACGACGCGATCGTGCATCAGCAATCAGAGGCGTGATGATTGAGAGTCATTTAGTAGGCGGGAATCAACCCATTGGATCACCCGACACACTGACCTACGGAAAGAGCATTACCGACGCTTGTCTTGGGTGGGCTGACAGCGAAATGCTGCTTGAAGCATTAGCTAACGGCTAAAGTAACAGCGACAAGCCGTGCGGCTATCAGCTCAGAACCGCAAGAGTTCGGTGGCTTGAAGCCCTCTCTCCCTTGCTTCTACGACGCTATTGATTATGAGACACCCGGCGCAGTTATTGGTCCGTCAGGCTCGTCGGACTCAATCAGCTCGATAATCGGCTGATTAAACCCGCGCTTAAGGCCGGCCAACGAACGCCGATTCTTCCCCATCATGGGGCCGGCGACCTCTAGTCCGATCTGTTCGAGCTGATCCAATGCGCCGGTCGCATCGATGACCTCGAGTGCCAAGGCGCGATCAGCCGTCAAACGTTCCCCAGTCAGAAGAGCCGCTCTAATAGCTTTGGGACTTAATTTGCTACATACCAACTCATTCATGCGAACGGTTAGCGTCATGTTGAGATCTACTTCAGGCAAACAGAAATAGCCTCTGTCGGCTCTCATAACACTGTAGTCCGAGGCTAAAACAATCATGGCACCCAAGCCGAAGGCGTGCCCTGTCACTAACGAAACCACAGGAAATGGCGCATCGAGTAACCGAGCGAGGACCCGCATACAGAGCTCAGTAAATTCCTTGTCTCCACTCGCCATCAAATAATCCAAATCGAGTCCCTGGCTGAAGTTCTTGCCTTCCCCCAATAAAATAAGCGCTTGGCATTCTTCATCAGCAATAGCGTAAGAAATAGCCTCATCGAACTGCGCTAGCGTCTCGGGGTTAAATCGGCCTTCTCCCGTGAACTGGTGGCGATGGACAGCAGGCATAACACACTCTCTCAATCAAAATTAGTGTTGGATACTACAGGATCGATGCCACGATGAGGTAGACTCCGCCCAGTAAGCTTCACCAAAATCCGCAGGGGGATAGATGACAAAGCTGGAGCAGCTGGCTGCCATGAGCACGGTAGTCGCAGACACAGGTGACATAGACGCGATCGCAAAGCTAAAGCCGGTCGACGCTACAACCAACCCCTCACTGCTACTAAAAGCCGCCGGGCTCACGCGCTTCGAAGCCGACGTGAGTGCACTCAAAGGAAACCCTAACGCAGCCGATGAATTTGCGGTTCGCGTCGGCTCGCAAATCGTTGCCCTCGTGCCCGGGGTTGTAAGCACCGAAGTGGACGCGAGGCTGTCTTTTGATACGCAAGCCACTATTGCGAAGGCGGAGAAACTGATCGAACTTTATGACAAAGCTGGGGTAGCACCAGATAGAGTGCTTATCAAAATTGCTTCGACCTGGGAGGGTATCCAAGCTGCCGCCGAGCTGGAAAAGCGGGGTATCCACTGCAACCTCACCCTCCTCTTCGGCTTTGAGCAAGCACGAGCCTGTGCCGACGCCGGTGTATTCCTCATCTCGCCCTTCGTTGGACGAATCACCGATTGGTACAAGGCAAATACGGATATCGTGATTGAATCACCCGCGCAGGATCCGGGTGTTCAATCGGTTACCAAGATTTTCAATCACTACAAAACGCATGGCTTCGAGACAGTGGTGATGGGTGCCAGCTTCAGAAACACAGGTCAGATTGAAGCGCTGGCTGGTTGTGACAGGTTAACCATCTCACCTGATTTGCTCGACGAGTTGGGCGCGAGCACAGGAGATCTTCCTGAAGCGCTCTCAAAAGCGCAGTCTGTCACAGGGGTCGGTCAACCCATCTCTGAGAGTGAGTTTCGGTTTGAGCACAACGAGAGTGCGATGGCCACTGAGAAGCTCGCTGACGGTATTCGCCGGTTCGTTGCGGACCAGGTGAAGTTAGAAGCAGCACTCGCCTAGAACCTAATCCGGCAAGCGCGGACTCGTATAACTAACGCCTAGGGTGTTAAGAACTAATCCAAAGCGCCGTAAGGCGCTTTTTGGTTGTGATATTGCGCTATCTACTGCTTTTTCGAGCGGCGTTAAGCTAGCAACTGGTGCGCTGGCCTCTCGTTTATTGGGCGCCTCACTTCAGCCCATCATTAAAGCGGTGTCAGATTACTTATCTCCTGCGCCTTCTTGGGTAAGAAATGGTAAGCCTTCCCAAGACCCCACTCAGGCCAAAATTAGCCGAACTTCGCTTCACGCTTTTCGAAAAACGCCGCCACCGCCTCGAGTTGGTTGGGCTTGTATATGATCCCTGTTTGCTCTACCGACTCGGCCATCAACAAATCGGCATCCGTGGCCTCTCCCATCATATTTGAAATACGTTTTGCACCGCGGATTGCGTCTGGGTTCTTACTCGCGATGATGTGGGCAAGTTCTATCGCTCTTGCCAGTGGATCTACGTTAAGCTCTGTCGCGAAACCGAAGCTCTGCGCGTCCTCACCCGAAAAGATCTCGTTGGTGTAAACGAGACGGCGCAGAATGTCATCACGCACATTTCCCCGCCACAACGGATAGCCCGACATATCGGGCACCAAGCCCCAGCGCATTTCCATAACCGCACAACGCGTCTCTGGATGAATAATCTTAATGTCAGAACCCGCCATTAACTGGAGGCCTCCCCCAAAACACACACCGTGAACAGCGGAGATCACAGGCACGGAAAGCTGCCTCCAACCCCAACCAAGATGTTGTACCCAATTTGCCTTGCCATGAGTCCGTGGCACGAGATCAGACGGCGCATCATCATTTAGTCCGAAACTACCCAGGTCGAGACCTGCACAAAACGCATTACCTTCGCCACTAAGGACGACGGCTCTGATCTCACCATCGGCAGCAAGCGTTTCAAGTGCTGAAGTAATACCCTCAAACATCGCTGGATCGAGCGCGTTCATTTTATCGCCTCGATTCAATCTCACATGGCAGACGCCATCCGTTGTGCTCATCAATACGCGATCTGACATTGTTTTCCCTTTCTTGTGTGCGGTTATGTTTGTCGTCTTGTGCGTCGAACGTTTTACTTGCCGAAGAAGCTCGGCTCACTGGCTGTGACATAGCCTCGTTGCCTGATGATAGCGACCGGTCAAATTGCCGGCAATGAGCGGACTTACACCAGGCTCAAATAGGTTTTTTGTCACGTTAGCAATAACAAACTAGATACCGAGTTGCCTAGAGAGGTGTTTGGCATTTGCAAAGCCGCGATCACAACGGTACTTTCCCCATTCAATTAACAATAACGAGGCCACCATGAACTCGATCGCTGATATCAATCCAACCATCGCCGCGTCGGTAGAACAAGCTGAAGCTATCCGCGGTTCAATGCAGATGAAGCTCGATGAGATGCGTCAGGCATATCATAAAGCGCCTAGCCCCAGCCTGGAAGAGCGCAAGCACGACCTAAAGCAACTCAAAAAGCTGATTGGCGAAAATACAGAGTCTATCTCTAAAGCGATCTCAGAGGACTATGGTCACCGCTCTGAGCACGAGACGATGTTCGCCGAATTTATCGGCACCGGGGGCGGTATCGATGACATCCTAAAAAACCTGAAGAAGTGGATGAAGCCTGAAAAGCGGCATATCGACTCTACGATGTTTCCATTTGCGAGTAACACCGTTATTCCTCAACCTTTGGGCGTTGTCGGTCTGATTATCCCTTGGAATTTCCCCGTGTTCTTGTCGGTATCACAGATCGCGACGGCCTTTGCGGCCGGCAATCGCGTGATGGTGAAGATGTCAGAGAACAGCCGGTCGCTGACACGACTGCTTCGTGAACTCTCTCCCAAGTACTTGCCCGAGGACAAGTTAGTCTTTCTGGAGGAGACAGGTGGTGTTGGTATCGAGTTCTCCAAACTGGCCTTCGACCTCATCATCTTTACCGGATCAGGCGCAACGGGTAAGAAAGTAATGGCCTCTGCGGCCGAAAACCTGACACCTGTGATTCTCGAGCTCGGCGGCAAGTCACCTGCAATAATCGATCCAAAATACGACCTCGCGAAAGCGGCGGAACGCATCATGTTCGCCAAGCAATTCAACGCCGGTCAGATTTGCGTCAACGTCGATTATGTCATGGTCCACAAGTCGCAAACCGATGAGTTCATCGAACACTGCAGCAACTGGCTTAAGGCGAATGTGCCCACAATCAATTCTGACGATTACACATCGATGATTGATCAGAGGGCCTATGATCGCATGATGGCCACGCTTGACGATGCGCGTGCTTATGGAGCAAAGATAATCAATCCCACCGGTGAGGAACCGAACCCAGAAACACGTAAAGTTCCCGTGCAGTTCGTAGTAGATACCTCCCCCGAGATGATCATTCGCAATCGAGAGACCTTCGGTCCGCTCCTGATGATTGTGACGTATGAATCTGAAGACGATGTCATTGCGCACGTCAACGCTGGAGACCGTCCACTGGCGATGTACCCGTTCACTAAGAACAAGAAGCTCGCCGATCACTACATTACGCATATCATGTCAGGCGGTGTGAGCATTAACGATGCACTGCTTCATGTATCGCAGCACGACCTACCCTTTGGTGGCGTCGGCGGCAGTGGCATGGGCCATTACCACGGTAAAGAAGGCTTTATGTCTTGCTCGAAAATGCGCCCCGTCTTCCACCAGGCCAACTTCACGATAAACAAGTTTATGGGGCCTCCCTACGTGGGATTCAAAGACAAGATGTATCGCGCACTTACCAAGAAAAACCTCAAGTAGTGGACTGAGATAAGTAGTGCAGCGAGATACCTAGTACTCAGAGATTCGATAGTGCTCTGAATTAAATAGTGAACTCAAATGGAACTTAAAAAAAAGGCCCTTTATGGGCCTTTTTTGTTTGGTTATCGCGCGCCGCGATAGCGGATGTAGCGCCCGACCACTCAGGAAAGCATGCGTTGCGTCAGAACATGACCATCCACCCCTGAGCAAATCCTATTCTACCAAAACGCTGCGTAGATCAGCACTAGGATCAGCGTTACCGAAATAGCGGCTACGTTAAAGCCCTGCGATGTACCAAACCCGATATCCTGAAGCAGTACAGGCTGGCCTGCTTCAGGTGCTCGCGTCAGCTGAGCAACTAAAACACCCAAGCCTATGTTGGCGAGAAAAACCAGCCAAATGCGCAGTACAAAAGGCATATCAGGCATCATCACTTTGAGGGCCAGACTTGCGATAACCGACCCAATCAGAACAGCGTAGGCGCTGGCCTCATTGGCTCGCTGGTAGAAAAAGCCTAGCAGGAAAATCGTCACAACTCCCGGAGCTATGAAGCCCGTGTATTCCTGGATAGTTTGGAAAGCACTTTCCATCCCCCCCAAAAACGGCCGAGCGAGAACAAGGGCAATCAGCATGGCAACAAAAGCGACAATCCGACCAACCATGACATAGTGCGATTCATCGCGTTGACCACCTTCGTATTGACGGTATATATCCATGGTGAAGATGGTAGCAATAGAGTTCATCATCGACGCGAGCGAGGACACGATCGCTGCGATAAGAGCCGCAAATACAAGACCTCGCAAACCCGCCGGCGCGAGTTTCATCAATTCGCCATAGGTACGGTCTGACTTATCATTGAGCACCTCGGCCGCCAATAGGCCGTCCTGCGCCAAAACGAGTGCGGCAATGCCGGGCACCACAACGATGACGGGAATTAACAGTTTTAAAAATGCAGCAAACGCGAGGCCCTTCTGTGCCTCCGCGAGACTCTCCGCACCTAAGGCGCGTTGAATGATGTACTGATTGAACCCCCAATAAGAGAAGTGGAGCACCCATAGGCCGCCCAAGAGCGTCCACATGCCGGGTAGGTCACCATAATTAGGGTGCGACTCATCGAGAATCATAGTGAAATGACCTGGAACCTCCTCACCGAGTCTAGCCAAGCCTGATAGCGCGCCTTTTCCTCCTCCGACAGCATTCAGTGCAAGCCACGTAATGGCAAAGCCGCCCATAATGAGAATCACAACCTGAATAATGTCGGTCAACGCAACGGCCTTGAGACCGCCGTATAAGGAGTACAATACGGCGAAAGCAGCTAGTCCCAGCATGGCTGACATCACACTAACGCCGGTTAAACTCTCGATCGCGAGGCCACCCAACCACAAGACAGCAGTCAGATTGACGGCGGTGTAGAGCACGATCCAATAGAATGACATCAGAGACTTAACACCCGTGCCATATCGGGTCTGCAAAAAATGCGGCATGGTGTAAATTTCACGCTTCAAAAATATCGGCAAGAAATATTTAGCAACCACCAAAAGCACAATGGCGGCCTGCCACTCATAAGCAGCGATCGCCAATCCCACAACAAAGCCTTGCCCTGACTGCCCGATAATCTGCTCAGCTGAGATATTAGCTGCGATTAGCGATGCACCAATGGCCCACCAGGGCAGTGTTCGTCCTGCTAGAAAGTAATCCTCGGTGGTTTTGGCTTGGCCTGAGTCGCGAGAAACCCACTGTGCCAAGCCAAAAAGACCTATGGCGTACACCGCCACAATCACCAGATCAATGGTTGTCATACCGTTTTCCTTTTTATTGTTTTATCCCTATTAGTTCAAAAGCGCTGTGTCGTTAACCAAGTCAGCACACGATACCACTGAGCGAATCTCTGGCATCGTGGTTAGTTTGATCTCCGAGATATCAATCGTTAAATCGCCCTCCGTTGCTAGCACGAAAGCTGTATTGACCTGAGCCAGTTGCAAGCCCTCGTTGGCAAAACATTCCGTCGGAATTGACTTGCGGGTCCATTCACCCAAAGACGCATCCAGCAACACCTGAGTGAATTTGACTGACCCAGAACACGGATATTTACAATCCATGCGCAAGTTCACCTGATCCGTTGGCGCCTGTACCACCCTGAAATCGATAACGAGCGCTCCCCCGGCCTCATCGAGTGCCGTGAGATCAGTTGGGTATTCAGACTGCATGTAGACAATCGACACGTATTCATTTGCGCCACTCTCTGCACCAATCTCTGCGCCAATCTCTGCGCCACTCTTTCCGCTGAAGCTCAGACGCCGCGCATCCTCCTGCACCACACGATCGATAGACTTAATGACAACACTGCCGGTCGATGACTGGGTCTCACTACCTATCACTACTACCGCCCAATCGCTGGGGTCACCCGTAAAGAGCTCCCAGTTTCCTCTCGGCCCGCCCTTGAAAATTTCTTGATCCAAGCTGTTATCAGCACCGATTAATTGTTCGGGTAAGGCGGACCATGCTGACTCCTCAGTCACAGATAACCCGTAACCAATCGGAAAAATAAATGCGTCGACAGGAAGATCGCGATCGACGGCATTGACGTCTAGTGCTGGCCACGGCATGGGGAGTTTGCCCACAAAATCATATTGCACATCGCCCTGTGCGTCTGCGAGTAAGACGTCGGCAACGCCTTGCCCTTCACTGCCCGGGAGCCACGACACAACGAAGGCATCACTTTCGTTTAAGATGTCATTTACCCACATTGGACGACCTGTCAGGAATACCGCCACGACAGGGATGCCACGCGCCTTCAGCGACTTAATGAGTGCCCGTTCACCCCTTTGGTCGTACCAGGCAACTGTGTAGACATCTCCCTGCATTTCCGCATAGGGAGACTCTCCGAAGACCACGATTGCAATATCAGCATCCGCGTCCGTGTCTGACGTCACCGATCCACCGGCAGCTTCAATCTGTGCAGTCAGTCCTGCCGCGATCGACGTGCCACCCGGAAAGTCTTGATTAGTATTGCCCGTCCCCTGCCAACTTACAGTCCAGCCACCACTTTGCTGTCCAATATTATCGGCACCGGGGCCCGCAATGATGAATTTTCTGTCCGGTGACGCTGGTAAAACACCGCCTTCATTTTTTAATAATACCTGTGACTTTCTAACTGCCTCGCGTGCAATCTCGCGATGATCCGCATGCCCAATTTGATCAGAGAAGTCATCTGCAAAGTCAGAGGGAAGCCCGCGAGTGAAAAGCCCGGCCCGCATTTTCATGACCAAAATACGCTCGACTGCCTCGTTGATCCGAGCGAGTGAAATCTCCCCGGCCGCCACTTGGTCAAGCATATTGTAGTAGAGGGGCTTCCAGTTCCCTGGAGCCATTACCATATCAACTCCGGCATTGATCGCCTGCGCACAGTTATCGTTCGTACAGCCAAGTACTTCGCCAACACCGTTCCAGTCACTGACGACCATGCCTTCAAAACCCATCCTGTCTCGCAGAAGGTCAGTCAAAATTGCCTTACTGCCGTGAATTTTATCGCCGTACCAGCTGTTAAATGAGGACATAACGCTCATAACGTCTTTGTCGATGGCTTCTACATAACCCTGCCCATGAATGGCAATCAAGTCATCCAGCGGCATGCTGGTATCGCCCCGATCGTCACCCCGCAAAGTACCGCCATCACCGATAAAGTGTTTAGCGGTAGAGGCTACGCCTTCTTCTTGCATCGCCTCTACAATGGGCGCGACGAAACTGGCCGCAATATCTGGGTCGGAGCTGAAGGACTCATAGGTGCGTCCCCAGCGCGCATCCCTCGCAACTGCAACAGTGGGAGCAAAAATCCAATCAATCCCGGTTGCCTTTACTTCCCTCGCCGTCGCTCCAACGATTCTGGCAACCAGCTCTGGATCTCGGGTCGCACCGAGACCGATATTGTGTGGGAATAAAGTGGCGCCCATGACATTGTTGTGTCCATGAACGGCGTCGGTTCCCCAAACGATAGGTATTCCAGCACTACCCTCAGAGGTGTCAATAGAAGCGCTGTAGTAGGCGTCGGCAAGATCCACCCAATCCTGAGGCGTGGCGTACTTGTCACCTTTGGGGAACGCTCCACCGCCATTCAGAACGCTTCCTAACCCATATTCTCGGACATCTTCTGCGGTTAGCCCACGAATCTCGCCTTGAATCATTTGAGCGACTTTCTGCTCAATGGACATTTGCTCCACGATGGATACCGCACAGGCCTGAATCGAATCCGCGCCGGTAGTGATCGAGGCGCAGCTTAGATCCACCCCCGCGTCTGATTTCGGTTCTTGGCAACCGGCCATAAACACACTAGAGAGCAGCAACCCCACTAATTTTTGGTGTGTTCGCATATCTTTAAGTCCCCTTCTCTAACTGCGTTTCTTTGGACACATTTTCTCGTTCAGATTTCACCAACCGTTGAGGACGTGCAGACGGGACCTCATCTCGAAACTACCAAGTTGCGGCAGTTAACAATTTAAAGCCCCAAGACCTGCTGAGTCTTCACCGCTCCTCTCACTCTGCTGCGCTCTCGTCCGCCGCGCCCTCGTCTGCTCGTTCGGTCCCGCGTTCTAGGCGCTTTAATGCGCGCAGCTGAGGCTATTGCGCGCAGCTGTGAGGCGGTACGTGTCTCTCAGGCGCTTTTGGCACCGATGTGTCCGACATGCTCGCTTTATTCCGACCCGATCAGACTCGCCCCCCGCGAAAGTGCCATCTTTACAAGGAGCGTCATTCCAAAACAGTGGCAATCGCCGGCAACTGAAACCTCTACCGCGGTGAACTGACGTGCAAGCTCGGCCAAAATACTCGCTGATCTAGCCATCGCGCACGGGTTTTGCGACGATAAGGTCGTTAGAAAAGGTCAAGCGGATGAAGTAATCCCTACCCCGCGCGCCTGATGGACACTACTCTAAACCGCAAGTGGCACCCCACACGAGGGCTTGACCAAGGCTGCGATTTTTCAGGTTAAGCTAGAGCTTCCCATTTACCGCACCGATGTCCCGACTTGTCTCAAGCTCCCTGTCTTACGGAGATCGCTCATGGGATGTTAGTGTCTGGAAAAAATTCAAATCAATAAACTAGTCGGGGTTACTCCAAACATGGATCGTCACTTGTTTGCTAAAAAACGCGTATCGCTAGCCGTTTCCGTCGCTCTTGGAGCAATGGTCGCATCTCCTGTATCAGCACAGGACAGTGAGAGCGCCAATGATCAGATGATGGAAGAGGTTGTCGTCACAGGTATCCGCTCAAGCCTTAAGCGCGCAATGGATACAAAACGTGACGCAACGGGTGTTGTTGATGCGATCACCGCTGAAGATATCGGCGACTTCCCCGACACTAACCTCGCGGAAGCCCTGCAGCGGATAACAGGCGTGGCAATCGATCGAGATCGCGGCGAAGGTGCCCGTGTGACCGTCCGAGGGTTTGATGCGGATTTTAACTTGGTGACCTTGAATGGACGCCAGATGCCAACACACAGTGGCTTTGGCCGGTCGTTCGACTTCGGCGACATCGCTTCAGAGAGCGTTTCTGGCGTTGAGGTCTACAAGACAGCGCAGGCCAGCGTCCCCACCGGTGGTATCGGTGCGACAATCAACGTATTAACAGCCAAGCCATTGGATAATCCAGGTCCCTCAGCATCGATTGCTGCTCGTGGCGTAAAAGATCAGAGTTCATTCAACGGTGACGAATGGACGCCTGAAGTTGCGTTCCTTCTGTCAAATACCTTCATGGATGACACCGTTGGCATCGCCATCACGGGCAGTTTTCAAGAACGCCAGTCGGGGCAGGCCTCTGCGTCGAATGGCAATTGGCTTGAGCGCGACGGCGGTGCAATTCCGGATAACGGACAGCAGATCAACGGTCCTGCCGAAGGTGACATTGTGGGCTTACCACAGCAACAGACATATTCGCTGGATGAGTGGAACCGCGAACGTACAAACGCACAAGTTACGCTCCAGTGGAGCCCTATCGAGACACTGACTGCGACACTCGATTATACCTACGCTGAGCTAGATCTCAGACACACAGCGAACAGCATGGCCGTATGGTTCAGCCCAACAGGCCAATCCGGTAATTGGATCAACGAAAACGGTGTTGTTAGCCCTCTGGTCTACACTGAAACGGATAACCAGCCCGACTTCACCATGGGTGCATTCTCTGATGCTTCCATCAACGAGCGTAAGTCAATGGGGCTTAATCTCAAGTGGGACCCAACAGACCGACTCAGTCTCGAGCTTGACTACCATGATTCTGACGCAACGCGCGATCCTAACAGCGTTTACGGCAGCTCGGGTCAGGTCTCAATGTCGATCTTTGGTCGTGAGTTGACGTCGGTTAACTACACCAATGAGCTACCTATCCTCACACTAGGGATGGCGGAGCCTATTTCACCTGATGATCTGCAAATTTCAGGTTCTGTCTTTAATAATAACTGGGCAGATATGGGTATCGAACAAGTCCAGTTTGACGGGAGCTTCGAGCTAACAGACACGTTGACACTTGATTTCGGATTAGCCCAGACAGAAGTGGATAACTACACCGCAGGTTCAAACGTACAGCGAAATACCTGGGGTCAAAACCAGACATCGGCGTTTGGCACTGTTGCGGACCTCGTTGTACCCGCAAGCCTTGCCGGGGTATACAGCGAGCTATCGGGTGGGGATCGGGTCAACAACAACTTCTTTATGGCGCAGATGGAAGATCTAGCGGAGCGTGCAGAATTTTTGCAGAGCTTGCCAGAGAGCAACCCATTACACCTTGCAACTGCCAGCACAGGTGGTGATTGCGGTACCGGTTTCTGCGCAAGCACTACGCCAGACAGTGAAGACTTCTTTGAAGAAGACACAATTGCCGCCTATCTACAGTTGAACTTCTCTGGCGAGATCTTCAATCGCCCATTTAACGTGAGAGCAGGCGTCAGGTACGAAGAAACCGAAGTGGTATCTAGTACGGCTGCTCAGGCCTACGACCGTGTCGAATGGCGATCAACTAACGAGTTCGAGATTATCCGCGCGGAAGGTAGCGTGCCTTCAGCACTGGCGGGTGAGTACGATCACACACTCCCCTCGATCGATTTTGATATGGAGTTGACCGACAATATTGTTCTTCGCGCGTCAGCCAGTCAGACCATCGCGCGTGCAGGCTACGGGTCACTTGTCGGCACACTGAATCTACCAACGATCACTCGGGTAGACCAGGGACTTGCTGGCGAAGCGATTGCATCGGTTGGTAACCCCGGTCTTCTACCTTACGAGTCAGACAACTTCGACCTTTCGCTTGAGTATTACTATGGCGATGCAAGTTACATCTCTGCCGGCTACTTTGACAAAAAGGTTAGTAACTGGATCGCGGGCGGTGTGCTTGAAAACGTGATCTTGAACGACCAACTCGCAAGTCCTGGTTTAGGCCCTCTCTATCGGGACGCAGCCGCTGCGCTTCAAGCTCAGAACGGTGCATATCCGGGCAACGCGGAAATACGCGATTACATCTTCGCGAACTTTGCAGACCAGCCCGGAGTTGACGCAGCGAATCAAGTAATTACCGGTGTCGTTGGCCGAGACGAGCCTGTGCCCTTCAATGTAAACACCCTTACCAACAGCGATCGTGAAGAGAGCATCGATGGTTGGGAACTCGCATGGCAGCACAACTTCTGGGATACCGGACTTGGTTTCATCGCCAACATGACACTCGCGGATGGATCTGCGGTCTACGACAACGAACAGACCGGTAGCCAGTTTGCGCTAGCGGGTTTGTCAGACACGCGAAACTTCATAATGTTCTATGACAAGTACGGCGTTCAGGCACGACTTGCCTACAACTGGCGTGACAGCTATTTCACAGGCGGCGACATCAAGCCTGGATATCAGACCGAATATGAGCAGTGGGACGGTAACATTACCTTTGAAGTGTCTGATGGTCTTGTCGTGTTTGTCGAAGGCATTAACCTTACAAACGAAACGTTCCGATCGCACGGACGCAGCCGGTATCAGACCTACGGTGTCGGCCAGATCGGCACACGTTACAACGTTGGATTCCGATACGTTTACTAAAGAAAGCGTTGTAAAACTCTTTCAGAAGCCGCCCACTGGGCGGTTTTTTTGTTTTTGTAACAGACACAACGTTTTAAACTTTCGTCTTGAACTTCAGCTCGACAGACTATGGCAACACATACCATTCAACACATTGTAATCGTCGGTGGTGGAACTGCTGGTTGGCTCACAGCGAACATCATCGCAGCACGCTTTCGCCCAGCGCATGACCAGGGACTGAGTGTAACGCTGGTAGAGTCGCCTAATGTGCCCACCATTGGCGTTGGCGAAGGGACGTGGCCATCGATGCGCACCACATTGAAAGAGATTGGTATTTCCGAGGCCGAGTTTCTTCGAACCTGTGACGCCTCGCTTAAGCAGGGCACCTGGTTTAAAGACTGGATCACACCGGGGGATCGACCTTACTACCACCCCTTCTCGCTACCTGAAGGGTTTGACACGATCAATCTAGCGGAGCACTGGCTGTCAGGCGCGGCAGGCGATATCCCCTTTGCCCAGGCCGTAACACCTCAGTATCAGGTCTGTGCATCGGGCCGGGCACCTAAGCAAATAGGAATTCCTAACTACGCATACACCGTGAACTATGGCTACCACCTTGACGCGGGAAAGTTTGCGGCTCTGCTGTCCTCGAATGCGACCGATTCCCTGGGCGTCCGCCATATCTCAGCCGATGTTGTGTCTATCAATACGGACGCGGAAGGATACATAACGGGTGTAGTGACCGCCCAGGCAGGCGAAGTCAAAGGAGATCTATTCGTTGACTGCTCAGGCTTTCAGAGTTTGTTACTTGGGGGCCACTTTGGTACCAAGAAAATCGGTATCGAGAATCATCTTTTCAACAACGCGGCGGTTGCAGTGCAGGTCCCCTATTCCGAGGAGTCGGCACCTATCGCTACGACGACACATTCAACGGCTCAAGCAAATGGCTGGGTTTGGGATATTGGACTGCAGCACCGACGAGGTGTTGGACATGTATTCTCAAAACAGTTCCAGTCTCACGACGAGACGTTGAGTGTACTCGACCGGTACTTAAAAAATACCGGTTACGTAACAGGCCTCGAGGACCTGTCGCCTCGATTACTAGAGTTTGATCCAGGCTACCGTGAACAGTTTTGGGTAAAGAATTGTTTGGGGATTGGCTTGTCTGCTGGATTCCTTGAACCCTTGGAAGCATCCGCGCTTGTGCTTGTAGAACTCAGTGCGACGGCGCTTGCCAACCAAATGCCAGTTACTCGCGATGATATGTCAGTAATCGCAGGACGCTTTAATCGAGAATTCCTTGGTCGATGGGCACAGATTATTGACTTCTTGAAGCTACATTATGTGCTATCAAAACGTGACGATTCACCTTATTGGGAGGCAAATCGCGACGCTTCCTCTATCCCCTCTTCGCTGCAGGAAAATCTTGTTGTTTGGCGAAATCGACCACCTTGGCATCATGACGATCTCCGTCGTGACGAGATGTTTCCGGCGGCGAGCTATCAATATGTACTCTACGGGATGGGCTTTGAGTCACGACCAACACTGGAAATACTTCGCAGAGGCCATGAACAAGCTGCGACAGCAAAAAAAATGTTTGCAGAGGCCCAGAAAAAGGCACAGCGCTATGGTCAGCATTTACCGCCCAACCGATTTTTAATGGATCAAGTGCGCGAACAAGACTTCGCTCGAATATAGGTACATGACTGTGGGAAATATACAGAAACTAAACAACGTCCAGCACGCTCAGCTAAAGATCAAGCAAGCACCTTGTGCGGCAGACCATGTCATGTTTACCCCCGTTTACACGACTGAAATGCGCGCATTACAGAGCAACTTCCCGCTAATGCTGTATAAAAACCCCGCTGATGGCGCATTCACCCCGATTGCACTCTTTGGCTTCGAGCAAGGCGAAAATTTATTCGTGGAAGGAGATCGCTGGACTAGCCAGTACATCCCTATGCTGATCCAGCGCGGTCCGCTCATGATCGCCACAGAGGGTGAAACGAGCACTGGCGAGCCTTCTCGTGTTATCGCAATTGACATGGACCACCCTAACGTTTCTGAAACAGAGGGAGAGCCCCTCTTTTTGGAATTTGGTGGTAACACGCCTTATCTAGATCGACTCGCAACTATGCTCGAGGGCATTCACCAGGGGCACACGCTTACACCGCTATTCGTGGATGCGCTTTATGCACAGGGACTGATAACTGCAATCACACTTAAAATAACCCTCAATAATGGACAGGATCATGCGTTGGAGGGCTTCTATGCAATCGACGACGAGAAATTACAGAACCTCAATGAGCACGCCATCGCGGACTTGCATTGCAGAGGACATTTGCTCCCTGCCTATATGATGGTGGCCTCGCAATCACAGCTGAAACGATTGATTAAACTGAAGAACGATCGGTTATCAGGTTAATAGTCGATGGCTTTTCTCAAGGGTGCAGCCCCAATTAGGGAAGTGAATCTAGCTCCGGGCACACCTCCGTCGGATGACCTGCTTACCGCTGACACACCGTGGGTTGCACGAGGATACTTGGCCGACTGGCCCCTTGTTAAAAGGTCACTGCAAGGGGCAGACGTCGCCCTCGCCTTCCTCACAGAGTTCTATCAAGGCCGCCCCGTAAATGCTTTCCTTGCTGAGCCAGAATCAGAGGGGCGATTCTTCTATAACGATGACCTCACGGGATTTAACTTTGTGCAGGTAAGCACACAACTGACTCAAGTTTTCGAAAAACTTATCACTTTTAGTCGGAACGCTCAGAACAACCCTTCGTTGTATGTGGGAAGCACCCAGACCAGTGCCTGGTTACCGGGTTTCAACGAAGCGCACCCCTTACCCTTCACGCTTCCAAACCCCATGACCAGTTTATGGATTGGTAATGAGTCAAGAATTGCGGCCCATTTCGACTTTCCGAGAAATATCGCTTGTTGCGTGCTTGGTGAGCGGAGATTTACTGTTTTCCCACCAGAACAAGTTGAAAACTTGTATGTGGGACCATGGGACCTGACACCCGCCGGCCAGCCTGTAAGCATGGTTGATTTTCACCAAATCGATTACGAGGCGTTTCCAAAATTTAAAACGGCCCAAGGCACGGCACAAGTGGTGACATTGCAGCCAGGCGACGTAATCTACCTACCCAATATGTGGTGGCATCAAGTGGAGTCCTTGAGCCCGATCAACGGACTCGTAAACTTCTGGTGGCAAGAAACACCAGGCGTCTATGGGTCACCCACAGAAGCGTTGAAGCATGCTTTTTTGAGCATACGTTCGCTACCATTGCATCAGCGTAAAGCGCTCAAAGCGATGTTTGATCACTATGTCTTTGCCGAGACAACCGAGCATCTTGAGCATCTCCCGGCAGCGAGCTGGGGTAGGCTTGGAGAAGTTACGGACGCACTCGCACGGCAACTCCGTGCAGAGCTCACTAATTCATTAAAACGGTAGCCCACTGATGAGTCAGCGCACTGTAGAAAAAGTAGTTATTGCCGGTGGCGGTACCGCAGGCTGGATGACGGCAGCGGCGCTTTCGCGACTGGTCGGAAGAAAAATCAGCGTCGCTCTAGTGGAATCAGAAGAGATTGGCACGGTTGGTGTCGGAGAAGCCACTATTCCGACAATCTTGACCATTAACCGTCTTCTTCAGATTCCAGAACCTGATTTCATCAAACTCACCAGTGGCACCTTCAAACTGGGTATCCGCTTCGAAAACTGGCGCAAAAAGGGCGAGGACTACATTCACTCCTTTGGTGATACCGGAAAGGGAAGCTGGGCCGCCGGATTCCACCACTTCTGGCTGCGGGCAAAAGAAATGGGGCTTGCTGAAGACTACGGAGAGTACTGTACCGAACTAAAGGCAGCAGAGGCTGAGCGATTCGCCATCACCAGTCAAAACAAGTTGAATTACGCTTACCACCTCGATGCGAGCAAGTACGGCATGTATCTCAGAAAGCTTGCCGAGTCTTCGGGCGCCACTCGCATAGAAGGCAAAATACAACGCGTTGAAACCTCATCAGAAGACGGATTTATTGAGGCGCTGCATCTTGAAGACGGTCAGCGCATTGATGGCGATCTATTCATAGACTGTACGGGATTCAGAGCCCTGTTAAGCGAGGGCGCACTTCAAACAGGTTTTGATGATTGGAGTCACTGGTTGCCAGCAAATCGCGCATGGGCCGTGCAAAGCGAGTTGAATGAGCACCCAAAGCCCTATACGCGGGCGATCGCACACAAAGTTGGATGGCAGTGGCGAATACCGCTCCAGCATCGCGCAGGAAACGGTCTCGTATACAGCAATGACTTTATGGATGAAGAAACCGCTAGAGAACTACTTCTCGCTAACGTGCCGGATAAGCCACTCACCGATCCACGCCCCATCAAGTTTCTAACAGGGCAGCGAAAGCACTATTGGAACAAGAATTGTATTGCCATTGGCCTATCCAGCGGCTTTATTGAGCCACTGGAGTCGACAAGCATCCACTTTATACAAAACGGTATTATGTGGCTGCTGTTGATGTTCCCAGATGCCGCTATCGAGCCCAGCACAGTTAACGAATACAACCGTACGATGCGATCTGAGGCAGAACATATTCGTGACTTTATCGTTCTCCACTACACGCTTAACCAACGTTATGGCGACCCATTTTGGGATCACTGCAGAACGATGGATCTGCCCGATTCGCTCAAACACCGTATGGAGCTCTTCGAGCGCTCAGCGCGGGTTTTTAAACCCCAAGACGACGTCTTTGCTGAGAACTCATGGGTACAGGTGATGATGGGGCAAGGACTCACACCTAAGGGATACCACAACATCGCGCAGGCGATGTCGCCCGAGCAAATGACTGCGTTTTTGAAAGGAATACAACACGAAGTCGCCCAAACGGTTGCAAAACTCCCTCAGCACGGCGCGTTTGTAAGGACACTTATTACCCACGCCAAGGCCTGATTACGTTTCTACCTCGTCTGGTTCCCCGCAAAGCAACTCGTCTAGACAGGCCAATAGTTTCTGGCGGGGGCGAAGTAATATCCCCCTCAACGAACAAAAAAAAGCCGGGCTATTGCCCGGCTCACATAACTATCTAACTCTACAGTCGAACGTACTCGAATTTCCATTTGCCAGGATCAGCCACCAGAATGGAGAACGTGGCAGCATTGGCATCTTCACTCAGGCTCACGTCGTAGGTGATTGAAGAAGGCGCCTCTCCAGGCGTTGATATATCACAACCATCCGCGCCAATTTCGCAGCCGTTATACACCTTGGGCAGCCCAATGAAGGTGCCTTGGCCGTTAAGGGTAAGAGTTCCAGCAGACTCGTCATACTCATACGTGCCGTTACTCGATCCGTCGTGCGGCGAAACCGGTGCCCCACACTCCTCCGCAGAGACACCCTGCCAAGGCTCGAGCCATGTTTGATCACCCATGTCTATTGCCACGGACCCATCTGCACCGAACGTAATCACGTCGTCGAACAAGCAGGAGCGGACTGCAGGCGTGCTATCGTCACTAGCCCACCAGATCGCAGACTCGTCCGCAGGACCAACCCACAGCGCTTCGGCAACGGGAGCGAGCTTCCAACTCCCCACTATTGGTGGTGGCGGGGTCTCTTGAACACGGATGTACTCGAACTTCCACTTACCAGGATCAGCTACCAAAATCGAGAATGTCGCTGCGTTCGCGTCTTCACTCAAGGCTACGTCATAAGTGATTGAAGAAGGCGCCTCACCAGGAGTTTGTGCGCCACAGCCCGCTGCTCCAATTTCGCAACCGTTGTACACCTTGGGCAGGCCAATGAAGCTACCTTGACCGTTGAGGGTGATCGTACCTGCAGATTCGTCATACACGTAGCTGCCGTCAGTCGAGCCGTCGTGGGGGGAAACTGGCGACCCACACTCTTCTGCTGCTACACCCTGCCAAGGTTCGAGCCATGTTTCGTCACCCATGTCTATTGACACGGTTCTATCTGCACCGAAAGTGATCACGTCGTCAAACAAGCAAGCGCGAACTGCCGGCGTGCTGTCGTCGCTTGCCCACCAAACCCCAGACTCGTCTGCAGGACCAACCCACAGTGCCTCGGCAACGGGGGCGAGCTTCCAACTACCAATAACGGGCGCAGGTGCGGGAGGCTCGGCTACCTTAATTAGCTCAAACCTCCACTTACCAGGTGCTGCAACTAAGATCTCGGCGGTTGCAGTGCCATCGTCATTGAGCACTAAATCGTAGGTGATTGAAGTAGGAGCATCACCAGGCACAGCCGCTGCACAACCAGCAGCACCGATTTCGCATCCGTTGTATACCTTAGCGAGACCAATGTGTGCACCCTGCCC
>CBFHHL010000067.1:0-23294 GCA_965655685.1 Luminiphilus sp.
GCCGGGAGGGCATTTGTTGATGGAATCACCCTCGGCGATTGCTTCCGCGTAGGGCCTGCACCCGGGATAGCCGCATTGGCCGCACTGCGTCTGAGGCAGAATACTGTTGATTTGATCGGAGAGCGGGTTGCCCTCGACTTCGAAGCGGACAGCCGCAAACCCGAGCAGTGCGCCAAAGACGACCGCCATACCCACAAGCGCTGCTAGGGCGAGCAATATCGGATTGGTGAGGATCGTCTCAACCATTAGACCAGTCCGGCAAAACCCATAAAGGCGAGTGAGGCAAGACCGGCAGTTATCATCCCGATAGCGGCGCCTTGAAACGCTTCGGGCACATCAGCCACAACAAGACGCTCGCGCATCGCGGCGAATAACACCAGCACCAAAGAAAAGCCAAGTGCGGCGCCCATGCCATAGACCAGGCTCTGCATGAAATTGTGGGCTTGGTTGATATTAAGCAATGCAACACCTAAGACTGCGCAGTTCGTGGTGATGAGCGGCAGATAAACACCCAGAACACGATGAAGCAGAGGGCTCGTTTTACGAACAACCATCTCGGTAAATTGCACCACCACTGCAATGACCAAAATAAACGAGAGTGTTCGTAAGTAGGTAAGATCGAGTGGGGTTAGCAGGTACTCGTAGGTGAGATAGCTACAGACCGAGGCAAGTGTGAGGACGAATGTGGTCGCGGCAGACATGCCAATGGCCGTGTCGAGTTTGTTTGAGACGCCCATAAAGGGGCACAGGCCCAAGAACTGAACCAGCACAAAATTGTTGACCAGCACTGCGGCAACCAGCAGTACGGCGTAGTCCCCTAACATGTTACTCCTGCAGGCTTTTTAGCCTGTCTCATTCAACTAACCTAATAGTAGGGAATAGTAGACCGATCGAACAGTATTTGTTTGATCTAGCCGCAGTGATATTTTGGAATGGAGACAGCGCGCGCAGTTGTTAGTTTACTGCTTACTCGCCTCGACCATGGCTGCCACGGCGTCGGGATCGATTCGCTGAATAAGGGGAGAGAACTTGTTGATCGTGTGCCCCTCCAAGGGTGCGGTCAGCTCCGTCCAATCGAGAGACAGCCCCAAAAATGCTTCACTTTTCTCAGTCATTACGGGGAGCACAGGTTTTAGGTATGTCATCAGCACTCGGAAGCAGTTGATACCTACTGAACAGGCGTCTTGTACCTCTTGCTCGCGTCCCTCTTTTTTTGCCAGTACCCAAGGTTTTTTCTCATCAATATACTGATTTGACCGATCCGCGAGCGCAATGATCTCTCGCATAGCACGTTGGAAATCGCGCGCCTCGTAAAGTGCGGCGATCGCATCGCCCGCCGCTATCAGCTCGTTGATAAGTTCTGGCTCGCTGCATTGTGCACTGAGCTGATTATCAAAGCGCTTTCGTAAAAAGCCAGCACACCGGCTCGCTATATTAACGACCTTGCCTACAAGATCAGAGTTTACCCGTTGGACGAAATCTTCCAGGTTCAGATCCATATCGTCGACGTTTGGACTCAGTTTTGCCGCGAAGTAATAACGCAGATACTCAGCATCTAGGTGCTCAAGGTAAGTTGAGGCCATAATGAATGTGCCGCGACTTTTCGACATCTTCGTGCCGTCTACGGTAAGGAAGCCGTGGGCAAAAATTGCCGTGGGTTGTCGAAGTCCAGCGCTCGCCAGCATCGCAGGCCAGAACAGACCGTGGAAGTTAATAATATCCTTGCCGATGAAGTGATACAGCTCCGTATCGTGACTAGGCTGCCAGTAGCTTTCGAAGTCATCACCGGTGCGCTCACAGAGGTTTTGGTGACTCGCGATATAACCAATGGGTGCGTCGAGCCAGACGTAAAAGTATTTGTTGGGATAACCGGGAATCTCGAAGCCAAAGTAGGGGGCATCCCGCGAGATATCCCAGTCCTGAAGTCCTGCGTCAATCCACTCTCGGAGCTTGTTCGCGACCGGAGCTTGTAGCTGTTCACCTGAAACCCATGCAGCAAGAAGGTCTTGGAAAGCGCTGAGCCTGAAAAATAAGTGATCTGATGCTTTCTCGACCGGTGTCGATCCGGACAGTGCAGAAACTGGATCAATGACCTCGGTAGGTGAGTACGTGGCACCGCAGGCCTCGCAGTTATCTCCGTATTGATCTGTCGTCTTACATTTAGGGCAAGTGCCTTTGATGAATCGATCGGCCAGAAAAAGACCTTTAATCTCGTCGTAGGCTTGAACAACACTTCTGACGGCAATGTGCCCATTGGCCTCTAGACGTTTAAAGATGGTCTCTGACCATTTTTGGTTTTCTGTCGAGTGCGTCGAATGGTAGTTGTCAAACGAGACGTTAAAACCCGCTGAATCGGCTTCATGAAGTGCTTTTATGTTTGCAATGTGTGCGTCTGGTGTGACGCCTTGTTTCTCTGCCGACAACATAATAGCGGTGCCGTGCGCGTCGTCAGCGCAGACATACCGGCAGTGATGACCACGAGAACGCTGGAAGCGCACCCAGATGTCAGTTTGCACCTGCTCAAGCATATGCCCTAAGTGCAAAGGAGCGTTAGCGTAGGGTAGGGCAGACGTAACGAGTATCTTGCGCGTTGACATGGGATTTGGGCTCATACAAAAACGGGCACTATTGTAGCCGTACCGCGCTACCGGTAACAGTGGTGACGTCGTTGGATGGGAATAAGTTCAGGTCAGGCGTTGCCGAAAGACCTGATTTTGAGAGACTGCGATATGGTGGTCTGACAGGAGCACCTATGCTCGTTGGTTTACTAATTGGTCATCCTTTCACTATCCGATTGTTAACAGCCAGTTGTTCACAATTGAATCGATGTCACCCATCAACCAGTGGCTGATATATACTCGCGCCTTTGTTCAAAGGCTGTTTTCCGAAGGTAATCTCATGACGCAGGGTGTCAGCACAGTTAAGCATGTCATTGCCGTTGCCTCGGGCAAGGGTGGTGTTGGCAAGTCGACTGTTTCGGTCAATCTGGCCGTGGCTGCTGCGCAACTGGGTTTGAAGATTGGTTTGCTCGATGCCGATATCTATGGCCCCAGCCAGGCGCGGTTGCTGGGCATAGAAGATGGCGTGATGCCCGACGTTGTCGAGGAGAAGACTTTTCTGCCGATAGAGGCGCACGGTGTTGCTGCAATGTCGATGGCGTTTTTGACACGAGAGAAGACCGCGATGGTCTGGCGCGGTCCTATGGCGAGTGGCGCGCTTCAGCAGATGATTGAGTCCACGCGCTGGGGTGATTTGGACGTACTTTTCGTCGACATGCCTCCGGGTACGGGTGACATCCAATTAACGCTGTCACAACGGACGCAATTGGCAGGGGTTGTTGTTGTTACAACACCCCAGGATATCGCACTTATTGACGCGCGACGCGCTGTCGAGATGTTTAATAAGGTATCGGTTCCCGTCCTCGGCATAATTCAAAATATGGCGACGCATGTGTGTTCAAACTGTGGCCATGAGGACCCTGTCTTTGGCAGTGACGGCGGTGCGAATTTGGCAAATGAATACAATTCACGCCTGCTTGCGAATATCCCTTTGTCGAGACGAATTCGGGAGACGAGTGATGCTGGTGAACCCATTGTGATTGAAGAGCCCGAAAGCTTGGATGCGCTTGCCTACCGGGATGCTGTATCGGAGGTCATGACATCACTAGAAGCGCTAAAACGGCCCTCTATGCCGACAATCAGCATGACTGACTAGGCAGGCTATTGGCCCCCGAGTCAGTTAAGAGAAATTTCAGGAGTTAATGTGAGTATTAAGTCAGATGGTTGGATACGTCGGATGGCAGATCAGCAGAAGATGATCGAGCCCTTCGAAGCAGGTCAGGTCAGGCATAACGGTGCTGGCGAAAAACTTATTTCGTACGGTACCTCGAGCTATGGATATGATGTGCGCTGCTCGCGGGAGTTCAAAGTGTTTACCAATATTAACTCTGCGACTGTTGACCCCAAGGCATTTGATAACGATTCGTTCGTCGATGTAGAAAGCGACGTGTGTGTTATCCCACCCAATTCATTTGCGTTGGCGCGCACGGTAGAGTACTTCCGTATCCCCAGAAACGTGCTGACTATCTGCTTGGGTAAATCGACTTATGCGCGCTGCGGCATCATCGTCAACGTCACGCCGTTAGAGCCTGAGTGGGAGGGACACGTGACATTGGAATTCTCCAACACGACAACGCTACCAGCGAAGATCTACGCTAATGAAGGCGTTGCTCAAATGCTGTTTTTCGAGTCTGACGAGGTATGTGAGACTAGTTATGCCGATCGTGGTGGGAAGTATCAGGGACAAACGGGCGTTACCCTACCTAAGACCTAAGACCTAAGACCTAAGACCTAAGACCTAAGACCTAAGACCTAAGACCTAAGACCTAAGCCAAGTAGTAATTATTGCTGAGGTTGATGCCTCTGATCACTCCATGAGTGTCGGTATTGGCGAGTGGGTTACTGATAAACATACCGATGGGTGGCACGTGCGCTAGACAACATGCCATTTTGAATAACGGTTGCAGGCGATCGAGTTCGTCATTCACCCAGAGTGGTCAGACGCAAAACCTCTGACGTAAACAAAAGGATCCTATAGTCGCAGGAAAACTGTCAGCGGGAGTCGCTCCCAACCCTTAGTAGGAGTTGCTCTTATTTCTCAGTTGGAGCCGCTTCCAATCGGGTCTTCGTCCAGCCATGACAGTGATTTAATGTCTACTTTAATTGTCGAGCTTCGTTCTACGTGTTTGGTTTTCACCATCAGGTAGTCAAGGCTGGGCGCCAACCAAATTTCAGACGCGCGCTTTTGCGGGTTCTTGTGCACGGCCCGATAGTGGACAGCGTTAATATCGCCAAGGGGAGTTTGCAAAATTTCATCGGGCAAACGTTGCCAAGACTTGTCACTGATTTTCGCGCCATCAACTACACGGAAATTGAGCGTCTCCGGTGGCTCAACTGATTGTATTAGCGTCAATCGTAGTTGTTGCTGTTGCGAAAATTGATCGAGTACGCCTGGCTCCATTTCATGCTCGCTCCACTCATCGCGCTTGAAGCTTCTGATAATGCCTAGCTCGGTATCAAATTCGACGGCCCGTTTACTCTTCTTGAGTGTCTTTACTTTCGACGTAAATCGAATCCCCTCAATACCTGAGTTGGTCAGACGAAAATCAGCGGACTCGTTCATCTTGATGAGGAAGTTTTCACCCCTGCTTGCAAGACGATAGGTATCTCCATCTCGTGTCAGTGAGCGGGTTAAATCGAGTGTCATTCCAAGCGCATTCGTTTTATAGATGGCCTCGAAAGGTCGCAAAGCAGTGGTCCTAGTATTCGAGGGCTGTGCACTGACGGCCGGAGAGAAGAGTGGGGCGATTACTAATGTGGCCGCCATGCTTAGCGTGACTGCAAGACGAGGGCTAGCCCCCCAGAGTATGTGGCGGTTAAGCATGGGTTGGACCCCAAGTAGCGCCGCATGATGGCAGAAGCTCGCCATCCAAATAGGCTCCGAGCTCGGTGAAAATGACCCGCTCTTGAAGGTGCCAATTAACCGCCGTAGGAAATATAAGATGCTCAACTCTGAGTACTTTTGATGCAAGTGTCTGCGCCGTCTCACGCTCTGAAATGGGCACACGCGCCTGCAAAATCGCGGGGCCGCCATCAAGTTCATTCGTTACATAGTGCACGGTCGCGCCTGCCTCAGTGTCTCCAGCGTCAATTGCACGCTGATGTGTGTTCAGTCCTGTGTACTTAGGCAACAGAGACGGGTGAATGTTCACCAGCTTGCCCAAAAACTGGTTTATGAATACCGGCGTGAGGATGCGCATGAAACCAGCGAGTACAATCACATCGGGGTTAGCCGAAGCTACTTCATCCGCCAGTGCTGCGTCAAAAGACTCGCGCGTCTCGAATTGCTTATGGTCGATCACAGCTGTTGCAATACCGTGCTGCTTTGCAGTGACAATGCCCTGAGCATCCGGACGGTTGCTTATAACCCGCACGATGGCGCCGTCCAGAAGCCCTCGATTGCTCGCGTCGAGAAACACCTCCATATTGGAGCCTCGTCCCGAAATTAGGATAACAACGTTTTTTTTGGGCTTGATTGAGTGCAGTTGCGACGCCATTTACAGACACTTTCCAAGTGTTCGCCGCTTAGGGCCTGAACTCCACAGAGCCATCTCCAGCCTCGATGCATCCCAGTTCCCAGCAGTTTAGACCTTGCTCAGTAAGTAGCTGAATGGCAGCCTCCGCTTTCGCCGGGCCGACAATAACGGTCATCCCGACACCACAGTTAAACGTTCTGTGCATCTCTTCTTCGGCGACGCCGCCTGCTTGGGCAAGCCACGTGAATACTGGCGGTATATCCCATGACGATTTGTCGAGTGCAGCAGAGCACCCCTTGGGTAATACTCTTGGGATGTTTTCTAGGAGACCACCGCCCGTTATGTGTGCCAGTGCATGAGGTTTGATCTCTCGTTGCAGCGCTAACAGTGGCTTGTTGTAAATCTGTGTTGGTGCCATCAATGCATCGGCAAGTGTCGTCGATCCACAGGGCGAAGAAAGATCTGCACCTGAGACTTCGATAATCTTGCGAATCAGTGAATAGCCATTCGAGTGGGGGCCTGAGGAGGCGATACCGATAATAACGTCACCGGGGGCGACCTTGTGTCCGTCAATAATTTGATTTTTCTCAACAACGCCGACGCAAAACCCAGCGAGATCATAGTCTTCGCCCTCGTACATCCCCGGCATCTCAGCTGTCTCGCCACCTACGAGTGCAGCCCCTGCGAGCTCACAGCCTTTGCCTATGCCCTCAATCACCTTGGCTGCAACATCGACGTTGAGTTTCCCCGTGGCGTAATAATCTAAAAAAAGAAGTGGCTCAGCACCTACCACGGCAATATCGTTGCTGCACATGGCCACCAAATCAATGCCAATGGTATCGTGCCGGTCCAGTTGCATCGCCAAACGCAGTTTTGTTCCGACACCATCCGTGCCTGATACCAGTACGGGACTGCGATAGCCTTCGGGAATTTCACACAGTGCGCCAAACCCTCCCAGACCGCCAAGTACTTCCGGTCGTCGCGTCGCTTTCGATACATGCTTGATACGATCTACTAAAGCATTGCCTGCATCTATGTCGACGCCTGCGTCTTTGTAAGTTAATCCTTGGGTTTGTTGCCGGTCTGTCATAACGTCCCTCTCGTATGGGCGGGAAGATTACTCGTTGACTACTCATGAGGAAAGCGACCAACTCAACTTTCGCTGGTAAACTGCAAATATGAGACCTATTTACGCAATCTTTGGGGCAATTCTGCTGACCTTAACAGGGCTGTTTAGCAGTGCTTCTGTACTTAGTGCCGATGATTTTTTCGCCGAGGCGGTGGCTGTTCAAGACCGCAGTGCAGGTGAGCTTAAGCGAGCTGCCGGTGATGCTCTGGCTCGCGTGCTGGTCAGGGTCTCTGGTGACGAGCAAGTTCTTGACGAAGCAGCCTTTGCGGCGGCTGTGAAAGACGCGCAATCACACGTGCTGTTGTACAGCTACCAAGATGATATGGAGGCCGGCACCCGCGTATTTTTTGAATTTGATAACGCATTCGTCCGGAGCTTGTTTCGCGATCACTCAGTGCTGTACTGGGAGCAACGCCGCCCGCCCTTGGTGATTTGGCTGGCCTTGGATGAACCCTTTTCTCGGCGCTTCGCTGCAAGGTCGGATGATGACGAATTGTTGTCACCCTCGCTGGAACAATTTAAGACCCGCGGCGTGGAGGTTCGGTTTCCCCTGCTCGACTTGGCGGATTCGGCGGCGCTCTCGGTTAACGCAATTTGGGAGCGAGACTTCGATCAAGTTCGGCGGGCGTCGCTAAGATACGGTACAGAGCATGCCCTGGTTGGTCGCTGGATCGACCTAAGCGATGGGAGCAAACTTGTCGATTGGTACTATGTAGGTCCTGCCCAGACAGCAAGTGTTCAATTTCGAGCCTCTGAACTCTCAGATCTTTGGCAGCGCGGCGTCGATCTGGCTGTCGACGCGATGCGCGATTCGCTCGCAGTAACCTTACAGCAGTTTGAGGTGTCTGAGGCTATTGCCGTCTCGGTGCGTGGCGTTCATTCCTATGCAGATTATCGCGCTGTCTCGACTGTCTTTAGTGAACTGGGCCAGCTTGTGGATCTCAGAATTGATTCGCTAGTTGGCGATATGGTCACCTATAGAGTCGTCGGCGTGTCTTCTGCGGAGCAAGTCGCAAGACTCATTCCGACGCGATCGGGATTGTTGACTCAACCTGTGACGCGTCGAGATGAGCTTGAGTTGGTTTGGGAGTCTTTGAAGTGAGTGAGCTAGAACGAAAAGAACCGTCTTGGTCACAATGGCTTTTTATTAGCCTCGCCGTGGCCTTAGTGCTTGCGGCGCTGATTAGTTTGCGGGGGATTTTGACGCCCTTTGTAATTGGCGCTCTGATCGCCTACCTCGGCGATCCGATGGTAGATCGTCTGGAAGCTCGAGGATTCTCGCGGACAAGCGGTGTTGTCATCGTTTTTGGCTTTTTTGTCGGGTTACTTGTTCTCTTATTGGCCGTCGTCGCCCCCATCTTTCTGCAACAGGTTTCCGACGTCTTAGCTGGTATTCCCGATGCGTATCGATGGGTGTCGTCAGTAGCCGTACCAAAGTTACAAGCATTACTCAGCCTTACCCCTATCAATCTACCCGACATTGATTGGCAAACACGTCTTAGCGAGCAATGGTCGTCAGTTGGCAAAATGACGGGAGGCGTTGTCCAGCAAGTCACCACCTCGAGCTTCGCGCTGGTAACGGGGTTGCTTAATGCTGTCTTGGTGCCGGTAGTTGCGTTTTATCTAATGCGTGACTGGGATCTGATGATGGCGGGTCTTATGACGTTGGTGCCTCGCGCTATGGTGAGTGGTGTGGCAGATGCTATCAGTGAGGCACATTCCGTTCTGGAGGCTTTTGTGCGCGGGCAGCTGGTGGTAATGGGTGCGCAGGCTTTAATTTATAGTGCGGGGCTTTGGCTGGTTGGCCTGAACTATGCAGTCGTCCTCGGCCTTGTCGCAGGTGCTGCGAGTATCATTCCCTATGCCGGCGCTGTAATTGGTGTTGGCAGCGCAATGATCGTCGCTTACCTGCAATTTGGTCTAGATTTTTGGGCTTTGGGGCTTGTTGGGTCCGTATTTATTATCGGACAGCTGATTGAAAGCTTTGCGCTGACCCCCATGTTGCTCGGAGACCGGATAGGACTGCACCCCGTGGCGGTTATTTTCGCGCTTATGGCGGGAGGGCAGCTCGCCGGCTTTACTGGAATGTTGATCGCGTTACCTGTGGCTGCCGTGCTAATTGTGTTTTGCCGTCGACTGGTGGCTGTCTACCTGACCTCTGACGCCTATTTGGGGCAGTGAGGCCCTATGATGAGCCTTACTCCTGTGCAGCTTGTGTTGCCGATCGCTACTGATCCTGATGCGACTTGGGAGCACTGGGTGTCGAGAGGGGAGACCGAGCTTCTAGAGCACGCATTGGCCGACAGCATATCGATTGCTCCCCCGGGGGTTTATGTATGGGGAGCTGAAGGACTCGGAAAGAGTCACTTGCTGCAAGCGGTATGCGCGACTATCGGTCATGATGCGAGTTATATCCCGTTGTCGTTAGTGTTAAATGCTCCACCGGATGCCCTTTTGGATGGTATTGAAACAAGCGCGGCTGTTCTCATCGATGACGTTCATCTAGCGGCGTCAAGCCCTGACTGGCAAGAGGCGTTATTTCATTGTTTCAACCGATGTATGGGCACTGGCACGTCGCTAATTGTCTCGTCCCGAGTCTCAGTCTCCGGTCTTGATCATTTGTTGCCTGATTTGAGATCACGGTTTTCACTGCTAACTGGATTTAAAATTCCAAGCTGGCAAATGGACTCTTTTGAGATCTTGCTGATCAGGCTCGCACGACACCGGGGTTTCATTCTCACCTCGGAAGCTGCTCGTTACCTGACACGCCGGCTAAGGCAAACACCCGTGGAGGCTCTAAACGCATTAGAGAAAATTGAGCGATTAAGCTTGATCGAGCAGCGCACGCCTACCATCCCTTTCTTGAAAACACTTGGACTCTAACTGGGTCGACTGAAGGTGGCTGAGCGGGTGACGCTGTGGGACGTTAGGAGGAGGGATGAGCCACGATCGTTTCGCTTTCACCCAGAGCAAGATAACGCCTCAACCGCGCCACTAAGATGTAGAGCGGAATTGTATCGAGGAGTGCCACGGCCGCTTTGAATCCATAGTTGCTAGCCACCAGAACCAGAAGTGTTTGGAACGCCATTTCCCCACGAAGGAACACAGCGCCAAAAGTCACTGTGACAACCATGATTGAATCGACGAGCTGACTAAGAAGGGTGCTGAAATTGTTGCGAAGCCAGAGATGTTTTCCTTTGGTGACACGTTTCCAGAAGTGAAATAACTGCACATCACAATACTGCGCGGTGATATACGCGACCATGGAAGCGGTAACCGCACCACTGGTCATCGCATACATCACTGAGAAAAGTTCGACGTCACCCTCGAGTGACTCTCCTGAAGGTAGTGGAATAGGTTGCGCAAGCTGGAGAACCTGCCACGGCGGCATATTAGCAGGGTCCACCGAGGTGGCGTATTGTGCTGCTGTCATTACCAGAAGAATGAAGCCGTTAATGAATAGCCCCACCGTGACCAAAAAGTTCGCGCGGGACTTACCGTAAAGTTCGGATATGAGGTCTGTGCACAAAAATGTGATCGGATAGGGTAGAACGCCAACCGCGACTGCCAACGGCCCCAGTTGGATGAACTTGGTGATGCCGATCACATTCAACAACGTCATGGCAGACAGAAAAACGCCTGCGAGAACCAAGAAAACACGCTCTCGGCGCTCGGTTAACTGTACCGGGGTGAGTGAGTTGGCGTCTGTCACCGTTCTATTTGTCCTAGGTTCGCGTGGATTACTGAGCCGTTAATCACCGGGCTTTGGTGGGCCCAGATGATTGCGGCAGCGATTTCTTGGGGCGCAACAAGGCGACCGAAGCCATTTTGCGAGCCGATTTCATGCATAAGCTCGATATCACCACCCAAATGTTGTTTGAGCATTTCAGTGTCGGTAAATCCTGGGCAGATCATGGCCGTGTGGATGTGAGAGCCCATCAAGTCCTGACCGGTGGCCCGCATTTGTCCTAATTGCGCGTGCTTGCTGATGACGTAACTGTGCGCTCCGCCAACCGCTTTTTCGGACAGAGTGGAACCAATATAGATGATGCTCGAGCCCGCGGACATGTGTGGCAACAGCTCCCTATTAAGTGTGTTCACGGCACCTACATTGACCGCTAAAACCCGCATTAGATCGGCGTTATCACAATCGTGGACAGAGTCTTTAAGCATAAGTGACGCGTTGTGCACTAGCGCAATGCGACTCCCGGGGGGAATCGCCTCTGCGGCTTCAATTGCCGCGTTTTTGGCACCCTCTTCGGTGCTTAAATCAGCGCTGACGTTGATGGTGCCGCCAACCGGACTCTTACGGCGGGCGATATTTACGACGGTGTATCCGAGATTGATAAACTCTTGAGCGGTCGCCGCTCCAATTCCGGAGCTTGCACCGCTTATGATGGCTGTTTTGCTCATTGCGCTCACGCTGACTCTGCTTGGAATGGCAGGTTATCCTACGCGCCCGCGATCGGCTAGGATTGCAATGCTACTAGAGAAAGTAAATCTCGCAGAGAAACACATCTAATGTGTGCGGTTGGTCGTAACGTTGCCCATGAGTTTGATCATGTCTTTTTCCGAAGACTTAAACGGAAATAGAAGCGTTCAGAGGAGAAGGCCCGCTGGCGCACGAGTGAACGTTGGGTGCGTGCGGTTCGAGTGTGGTTGGGATAGGGAGGCCTAAAAAGAGCCCCTGTAAGCAGCTCGATCTGAATTTTTATGTAAGTGGGCAGATTGAACGGCGGTTGACGCCACACCGAATTGGGAGCAAAGGTGAACTGGGTCGTGAGTTGAGATCACGGGCGGCAAGCTACGGGTTTGCGATATCTTGACTGAAAAAACCAGAGGGTGACTCTCGCTTGAGTGTAAACTTACCGAAGTGCAAAAAGCCTCAATTCTGAAAATGAGAGTCTCAAAGATCTTCCGCCGAGGGTGTTAAACAACGGCCGCTTTAAAAAGGCAGCTCGAAAATTTAGGCAAAGAAGAGACGCCCGAACCAAGAAACGTCAAAATCCACCCAATAAAACGTAAGGTAATCCAGTGTCCCGCTTAGTCACTCTCCACATCGATAAGCAAGCTCATAAGTTCTCGTCAGCGCATTACACGATTTTTTCTGCAACAGAGCGCGAACGGCTACACGGACATAACTATTTCGTGACCGCCAGGATTGTTGCCGCAATGGGTGAGAACGGGTTCTCAGCAGATTACAACGTGTACAAGCGACGAATTAAGGTCATATGTGATCGCTATGATGAGTACATGCTTTTACCCGAATTCTCCCCCTATCAAACGATTGAACGTGTGGGTGATGAGATTCATGCGCACTTTAATGGTCGTGTACTTAAGTTCTTGGCCGATGAGACATGGGTCTTACCTGTAGCGAATGTCACCGTTGAGGAGCTCTCCCATTTGCTACTTAGGGAGCTCATAGAGAGCGAGCCAGACCCTGATTTGGTGGAGGTCGAACTCACGGTTTCATCGGGTAGCGGGCAGGCCGGATCGGCCGTTTGGCAAGCTAGTTAGACTTTTTTCCAAAAAGTGTGAACTTTTTGGAAATCGGGTGTTCTTAATAAATATCCAGCAGGCGGCATTGCAACGGGGGCAGTGCTAGGGAAACGTCTGAGGGGTAGATGAGGAATCGTCTCCCGATTTGAGTGGCTCCTTTAATTCGCCGACTTTTTAGTCGGCGTTTTTTTTGTCTGAAGCCACAGCCGATACAGGTCTCACGATCGCTAGGATTGAGTCCGACGTTTGAGGGCCAATGAGTACAGCAGCCACGTCGCCCATAGGTGTAATCACCACAGTGGTGGGCAGAACGGAGGGGCGTTCGATACCCAATTGTCTGCTAGGATCCTCGATGTTAGCGAATGCGAGTCCCAAAGCGTTCGCGTCTGCCTGGAGCGGGGCTCCCGTCTTGCGATCAAAATTGACCCCAAATACTCTAATACCGGATTCACTATTCAGGACGTTGAGCTCGGGGATCTCTTCTCGACAAGGTTTGCACCAAACTGCCCAATAGTTGATCACAGTCCAGTCCTTACCCTCGAACGGATGCTCTGCATCTGAGCAGCCCGCGAGTGCTATGACTATGAGCGTGAATTTGAAGAGTTGGAGTGACCTCATATCGTCCTATCTTTTGTTGTCTAGCTCATTATAACGAGGTCCGCCTTATGCTGACGACGTGATATTGTGGACAACCTTTGAAGTTGTAGGAGTCTGCTGGTGGAGCAGCCGTATGTTCTGATCCTTTATTACTCGCGTCACGGATCTACCGAGGTAATGGCCCGGCAAATTGCCAGAGGCGTTGCGCAGGTGTCGGGCGTCGAAGCACGCTTGAGAACCGTGCCGCCAGTGAGCGCTGAAACAGATCGACCTCAACTGCCGGATGTGCCGGAAACGGGTCCAGTATATTGTGATGACGAGGATCTTAGACATTGTGCAGCTCTGGCGCTTGGAAGTCCCACGCGCTTTGGCAATATGGCAGCACCGCTCAAATACTTTATCGATGGTACCTCATCCCTCTGGATGGGTGGCGCCCTAGTCGACAAGCCCGCGGGCGTGTTCACTTCCACGGCGTCGCTGCATGGCGGCCAAGAATCGACACTACTGAGTATGGCGCTACCGCTCATTCATCACGGAATGCTCTTCGTTGGCTTGCCTTACGGTGAACCTGAGCTTCACTCCACCCGCTCGGGGGGAACGCCTTACGGTCCCAGTCACTGGGCCGAGGGAGGTTCTAGGGATGGTGAATTATCAGATCATGAAGCAGCTCTGTGCCAAGCCCTAGGTAAACGACTCGCTCGACTCGCTCTACTGCATTCTCGACAGCTAGCTTCGTCGTGATGCCTTCCCTTCCTAGTACTTATCCGTTCTGTACACTAGTACTTGTCCCTTCTGTAGAAAGGAGTCGCTCTAATGGAATTGCTGCGTTTAATGGAAGCGAGCTCTCTCGTGGAAATAGGATATGGAATGAAAAGTTCTGCGTTTAGTGCACGATCGTCACTTAAAGTGCCGCGGTTAATGGATGTATCGTCATGACACCGCGTGGGACGCTTACGGCGCGACTTTGGATAAGTATCTGGATACTGAGCGTTGCGTTGATTGTCCAGGGTGGTCTCGAGATGTTTGAGCTTGGCGCTAGATGGCCAGTGTGGTTGATTTCGGTTTCGCCACTACTGTTGTTCATGATTGGCGTGGCACGAGACAGTCTCCACTGGTTAATTTGGTATTGCTTGTTGCTTTTGTTTTACTTTACCAGTGCCGTTGAGGATACGTTCGCGCGACCGCATAACGTGATTGTTGTTAGTGGTTTGGTTATTGTGGTCCTGCTTTTCTCGAGCTGCACAGCTTATATACGGTTCAGAGGTCGAGAGAAACGCGTCGCCGAAGAATAGCGTCGTTTACAACAAAACAGTGGTGAGAACTGGGTAAGCTCATAGCTTGAATGTAAGTAGGTAAGAGAGTTATTGATGGAATTATTGAAATCGATTTGGCGAATTTTGTCGGCGATCAGCAAAGTGATCACCGTGCTAGTGCCCTTGGTGTTTGTTGGTATTTTCGTGGTTGTGTTCTCGATTAGCCTCTCAGAAACGGTGCCCGAGCCCTTTCCAGAGCGTGCAGGCTTGCTGGTAGCACCCCAAGGGCGATTAGTTGAGAACAGGACTCCGCTCGAACCCGTGGATGCACTCTTCGCCAGCGAGCTGGGTGGTGAGTTACTTCTATCGTCCTTGATCGAAGCGATCGACGCTGCATCTGAAGATGACCGCATTACATCACTGATTCTCGATCTTGAAGATTTAGCGGGCCCCTCCACCAGTCAATCCATGGAGATCATCGAAGCGATTGAACGTTTCTCGGCTTCAGGAAAACCGATCCTTGCGGTGGGTGATTACTACAGTCAGTCCCACTACCTACTTGCGTCGCAGGCAGACGAAATCATCCTTCATCCGGAGGGAGGCGTGAGTTTGATGGGTTTTGGGGTTTATCGGACTTACCTGAAACAGTTTATAGACAATATACGGGTCAATTTCCACGTCTTTCGTGCCGGCGAGAATAAATCGGCTGTGGAGCCTTATCTACGTAACGATATGTCGCCGCAAGAGCGGGTTGTGGTCACGCGTTGGATTAATAGCCTCTGGGAAGACTACACCGCGCAAATCGAAGCAGGTCGAGGAAAGAAAAAAGGTGAGGTAACGGCATTTATCAATGACTTTCCGGCCAGATTGGAAGCTCATGGCGGTGATCTTGCAAAGGTGTTTTTGGAAGAGGGGTATGTTGACGCACTTTTGAGCGGTGATGCTATGGAAGCCCGTGTCACTGAAATTGTGGATGCTGTTGATGAGGACGGGGATCCAGCGCTAGTCGGGTTGAGTCGCTACCTGATGGACATCCGGCAGCCCAATGATGAAACATCCGCGACAATCGCAGTCGTACCGGTTGAGGGCACATTAATACCCGGTGAGAGTGTGCAAGGATCTGCTGGTAGTGAAACAATCGTTAACCAGCTGAATGAGGCGATGGATGCAGACGTTGCGGGAATCGTTCTGAGAATCAACTCGGGTGGTGGTAGCGTTTTTGCGTCAGAGGAAATTCGCACTAAAGTCCAAGAGATCTCCCAGGCTGGCATTCCGGTGGTTGCGTCCATGGGGAGTGCCGCGGCTTCAGGCGGTTATTGGATCGCAGCTGAGGCGGACGAAATTTGGGCGTTGCCAACCACTATTACAGGAAGCATCGGTGCTTTTTCTGTATTCCCAACGATCGAAGGTGTTTTTAACTACTTCGGGGCTAGTGTGGATGGTGTCGGCACAACGAATATGTCGAGAGGATTCGATCCTGCCCAGCCGTTAGACGAAAACACACGCCGTATTTTCCAAGCCGTAATCGATGGTATCTATCAGGAGTTCCTGGCGTTGGTAGCGAGTGGGCGTGACATGACTGTCGAGCAGGTAGATGAGATTGCTGGCGGTAAAGTATGGATTGGGCGACAAGCAGTAGAGATTGGGCTTGTCGATAAACTGGGTAGCTTGAACGACGCTATTGCCGCGGCTGCAGCACTCGCAGGTGTCGAGAATTTCCAAGCGGAGCGCTTTGGAACTCCGATCTCACCTCAGCAGTTGGTATTAGAGGAGTTGGGTAAAAATTTGAAGGTGTCGATGCCGACGACGTTGGAAAACGTCATGGTATGGCTATCACCGCTTCGGGAGCCACTAACAGTTCTGTCGAAACTGCAGGACCCCAAACACGCCTACCTCCAGTGCTTCGATTGTAATTATGCTGGCCAGCATTGACTTGCCCCTAGCGGACCGCAACGGAGCCGTTTTGTCGGCGACGATCTTGCTGGTTCGGGACGGTCATTCTGGATTAGAGATTTTATTACTCAAGCGTAATTCAAACGCAAAAAATATGGCGGACGTTTGGATGTTTCCGGGCGGTAAGATCGACGATGAAGATGTTGGTAGCACCGAGCTTGAGCGCGCGGCCAGCGGTGGACTCAGAGAGTTGCGTGAGGAGGCCAACGTTACTCTTGGGCTCGATTCCCTCACCACCTACTCTCACTGGTTGACGCCCGAAGGTCAGAAACGCCGTTTCGCCACATGGTTTTTCATCGCAACTTTGCCTGAAAGCGCGACCGTAAAAGTGGATGGCGAGGAAATGGTGGAGGCTGTATGGATGTCGCCCAGTGATGCTGTCAGCGAACACCGAGCAGGTAGCCTGCGGTTGCCACCGCCAACCGTTGTTAGTCTGCTAGATGTCTCACAGAGTGATACTGTGGCCGAGGCAATAGCGAGTGCTAGCAGCCGAACAGCCCCATATTTTTATCCAAAAATACTTGTCGACAACTCGGATGATATTGTCATGCTATATCCCGGTGATGCGGGTTATGAGTCGGGTGACAGAGAGGCTGAGGGCGCTCGTCACAGGGCATTTTGGGTGGATGGGGTTATCGATTACGAGCGTAGCTTCAATTTCCCCGCTATGCATCGCGATGCATAAATCAAAGCCTGCGAACTAGGACTGGCAAACCGACGCGCTTCAAACAGAAAACGCACATTACATCCCCGTACTCCAGCCGCATGAGCCAAAGCTCGTAAGCAATTCATTATTCAGAACTTGACGTATCCCTGCGCAAGTTGGCGTGTAAATGCGGCTCTGCGACTGCCGCAATGCTTTACCATTTTCTAGATTGTAATAGACACCTTTAGCTTTATTGAGGTTTTAATTAACGCGACGGCATCCAGCGGGCGCCGGGTAAACGTTGGCGCTGTCTGATTACCTGCTCATCAAATAGAGATTTCACGCTAGTCTCCGCCTTAGCGGCCAAGCGGCGAGAGATCATGGTAATCGGGAAAACATAAATTTCTTGGTCTCGGTACCTTAGTGCGCGTGACCGTCCGGCTCGATCCCGGTAGACGACCCAATCCAAGCCAAGCTCTGTGGCTAGTAAATCACCAAAGACAATACCCATGGCCTGCTGAGTTCTAGCGTCCTCTTGCTCAATCCATCGGCGATCAATGATGATTTGTAAGGTGTCTAGATCACGACTAGGCGCGCCGGAAAGCCTGCGACCGAGCCGATTAGCAAGGCCTTCAATCGCTGCACGCTGTTCTTCCATGTACTGCTTGTCGATTGCACTCAGCGGGCGAATCTGGACGTCAAGTTCTGAACTATGGACGCTCTGCACGGTCAAAGCAGTGACCAAAAAAATAAACACGAGAAACACCCAACTTAGTCCCGGTAAAACCGGTTGTGAAACGGCGCTCGACATGGATAATTGCGGCTTCATATTTTTCCTCACTTCGAATTTCCCCGCCTCAGGAGTACGCTGATGATAACCGGAAGCATCGTTGCGCTGGTAACCCCGATGACAGACACAGGGGATATCGACTGGGCGGCACTTGAGCGCCTTATTGACTGGCACATTGCGAGCGGCACGGCGGCCTTAGGTTTGGTGGGGACAACTGGTGAAGCGTCTACACTGAGTCACCCGGAGCACCGCGAGGTAATACGCTTTGGTGTTAGCCATGCCGGAGGTCGAATCCCCGTAGTGGCGGGTACAGGCTCGAACTCGACGTTAGAAGCCGTCGAGTTGACGGTGGCGGCTGCCGAGGCGGGGGCGGATTGCGCCTTGCTGGTTACACCGTATTATAACCGCCCTACACAAGAAGGTCTTTATGAGCACTTTAAGGCCGTAGCGGGCGCTATTAATTTGCCGATTGTGCTCTACAACGTGCCTTCAAGAACAGGCTGCGATCTCGCCTCAGAGACGGTGCTTAGGCTTAGCCAGATAGAAAATATTGTTGGGTTGAAGGACGCCACGGGCGATGTGGCAAGAGGCGCTGCACTCATTGAGGCGCTACCCGACGGTTTTGCCGTTTATTCGGGTGATGATGGTACTACCTGCGATTTACTTGAGGCTGGCGCGTCTGGGTGCATTTCTGTCACAGCAAATGTGGCGCCCGCTCAAATAGCCAATATGTGTAAACTGGCGCTGCAGGGCGATATGGCTGCGGCACGTGCTATCGATGATAGCGTGAGGGCATTGCACGATACGCTCTTCCTCGAGCCCAACCCAATCCCCGTGAAGTATGCGATGGGACAGATGGGGTTGATTGACCCTATGATGCGATTGCCTCTGACACCATTGAGTGAGGTGCATTGGGAAACATTGAACAAGGCGATAGACGAATGCATAAAATAAGAAGCAGTGCCGCATTTCTCGTACTGGTTGTCAGTGCTGGCTGCAGTTACTTGCCCGAGTCTGTAAAGGTCATCCCCTGGAAGACTGAGACGGAGCTGTCCGGCGACTACGAGACGGCGATTGAGACCGCGCCAATATCGGTGCCAGAAGATTTGGGTTCAGAAGCGATTCAGCAGGGCTATCCCATTCCTGAAGTGGCCGTCAACATTGCTATCCCAGTGACTGGCAAGGTTCCACGTCCCGCACCTTTGACTTCAGGCTCGCAGGTGGATGCTGTTCGTCTACAACGTCTTGGCGATAATAGCTGGGCCGTGGTAAATGTGGCGCCGGGGCAGTTGTGGCCGCAGGTCCGCGCATTCTTGGTAAGCAGCGGTATCGACGTGGCTAGTGTCAATGCGACGAGCGGGTTGATCGATACCGACTTCGTTCTGCTGCAAGATCGCGAGCTCGAGTCCAGATTTCGTTTCCGTGTCGATTCAGGTGTTCAGCGAAACACCTCGGAATTGCATGTTCTTCAGCAGAATCAGGCAAAAGATATTGATCTAACTTCATGGCCTGAGAGTTCTGATGATGATGATCTAGAGCAAAAGATGCTCCGAAATATTGCGCAGTTTATTGCCAACAACGCAGAGTCAGCCCCTGTTTCAATGATGGCTGGTCAGGCGATGACCGGCGCTGGACGGATTGCACTTGAGGAATCATCGGCAGGGGCGCGACTCAGGTTGGCGCTACCCTTCAATCGTGCGTGGGCGGCTACGGAAAAAAGCTTCTCTGACGCCGGCTTCCGAGTAGATGATAAGAATCGGAGCGCTGGGCTGTTTTACGTGACATATCTGGGTCCTGACGGTGAAGATGAAGGTGGATGGTTTGGCTGGTTATGGGGTGGCAGCGATAGTGATGATCCACTCATAGGCCGAGAGTTTCAGATTTTGTTGACGACCCAAGAGAGTGAACTCATTTACATCGACGTACTGGACTCGAAGGGACAAGCCATTGATCAAATCGAACAGCAAGGATTGCTTATTCTTTTGCAGGGCAATATTTCCTAATGCTGCGACTTGCCTCGCTTGGCTCGGGGAGTAAAGGCAACGCAACACTGATAGCCTCGAAGAACACGGTGCTGTTGATTGACTGTGGGTTCCCCGTTAGAGAAGTGGTGGCACGTTTGCCACGATTGGGGATAGAGGTCACCGATATCAATGCAATATTGGTGACCCATGAGCACTCTGACCACATTGCAGGTGTAGCTGCCTTATCTAAGGCGTCGTCGGCACCTATTTATGCGACCTACGGCACGTGCCAATCGGGAAAGCTCGATGCATCTCGTTCTGTGATGGAAATCGAGAGTGACTCAACGTTCTCTGTAGGGGACATTGAAGTGAGGGCAATAACTGTTCCTCACGACGCGCGGCAACCGGTGCAATACCGTTTCTTTCATGACGGTATTACGGTAGGGGTGCTTACTGATCTTGGGAGTGTCTCACCCCACGTGCAGGCTGCCTTTTCGGGGTGTGACATGCTATTGCTCGAGTTCAATCACGATCTTGAAATGTTAAATCGCGGGCCTTACCCCGCCGCACTCAAGCGACGTGTTGCTGGTGATTACGGCCACTTGAACAATGAGCAAGCAATGGCAATGCTTACATCGACCGCGAAAGGGACGCCTAAGGTTGTAATAGCGGGTCACATCTCGGAACAAAACAACTCTGTAGAAGCGGTTTCCTCGCGACTTGGAACTTGGTCACAAGAGACAAACACGCGAGTGCTGTACGCCACCCAGAGTCAAGGATTTGATTGGATCTCACCTGACGCAGAGTCACCGTCAGTTAGTGTCGCCTGACTCGCCGTAATGTCCTGCGGAGGGCTTCGCTTCCACCGCCGGTTACTCCAGAGGTAGCTCTCTGGCTCGCGGCGGATTGTCTCTTCTGCCAACTCAACATAGCGCTCTATCAGTTCCTCCTGGGACAAAGACCCTGGCTCTGAACAGATCTCCATCAGCTCGACGTTGTAATAGCCTCGATCTATTCGAGAAGTGCGCACGAAATACACAGGGTATTGGGTAATGTTGGCCAGCGTAGCCGGTCCCAGAAAGAAGCCTGCGGGTTGGTTCATGAAGGTTGTCCAATGTGCAGTTTCCTTTTTCCCAGGCGCTTGATCTGCGAGTAGAGCAAGCACTCTCGGGGTTCGTCGATTTCGTAAGACGTGACGCCCCATAGCTTTCATCGTGACAAGTGTCGCGCCCCAGCGGCCTCTGGATTCGAGTGCAAAGCGGTCGGCGCCTTTATCGTGTAACGGTTTGTAAACACCATCCAGCGGTGCTGATGCTGCAAGACTGGAACGTTGCATCAACCATTCCCAGTTTCCATGGTGTATCGACAGCAAAATGCCAGGCTTTGGCGTTCCATCGCCGGATGAAGTAATAGGCTCCCAACCAACCAGCCTCATGCGTTTTTCTAATTCTGCTTGGGGTATGCGCCAGCCGTAGAGGGATTCAACCGCGACCTCGGCAAGCTGTTGGTAAAAACGTCTGCGAGTATCTGCGTACCAGGCTTCGGTCTGTTTGGGGAAAGCAGCGCGCAAGTTACGGTCAACGGTTTTTAGGCGATAACGGGCTACGTGCTGGGTCAGCCAAGCGATAAGTGTTGCCAGGCGGTATGAGAGTGCGAGCGGTAACGAGCCGATCGCGCGATAAAGCCAGTAGGTCATGACTGGCAGTGTTCCGGCATCAGGATTCGAACAGCGGGTGAGAATTGCGCCACGCCATCGCACTGCAACGCCGAATTTCTGGACAAATTGACTTGCTCGAGGTTGGGGAGTACTGCCATTGGGACACTGTCGACAATTTGATTGCCGTCTAACCGTATCTCAATTAATGCGTGCATCACCGACAACTCAACTAGGTTTCGAATTTGGTTGTCTGAGAGTTTAAGCCGCTTCAGATTATTAAATTGTGATAGCCCTAGAAGTGACCTAATCCCAGCATCCGAGCAGTTGAGTACCTCCAAACCACTGGCGGTGTAAACCTCGAAGTCCTTTATCGCTTGTTCAATGCAATTACTTAAGGCTCTGTCGTTGATTCGATAATCGCTAAACAAGACTTGAGGCGAATAGATAGCTCGATCATTAAAGGTAACGTCGTATTTTTTCAGACTGCCACAGCCGCCCAAGCTTACAAGAAGCATGCAAAGCATTACCCAAGTTGCTGCGGTAAGACGCCCCTCCAGGTTAGATGGAAGCTTTTTAAATAAATGAGTAAACATGACGAAATCCACTTCTCGAGCCAGTATGATGCCAGTGCAGGGAGGGAAGTTCGAGAACGAATCTTGCCCTATGAATGGATATGTTGAGCGCGCATGGGTTGAAAGGGTGGCACTAGAGCAGCTTGAGGCGACGTTACAGAAGCAATGGCGGCTGGGTCAGAGCTTGGTGTTGTGCTGGGCTTTCGATCCAAGTGGGTTATTGACCGTTGTTGTCCCTCACTATTTTTTGGGCAACTTCACAGCACCCGATGAGCGATTACCCCAACCTCTGGCCAACGAGACTTTTGTGCGAGGGTTGCTATCCGGCTCCCGGCGTAAAGGTCACGCAGAAATCTTCACGATTGCTGCACGTCTAGGCGTGGCACCCAGTTTTATCAAGTTGGATAGTGCACCTGCTGATGATAATGCAACGATTTTGGCAATTGACGAGTTGGTAAAACGCTACAGTATTGCCTTTGTTGAGGAGCGTGCAGTCGCGCTTTTTGATATCGCAGATTTCTCCTTATTCAGGCCTTTTGAGCAAGCGAGTCAGTTGAACAGCCTGTCTTTTTCGATGAACTCTGCCTATTCCAAGCTTAAAGGCGAGGGAGTCGAAGTTAGCTTTGCTCGGACGACCACTGGGGATGGCTACTACGTTTGGAATCGCGTTTTGGGCGCCTTTCCCTACCTCGATCTACTAACCTTTTTCCTGTTAGTGCTGATTGATAATGCCGTGGCGCGGCAAAAATCGCAGGTTGGGACTGTACCGATACTTCGCTCAGCATTTCACCTGGGAAGTCATTATGAGCTATCGCAGGCGGAGGGAATCAACCCAACTGTTTTTAGCTACATTGTGGGTGACGTAACGATTCGGTTAGCGAGATTGATTGAGCAGGTGCCACCGGGTGGTATCCACATGGGGCAATTTTCCGCAGCCTTACCCGAGTCAGACGCGCCGGGAACGCCGGCTGAGGTTTTGCACTGCGCGCGCAGTGAGTTAATGAGTATGTCGGGTCTTCGAATTGGAGAGCGCCAGCTGACAGGAATGGAGTTTTTGGATTGGTCAGCGGGTCAATCCGCCGCGCGTGAAATCGAATTCAATGACAAGCACGGATTGCGTCAACAGGCACTGTCAGTGGG
>CBFHHL010000068.1:0-3585 GCA_965655685.1 Luminiphilus sp.
GAGGTCATCGCGGACACCACCTGCCTCATTGGTTAGCAACGCGTATGTGCTGTTCAAAGGAGGGAGATTTGTGAGATCAGCAGGCATCACCCGCTCGAGCGATCGAGCGATGTCGGGACCGGTCACGCTTACCTGCCCCATATGTGAGACATCAAAGAGTCCTGCTTTTGAGCGCGTATGATTGTGTTCTGCGATAATGCCATTTGGGTAACTAATTGGCATCGTATAACCCGCAAAGGGAACCATTTTCGCGCCAAGACCGGTGTGTAAATTTGTTAGGGGTGTTTTGAGCAACATCAACGCCTCCCAGCGCGTAAAGTTTTGACACCGCAAGATTAAGCAATCTGTGTTGTCGCAATGATGTAAAAAAGAATCAGATTATGAAGGACATTGCTATGACGAGTCACTCGACGCGTGTAATCAGTTTAATAGGTATGCCCGGAAGTGGGAAAAGCACAGTCGGCGTTCTGCTCGCAAAACGACTGGGCCTTGCATTTGTCGACACCGACCTCTTGATACAAGAACAAGAGCAAGCGACGCTGGCGGAGATAATTGCCGCAAAGGGTCATGAATCCCTTCGAAAGATCGAAGAGCAAGTACTGCTTGATATGGCTATTTATCCGGCGATTATCTCAACTGGAGGATCGGTAGTTTACAGCGAAGCCATCATGCAACGACTCGCTAGCGCCTCTAAGGTAGTGTATCTCAGAGCGAAATTTGACACCGTAGAATACAGAATCTCATTGGCGCCCGACCGTGGTATCGCCTCTCCCGGTAACCATACGCTGATGGACGTTTATAACGAGCGCGTTCCGCTTTATGCACGATACGCTAATATCACCGTCGATGTGGACACCGATGACCCCGAGGTGATTGCCGGACACATCAAATCCTCATTGGACACAGGCTAAGAGCCTCTGGACACGTCCACCCTTGAGTAGAATGGCGGACGATCAGACAGGAGGCCTTGTGTTTTCGTCTGCCCCCGCAGATTACGTCTATTTGGCACAACGATTGCTCCTTGTATTTCACTCCCGCCTCTCAACAAGGACGTTGGATCACTACAGGGATGTGGTGGCGGGAGAGCTTTTTCAATCACTTAGCTTTGGTGTAGCAAGCACATCTAAGCAAGCCGCTAAATGGGGATTCAAAAATACTTGCTTATCGATAAAAGTAGGTGGAAAGTCGCGGTAACAAACGGACGTATCCATAGTTGTACCTTTTGGCTCTCCTGGAGGTGAATATGCAGCTTAATTCCGCTGAAAATCGCGACCCCATTGATTCAGATGATATCGACGAGACATTACTCGACGACGCCGAAAATCTTGAATTTGACTCCCTTCCGGTTGCGGAAAATGTACCGACAACACCAAAAGAACTGTTAGCACGACGTCGGCGTGCTGAAGACATGCTGGAGGCTAGGCGGCTACGAGAAGAGCTTGGCGATGATGAATTTAGCTTCTAGCCGCTGAAGGTTGCTGTACCCCCTTGCGTTTCTTTGCGCCAAGTGACGACATTCCTCTCGATTACAAAGAACGCAAACAGCCATAAAACAGCATCCCAGAAGTCGAGAAAATCGTCCTCAAAACCCCAATACACGGCTGCAGCAAATAGAACCGTGTACAGCAGCCCCTTCACTGGGTTGATAAAAGCGGCCCCCAAACGCCGGCGGCCAGTAATCGCGAGCACTGCACGCACTTCAACCTCTAATACAATAACGACCCAGATCCATGCAGCTGCGTTAACAAAATCCACAGCGGCCAAAAAAATCGCCCGTTGATACGACTCAGGCGTGGCAATGACACGCTCGTAGTCAGACAGGGCAATCCATTCGCCAGCGTCGCAAGGATGTGTGGCCAGCGGCTCGAACCTATCTAAGTTGACGAGTACTGACCAAGAGCTGTCAATCGTGGCGCAATTGGCGGGGGTAATCGCATAAGTACCCAGCAACCCAACAAACTCGGCAAAATAGCCCCAGCAAGCTATCGAAATAGTTGCAAGACATAAGAGTCTAACGAAGTGAATCAGTCGCCCTGCGCCACTTCGCAAGGTATTATCAGACAGGACATAAGTCTCCAACTCAAAAAAGACGAGCAAGGCAAGCCAAGCAGCAGTGTCGATTGTGGTTGAGAAAATCTGAAAGAAACTGGCAAACCCTGTTACCGATGTATTAAGTGCCCCGGCTGAGTCGATCTCCTCGATCAAAAACAGAAAGACGTTTGCCAGTAGCGCCAAATAGACCGCGTATTTCAGTACTAGATATGCGGTAGATCCGCCAGCCTTGGTGATAGAAGTCATGTTTTATCGGAATTACCTAAACTCAAACCTGCAGTAGCAAATGCTCGCGCTCCCAAGAGCTGATCACCCGATTGAATTCTTCAAACTCATCAAGCTTAACCGCGGCATAAGCGCGAAGGAATAAACCGCCCATTACCTTTGCGAGCTCCTCATTCCCGTTAAGTCGACGTACAGCCTCTTCAAGTGATCTCGCGACTTCCACACTCTCCTCGTTGGCAGTCCCCTGGTGAGGAGCGGTGGGTTGTAGTTTATGCTCTAATCCAAGCAAACCGCTCGCCAGCGTAGCTGCGATGGCAAGGTATGGGTTGGCGTCGGCGCCCGGGAAACGATTCTCAACGCGGCGATTATCGGGCGAACTGTCGGGAACCCGAAAGGCAGTGGTACGGTTATCGTATCCCCAGCTCAGATTTATCGGTGCCGAGATATCCGGTGCCAGTCGTCGATAAGAATTGACGTTGGGTGCATAAAAACTGATGAGATCAGGTGTATATCGCTGAAGACCCGCGATGTAGTGCATCAACTCGGCCGTCGGCTCATTGTCCGCGCCATTAAAGATGTTTTTTCCCGTCTCAAGCGCGAGAACACTTTGATGAATGTGAAGCGCTGAGCCTGGTTCTTTCTGCATAGGCTTAGCCATAAACGTGGCATACATATTGTGACGCTGCGCGGTTTCACGGACCGTGCGTTTGAAGACAAAAACCTGATCTGCCATTTCCAATGGATCGCCGTAATTGAAGTTGATCTCCAATTGCGCGGCCCCATTTTCATGAATGAGTGTGTCGACGCTGAGGGCTTGTTCGTCTGCGAAGTCGTACATGTCTTCCACAAAGTCTTCGAACTCTGCAACCGCATCGATACTGAACGACATTCGGGCCACTTCCCGTCGCCCAGACCGACCTTTGGGTGGCATCAGCTCGTAATCGGGGTCGGTATTCCGGTGTACGAGAAAGAATTCAACCTCCGGTGCGACCTGAGCACGAAGCCCCGCCTGCTCGTAAAGCGAGAGAACATGTTTTAAAACATTGCGAGACGCCAAGGGGTGAGGTTCACCGGATACCTTGTAGCAATCAGCAATAACTTGTGCCGTAGGCTCTCTTGCCCAAGGAACCTTTCTTAGCGTTTTCGGATTGGCAATCAGCAGCATGTCCGTGTCAGTGGGCTCGACAAAATCCCAGTGATCATCCGTGTACTCGCCAGTCACGGTTTGCACCATGATCGATTCAGGTAGTTTCAAATCTGATTGCGAGAGAAACTGGTGTGCCGGTATGAACTTACCACGTGCGTTGC